>JBAUTF010000333.1:0-39499 GCA_049582065.1 Candidatus Dormiibacterota bacterium | reverse complement strand
GCCAGGACACGAGCGATGTTGTTCCAGCGGAATCCGGAGGGGTCGAGAGAACCGTGCAGGGTGAGTCCGTCGCCGAGCGCGAGCAGGACCGAGGCGAAGGCGTTGGCAGGAATATCGGCAATCTCGCCGACGGCAACGGCCCCCTCGATCCAGCCCCTCAACATCGCTCTGCGGCGCCCGACCGCTGACACCATCCGCTCACGGATCGCTGGCTCCGTGAGGATGAGGGCCCACAGGTCCGAACGCACCTGGACTCGGGCTTGGTCGGTGCCGCGCTCACACATCTCGCGGGCAAAACTTCGCAGCCGGTCGACATTGGAGATGTTGCGCTGAGCGAGATGCTCAAGGCGTTCGTCGAGGTCAGCCGCATCCTCCTCGAGAAGCGCGATCAGCAACTCCTGCTTGGAAGAGAAATATCCGTAGAAGGCCCCTTTGCTCACCTCAGCCTCGGCGCAGATGTCATCGACCGTCAGTTCGCTGTAGCCCATCCTGCCGGCACAGCGCCAGGCCGCCTCGATGAGCTGCTGGCGGCGTTCAAGGCGCGCGCCTTCGGAGATTCGGGGCATATCGGATATGCTACCATGCATAAAACTGACGCGTTGGTTTTTATCGAGCGGACTGCCTCCCTCCCAAGAGCGGGTGGCGATGTGCCACCCGCTCCCCTTGAATCACCGTCGCGCTGTTTGATCGCCGGTCCGCTGAAAGGATCGATCGAAACACCAGCGAAATGTTCGTGCCTGACCCTGATGGCAGTGTCCACAGATGGCTCCCACCGAGCCACGCACCAGGAGGCGCGTATCCATGGCAGACCACTCCATCAGGAACCTCGGCATCGGGCTTGCGAGCTCGTTGCTGGCGGGGGCCATCTCGGTGACCGCAGCGACCGAGGTCGGCGCCAGCGGAGCCGCCCAGGCAGGCCCGGGCGGCTCATACGTCTACACGGAGAGCAACCAGACCTCAGTCGACGGCGGCAACTCGGTGCTCGCCTTCTGGGTGACCGGCGGCGGCACCCTGGCCTCTATTGGCAGCTTTCCGACCGGCGGCGACGGCACCGGCGCGGGTCTCGGGTCACAAGGGGCGGTGACACTCGCCGACAAAGGGCATGCGCTACTCGTCGTCAACGCCGCGTCCAACACGGTCTCGTACTTCCGGATCCTCTCCAACGGGACGCTCTCGCTCGTTGACGCGGCGCCGTCTGGTGGCTCCGACCCGGTGAGTGTCGCCGCGCACGAGCGCTGGATCGTCGTGCTCAACCAGGGCAGCAACACGGTTGGCTCGCTAGTCCTGACCGGCCATTCGCTGGTTCCGTCCTCGCACGCCCCGGTCGCGCTGTCATCGGAGGCGGCCACGCCGGTCCAGATTGGCTTCACTCCTGCGGGAACGCACGTCATCGTCACCGAGAAGGTGAGCAGCAGCATTGACACCTTCAACGTGAGCGCCGACGGGAGGCTGGCCGGGCTGCGCCATGCTGTCTCGACCGGAACCGCCCCGTACGGCTTCGGGTTCAGTGCCGGTGGCGAGGCAATCGTCTCCGACGCTGGCGGGGGCGCAGGAGGCGCCAGTGCGGCGACCTCCTATCGGGTTGGCGCGGCCGGGGTGTTGCATCCCATCAGCGAAGTTGGTGAATCCCAGGCAGCTGCGTGCTGGCTGGTCGTCAACGGCGCCGGAACGCGCGCCTACCTCGCGAATGCGGGTTCGGGCACTATCTCCTCGTACAACATCAGCTCCCGTGGCCGGCTCACGCTGCGATCGGACATTGCGGCCACAGTGGGTGTGCATCCGATCGACGAGGTTCTCGGGGGTGGCTGGTTCTTCGTCCTGACCACGACCGAGATTGCGTCGGCACCGGTGACTTCCGGTGGCAATCTGGGTGCCGTCAACGAGACCGCAGCCAGCGGACTTCCGGCTGCGGCCACGGGTCTGGCGATCAGCTAAGCCTCCGCGTCGACGACCCACACAGTCTTGGAACAGTCGTCACTCGGAGCCGGGCGGCATCGCGCCGCCCGGCTTCTCGGCGACTTTCGCAGAATGGGGAGCAATGACCATCAACACTTCGGCCAGTAGCGGCGGCGCGGCCTCGACTGAGGACGCAATGACCCAGTCGCCACCGGCCTCACTGGCAGCTCCGATCCTGGTGGTGGAGGACGATCACACCACCTGCGATGTGGTGCGCGCCTACCTTGAAAGCGCCGGCTATCGCGTGGTCATCTGCCGTTCGGGATCCGAGGCGCTGGGCTTTGTACGCCAGACCCAGCCCCGCTGCCTGATCCTGGACGTCATGCTGCCGGGAAAGGACGGCTTCGAGATCTGCGCAGACATCCGACGCTCGGGGTCGATCGTTCCGATCCTGTTTCTCAGTGCGCGGGCGGATGAGCCTGATCGGGTCGATGGGCTCCGCGTCGGAGCAGACGACTACCTGGTGAAACCGTTCAGTCCCCGCGAACTTCTGGCGCGCGTCGACGCACTCCTGCGACGCTCGGAGATCGGCCCGCGCCCACCGGCAGTCATCCAACTTGGCAACGTCGAGCTCTCACCAACACGACACGACGTTGTCATCCAGGGACGGCTCGTGGTGTTGACCCATGTGGAGTTTGGATTGCTCGCCGCGATGCTGGAGCGACCCGGCTGGGTGCTCACCCGCTCCCAGCTGATCGATCAAGTGCATTCCGGCGACCGCTCGCCGATGCTCGAGCGTACCGTCGACGTCCACGTGTTCCGGCTTCGCGAAAAGCTCCAGGCAGCGCACGCGAATGCGTCCATCGAAACCATACGCGGCGTCGGGTACAAGCTCACCGCCGAAAAGGCCTGAGGACTGTGAGCACCATGCTGGGCCGCGCGTTGGGGTTCCTGCGTCACCGATGGAGTGCGCTAGGGTTGCGATGGCAGCTCGTGGCCCTCAATGTCGCTGTCATCGCGGCGACCGTCGTCCTGATCATCGTGCTGATGCACAACATTGCGCAGCAGCAGTTCATGGTCATCATGCATGCCGCCGGCCAGCCGGTCGACCCGGCCGCGGGTCAGCGGGCCTACGATGCCGCTGTCGAGGCGCAGATCTATCCGACGATTGCAGTGGCTGCGATCGTCGCGGTCGCACTCAGCTTCGCAGCAGTGAGCTTTGCACTTCGTCCGCTCGCAGCGGTGCGCGAGGCAACGCGGCGCATGGCGCGTGGCGATGCCCCGATCCCGGTGGCCACCAATCGTCGCGATGAGATAGGTGGCGTGGCAGACTCTGTCAACGAGCTCGCGCAGTCATTGCAGCGTCTCGAAGAGCTGCGCCGCCAGGTGACCAACGATGCCGCGCATGAATTGCGCACGCCGCTGCACAATCTTCTTGGACTGATCGAGGGGATGCGCGACGGCGTGATCCCGGCGACGCCTGCCCGCCTCCAGCAGGCGCACAACGAACTGGGTCGACTGATCGCGTTGGTCGAGGATTTGCGCGGTCTCGCTGACGCGCAGTTGGCACGTGATCGTATGGCGCGCGAGCCGGTGCAACTCGACAAGATGGTGCGCGACGTCGTCCTCGGATTCGACGCCAGCCTCCAGACGCACCGACTTACCTGCCAGGTCGTTGCGCCGGAAGGAGAACTCGCCGTTGCTGGCGACGCTGGGCGCCTCGGCCAGATTGTCGCCAACATCATTGACAATGCCATCCGTTTTGCCGCTGCGGGCTCCGTCATCACAGTCGGCATGACCCGCCATGAATCGTTCGTTCGCGTCGCGGTCCACGACGTTGGTGACACGATCGCAGCAGACTCATTACCCCACATTTTCGAGCGCTTCTATCGCGCGGACTCGAGTCGCGCTCGCGGCAGCGGAGGCGCAGGCATCGGCCTGGCAATCGTCAAGGAGTTGGTGGCTGCGCACGGCGGCATCGTTGGCGCTGAGACTGAGAGCGACGGCGTCACCGTGTGGTTTGAGCTCCCGCTCCGAGCGTACGAACCGGATCCGTCGCCACCGCCGGATCCCGTGCAACCGATCCGATCCCTGGACGCTGCCTCGAGCGCGTAGCGGGCGTGTCCCGGTTGGAGGTTTGAGGTTATGGTTGGCTCTCAGCATATGGACGACGCCGAGGCCCGGATTCGGGAGCTTCTGACCGAAGCTGCAGAGACGCACCACCGTGTCTACCGCATCGTCGACGGAAATGATCCGGATTGGGCATCGTGGTACGCGGACTGGCTTATTAAGCTGTCGGAGTTGCCCACATTGCTCGGTCGAACGCCGGTGCGCAGCGAACTCGTCGATCTGCTGGTGAGGCTCGACAAGGATTTCACGGCACAACCCCGCGAAGGCGGGTGGGAGGCTTTGTACGCGATGGAGGTATTGAGCGAACTCGGCGCACGATGACCCGGCGCGCGGCTGCCCAGTAGGCACGGGTGTGGTGACGGGATTCCATCGGAGTCCATCGCGCCTGCTCTAGTCGTCATTCCCACCATTTCCGGACGAAAGCACTCTAAGTCAAACTCAGCACGCGCCTGGAAATGAGGACTAATCTGGGCGACCAGGGGTCGCAGGTTCGAGTCCTGTCTCCCCGATTCGCAGCCCATTGCATTGCATTGCAGAGCAGCCATTTCCACTCAGTTGCAGTGGATTCCAACTTGCGGGGATCAGTCACTTTGCGGGGACTAGTACTCATTCCCTGATTGATGTTCTTTCCTGCAAAACCACTCTAATTCGCGCCGGCCGACCCGACCGGGC
Organism: Candidatus Dormiibacterota bacterium; assembly: GCA_049582065.1. GTDB lineage: Bacteria > Chloroflexota > Dormibacteria > Dormibacterales > Dormibacteraceae > DATKSS01. Next base: position 34,801 of record JBAUTF010000333.1, on the reverse strand, counting down.
GGATGAACGTGCGAACCCGAGGGTTCAATCAGAACGGAGTTGTCATCGTGAGCTTCATGCGGCCCCTGCTTGTCTACCGTCAGGCAGCCGCCCGTTTCGTTGTGGGAAGGCACCTCCAGGGCGCCCCTTCCAGCGCGGTGACATTGGGCAAGCGACCAAACGCGGCGAACCGCAAGCCGTGGCACACTAGCGACCTTCTGTAGCGCCTCCCGTGCCGGAGATCATCAAATGACACTCGTTAGACGAGTCCTGCTCACCGCAGACGGCCAAGCCGCGCTCATCGCCGAAATGCGCGAGCTCATCGATTCCAAGCGCCCTGAAGTCGTCCAGCGGGTTGCCACCGCCCGCGCCGAAGGTGATCTGCGCGAAAACTTCGCCTACCACGATGCCAGGCGCGAACTGGGTCTCCTCGACGGCCGCGTACAGACCATCGAAGGGATGCTCCGACATGCACTGATCGTCGAGGCCGCCCCGTATGACGGTACCGTGGGCTTAGGCGCGACTGTCGTCGTGCGGGATGATTTCGGGGACTCCGAGTACACCATCGTTGTGCCAGCTGAGGCCGACATCGCCCGTCAGCGGATCTCGCTGGACTCGCCTTTGGGAGCCGCGATCTCCGGCCACCGCGCCGGTGACGAGGTGAGTGTCGACAGTCCTGGAGGGGTCCACCGAGTCGCCGTCGTCGACGTGCGCTGACACGGGCGGCGGATACGCCTCGACGTTGCCGACCCAGTCGCCCTGGCTGTACTACAGACTGGCAGCGAGGAGCACCTGTCTGTCGGTTAGCAGGTGTAGTGCTCTAACGAGAAATGAGGGGTTTTCCTGCAAATGGCATGAATCCCCCGGCTCCGGCCAGATGCCGCAACAGCCGGTCACTCGATGTCGTTGGTTCGGCACGTGTCGAGCATGAGGTGGACTTGCACAGAGGCTCGACAACAACCGACAACGGCAGCGTGACTCCAAGAATCCGACTCCACGAAACCCAGGGCTCACCAGTCTGGGTGTCCTGACTTTGATGGAGTCGGGCGCCTGATCCCTTTGGCGGTCCGAGCGGGTAAGACTTCGTGTTATCGTTGGCTCATGCGCACCACCGGGACAGTGACGATCTCTTTGCCCCCAGAGCTCGCGGTCGAAGTCGACCGCCTGGCGCACGAGGAGGGCCGGACACGCAGCGAACTCTTGCGCGAAGCGTTCCGTCAATACGCGGAGCGACGCAGACGTTGGGATCAGCTCTTTGCGTATGGAGCAGAACGCGCGGCTGCCGGCGCCCTGACGGAAGCCACGGTCGCAGCCGCGGTGAAGTCGCGCCGGGGCCGGTCTCGCCACAGGCCAATACGCTGAGTGCGGGTGGTTCTCGACACCAATGTGCTGGTGTCGGCGCTCCACTTTGGTGGACGACCGCGACGGCTCCTCGACGACGTCCTCCGTGGTGACCACACGCTGATCATCGGTCCCGCGATCCTCGGCGAGCTCGAGGCCGTGCTCGTGGAGACGTGCGGCTGGACAAGCGATCGGGCTGCCGCGGTGCGAGCCGAGCTTGAAGCCATCGCCGATGTAGCGACGCCTGTTGAGGTTCCACGCGTCTGCCGGGATCCTGATGACGATCAGATCCTTGCGATAGCCATCACCGGATCGGCCGATGCTCTCGTCACGGGGGACGCGGACCTGCTCGCGCTTGGCGCGTATGCCAGCGTGAACATCAGCTCCGTCGCCGACTTCGAGGTGCTGGCGAGGGGCTGAGAAGGTGGCCCACCGCGGGCCCGGCCCACAGGATGTCCACGCGAGTGCAACGAAATCCATAACGCGTGATCTAGTCATCATTCCAACCATTTCCCGACGAAAGCACTCGAAGTAGAAGTCAGCCTGCATCGGGAAACGACGACTAATCTGGGGGGACCAGGGGTCGCAGGTTCGACGCGCCACTGAGCACCTCAGGGTGCTTTCCCGTGAACCCGGACCGAGCTGGCTCATCCGTTGGCTTTCGCAATGCGCCCGGTTGCGCGTGCACTTGTTTGCGCGGGCCGGCCAGCTCCGCACCATGGTGCTGACACGCTCGATGAGCGACCGCATCCGGTGAATGGCCGGGGCGGATCTGGGCTAAACGCTCCGTCTCTTCCGACGTTGCAGGAAGGTTCTGGTCGAAAGGATGAGGGCTGACCCGACGGAGAGTACCAGCACGATGCCACTCCCCAGAGGTTCGGGATCATTCGGTTGGCGATGTCGTCACCCACGGCGAAGTCCCCGTAGGGGGTGAGGGGGCCCGACGCCGTCAGGCGATAGCTGCCAGGCTCCGTGGCCCCGAACCTGCCGACTGCGTGGCCGAACATGCCGTGGTGGTCGTAGAAGGAGCGCGTGGACATCGCGGTCACCGCGACGGTCTGGCCGCCCGGGTCAGTCACGGTGATGTTGAGATCGCTAAGGGTGGCCGGGACGCCTTCCACGTAGATGTAGTAGGTGCTCGGCTGTGCGACGTTGAGCGAGATCGCTCCGGGTACGGCTGTTCGCGGGTAACCATCGGCGTGCCGGTTCACGGCTTCGGAGGCAACGCTGAGCCACACGACTGCGGCGATGATGCCGAGAATGACGAGCAAGGCCGCCCATCCGTAGCGTGTGGCCGATGGCGGGTGTTCGGGAGTAGCTGGAGGCCCTAGCGGCACAGAGGCCCGTCTACGGCGGAGTTGCCAGCCGAACCAGGGCCGGAGGTCCCGTCGAGCAGGGGCCGAAACTGCGCTGCCCGATGAGCTTTCGGCCAAGCAGATTGATGCGACACCGAGTGGCGAAAGACGACGGAGCCTCAGGAGTCGGCACTTCGGCGTTTCGCTACGCTCCCCGTATGCAGTCGATGCGCATAAACCCTGATCCGATGGTTGGGTTGACGTGGACGGACGACATCGTCGCGCGTTCGGCGGCCCCCGGCGAGAACGCCCTGCGCTACCTCAGCCTGCTGAGCTCTGCTGGCCTCGTACCCGTCCTGATCACGCCGAAATCATCGACGACGATCCTTGCGCGCCTTGACGGCCTCGTCGTACCCGGCGGCCCCGACGTAGCACCCGCACGGTATGGACAGGAGCCGGGACCGCACACGGAGACATCCATCGAGGACCTGGATGCGCTCGAACTCGAGTTCGTCACGGCAGCTCGTGCTCGCAACCTTCCGATACTCGGGATATGCCGAGGGCAGCAGGTGCTGAACGTCGCGTTGGGCGGAACGCTACACCAGCACGTCGCCCATCCCCGGTGGGGCGCGGACCCTGCAGCGCCGATTCACGAAGTGCAGATCCTTGACGGTACCTACCTGCGACACATCCTGCGTGTTGACGTCGCAGCAGTGAATAGTGGCCACCACCAGGCTGTGGACCGCCTGGCGCCATCCCTACACTGTGCCGCCGTCAGCAGTGACGGGTGCGTCGAAGCCCTCGAGGCTCCGGATCTCCTGCTCCTGGCTGTGCAATGGCACCCCGAAGAGATGGCCGAAGCACAGAGCTCTCGCAGGCTCGTCGAAGGATTCGCACGATGGATCAATGGCTGACGCAAGCGCCGTCCCGAAGCGCATTGCCAGGCTACCTCGCGGCGTGCCGCAGAGGTTTGCCAACGTCACAGGCGAACCCGTTCGTGTGATCGGTTTGATCCTCCCCTCTGGCCTCGAGAAGATGTATGTACAGGTTGCATACTTCCGCGGGCTGCAGGGGCCACCAACCCCGAGCGAATCACAGAGATCGGGTCTCGGTACGGATCGACCACCGTCTTGCTCGGTACGAGCAGGCTCTTGGCCGCCGTCCAAGAGTTAGCGCACACCCTTGAGCGCGGGGATAGAAGGGGTTGTGGCTCTATGCGTGGTTTTATCGGAGGTGGCCATTGGTCTCGAGACGTTCTGTCGACGAGGCGGCTGTGAGGGCCCTCCACCGGGTCGGCGTCAATCCATAGGTCCGCTTGAAGTGCCGCGTCATGTGGCTCTGGTCGGCGAATCCGGCCTCGGCAGCGACTTGCGCGAGTGACTGCCCGCTCTCGATCGCGGCTTGCGCGAGCGCCAGGCGGCGCAGCGTCCGGTAGCGGTCGGGGCTTGTCCCGAACGCCCATCGGAAGTGGCGCGTGATCGTGAACCGGTCGGTGCCCGCGATCTTTTCAAGAGTCGACGCCGGCGTCTGTTCCCGTGCGTGGGCCGCGAGATACTCGCGTACCTGCTCGACTGCACTGATGTCGACCGTGGCTCGGCGGCGGTCGGGGCAATCAGTGAGCGACAGGAGGCAGTCGGCGACCGCCACCGCGATCTCGGTACAGCTCAGCTCGTTGATGGGGTCGTCGATGTCGGCGAGCAGGTCAACGATGGGTCGAGCCGTCGGCTTCGGTTCCTGGACGGGATCGGCGACGAACGGCAGTGCGCGACCGCCGAGGGCGCCCCGGACGAGCTCTGGCGCGATGTAGAGGATCCGGTAACCGAAGCCGTCCTCGGTTCCCGGGCCGCCGTCGTGCGTCTCGTCGGGATGCAGGACGTGCAGCTGACCGGGCAGACAGACACGCTGCGAGCCACGGTAACGAAAGATCTGCACGCCGGCCGTCGTAACGCCGATCCCGTAGGTGTCGTGCCGGTGCGGATCGAACCCGCGCGTGGAGAGGTAGACCTCTGCGCGCTCGACGCCGTCAGCGCTCGGCCCGAACCTGATCGAGTCCGAGCGTCGGCCGCAGGATCGTTCAAGACGGTCAGCATCGGCGCCTCGTACCGTCGGCGACATGAGTCAACGGTATCGCGGCGGCAATGCCTGAGGCGCCTCCCGTCGGGGCGATTCGGGCCGCAGCGAGGCCTTTTGGCGGATGAACCGCCGCGTTTCACACCTCATCGCGGGTTGGCGCACCGGGCTCTCTCGCCCCGTGCTCATCCTTCAAGCGGGAAACGCCCTCAACTTCTTCGGTTACGGGCTCATTCTTCCCTTTGAGATCATCTATCTGCACCAGATACGTGGCTTTTCAACGTCAACAGCCGGACTCATTCTCGCGGCGACCATGGGGACAGCCGCAATCGCCACCCCGCCGACGGGAGCGCTGCTCGACCGGTACTCCGCCAAAGGGATCGTGGTCGCAGGAAGCCTGGCGAGCGCCCTAGGCTACGCCGGCTTCGCGTATGTCGACCATCCCTGGCAGGCCTTTGCCTGCTCGATTGTCAGCGGAGCCGGAATCGGCGCGGCAGGGACGGCCAACCGGCAATTGACCATCAGGTTGGTCAAGCGCGAGCAGCGAGCGGCAGCCTTCGCGCTCAACCGCGTCGCGGGCAACTTCGGTCTCGGCGCCGGCGCGACCGTCGCCGGCTTCGTCATCGCATCCGCACAGCAGGTCAGCTCGTTCCAAACGCTGTATCTCTTCGACGCCGTCACCTACGCAGGATTCGCGCTGGTCGTGCTCGCCGCCGTACCGAGCCCGCGAGTCGAGACCGTCACAGCGACCGACGCCAGTGGAACCGGCTTTCGCGCCGTCGCTCGAGATCGGCGCTTCCTCACTGTGATCGCAGCCAATATCGTGCTCGTCGTCGTCGGCCACACGTTCTTCTCCAACATCCTGCCGCCATTTGCAAGGACCCATACATCGCTCGGTCCCGCCGCGATTGGGATCCTCGTCCTCGTCAACACGTGCTTCGTCGTCATCGCGCAGATCCCGGCGGTGCGCGTCGTGGCACGGATGCGACGCACACACGCCTTCGCGGCGGCCAGCGCGCTCTTTGCGGTCAGCCTGCTCGCGGTGCTGCCAGCGACGCTCATCCACTCGGAGCTCGCTGCGACCAGTCTCCTCGCCGGCGTTGCGATCGTCTTCGCAATCGGCGAATGCGTACACATTGTCGTTCTCGGGCCACTGGTCGCGGACATGGCCCCAGCCCATCTGCTCGGCCGCTACCTGTCTCTCTACAGTCTGACCTTCAGCATCTCCCTGGCCCTCGGCCCGGCGATTGGTGGCCTGCTCCTGCAGACCTCGCCAGACGCCGTCTGGTGGGGTGGCGCGCTTGCCGCGGTGCTGGCCGGAGCCGTCCTGCTTCGACTCGGCGGCCGCATCCCCGACCCGCTCCGCGAAGCACAATCACGTCTTGCGTCGGCGCCCGAGACCGTGTGAGGTCCTGCCAAGAGAAGGTCATGGGGGTATGCGCCGGATGAGCAGGGGCTTCGGAAGGTGACTGTGACAGCTATCGACGGGCCGCCCCTCGATGGCGCAGCTGCGACGCTGCCCCTGGCGTCATTTGACGACCAGCAGATGTCCCCACGGGGGGCGATGACGGAGTTAGCAGTATGCTCACGCTCGTACGTCTGCGGATGTTGACGCGATGATTTCATCGCACTTGGTGTAGTCGTCATTCCAACCAATTCGCGACGAAACCACTTTCCCGAACTCAGTTCAGAGGCTAGAAATAAGGACTAGTCTGGGGGACCAGGGGTCGCAGGTTCGAGTCCTGTCTCCCCGATTGACAGGAATTGACGGGCCTACCCGGACGAGCCTGGCGCCTCGGCATGCGCATCGAGCAGCCCATCGACCTGGCGGCGCCGCTGCCGTCAGCCACTTCGCATGAAACCGTGAGCGCTGCCGCCTGATTTGGCGAAGGGCTCGTACCGGTTCAGTGTCGCCCACCATGGCGTAATGTTGCACACTAGAGCGGAAGGCAGACAGCCAACCTGTTGCACCAGATCTCGGCGAAGATGGAGCGCATGGCGTGTACGGAACCACGCCGCGCCCGAAACGGTCATCAATCCACGCACCTGAGGCAGTGCAGCAGTTTGAAAGTGGGCTGCGCCAAAGCCGTGCGGTGAACTTCAGCGGTCGCGGGGCGACGTAGTCGGATTGGTCATGCCAATGTAGATCCAACCGATGATATGAGCGGCTTGCTCAAGCCTAGGTCGGCTGGATATTCCCCGAGCCTGGCCAAGCGCAGTTGCAGTGATATGAGCTGCTCTGCGCGGCCGGCGCCGACACGCGGCCTCTGCTTCGCAACGGACTCCGTAGTGCAGTCGCGCGCGGAATCTCCACGCGCTGTTCGCGGCAATCTACGGGGCAGTTCTGAATAAGGCATTGCGACCGAGACTGAATCTGTACGCCATGGCCTACGCCGATCCCGCCCGCAGAGTGTCACTGCCCGCCCATCAGACCCCGAGGGTTTCGGCGCGCCCAACTGGCCGCCCGGATCCCGGCGGTCCATACATCCCTGTCTAAATCCTGTGGCTCCGCAGGCATCTGGTCGAATGCGGGCGCTCAGCCCTCACTGGCACAATTCCGGCGCATGGCTTATGTCTCGACACCTCTGGTCGTCGATCGTCGGGCTGGCGGCGTGGTCGTGCTCACGCTCAACAATCCGGACCGCCGCAACGCGCTCGACCCGCCGCTCGCTCGGGTCCTGCTCGACGTGGCGGCAGATCTTCGTGCCGATCGGGGAGCGCGATGTGTCGTCATCACTGGCGCCGGAAAGGCATTCTGCTCGGGTGCCGATCTCGGGACAATGAAATCCGAGGTCACGGCGGGCCCGCTGGCGCGGCGCGACCGGCTCAGTGAGTTTTACCGGGTGTTCCTCAATATCCGGCAGCTCCCCATGCCGGTAATCGCGGCCGTCAATGGGGCTGCTATTGGCGCCGGGCTCAACCTTGCGCTGTGCTGTGACATCCGCCTCGCAGCACGCTCAGCCCGCTTCGGTGCTACCTTCGTGCGCCTCGGTATCCACGCAGGCGGTGGCGCCACCTACCTATTGAGTCGGCTGGTAGGGCCGGCGGTTGCTGCAGAGCTCCTGCTGTCCGGCGAGCTCATCGACGCCGAGCGGGCCCTCTCGACGCGACTGGTCAACCGGGTCGTAGATGACAACGTCATCGTCGAGGAGGCCGTGACCTTGGCCACAACTATCGCAGGCAATTCGCCGCAAGCCGTGCGTGCTACCAAACGCACGCTTGCCCTGGCGCTCGACGCGACCTTCGCCGCCACCCTTGAGGTAGAGGCCCTCGCCCAGGCGATCACTCAGGACAGTGACGACGCAACCGAGGGGTGGGCAGCGTTTCGAGAGAGGCGGCCGCCGATCTTCAGGGACTGAGCGGGCGGCCGGTTGCGATGTCAGCCACGGCGACCTCGAGCGGGACTGCAACGTCGGGAGACCGCGGGGGATCGACGGTATGTCGTATCCGCCGCAGGAGAAGGACGACGACGACGCCGCCGCTCAACGGCACAGCCAGCGTCATGAGGATGACGGTCTGGAGCGAAACTGTGTGCACGAGTGCGCCAACGCCGGCCGAAACCAACGCCGATGAGGCGACGAGTACCGAGCGATAAACGCCGACCGTGAAGCTCGATCGCGACGGAAGGGCACTGACCGATAGCGTGTTCGACACTGTGAAGAGAATCGCGGCGACCGTAACGAAGGGGATGACCAGGATAGCGCCGACTGTAGGCGGCGTCGCGAGCATGGCAAGGCCGACGGCGACGAGTGTGAACATCACGACGGTTGCGGTGAGCAGTCCACCGAAGCGATCGTAGAGCCTGCCGCCGCCGAACTTCCCGATCGTCGACACGAGGCGACCGACGCCGATCATGCTGGCGACGAAGGGCAAGCTTTCGCCGCGGTCGACGAACAGGGTGGGGGAGAAGCCGATGATGACGTAGTGGCACGTGCCCGCGACGATGCCCGTGAGGAGCGAGACGCGATAGAGGGGGTGGCGCAAGCCAGCGCGAAGTGATTCCATCATCTGTCCCTTGAGATGCGCTTTGTGGTCCGCCTCGAGGTACTGCGGCGCCACCACCGCGAGGGCCGCTGCGGCTGCGGCGGCGACTAGGAATGGCACGCGCCAATGCCCGACACCGACATTGGCCGCAAACGCCGCAGTAGCCAACGCCAGCGAATAGGCGAGTCCGTAATTGGCTACCGCTCGGCCGCGCCGCGTCGCGTACATGCGTCCCACCGTCGCCAACCCAGAAGCGAAAAAGAGCCCACTGCCGCCACCAAGGACCACTTGGCCCAGGAGCAGGACGCCGAACGACGGCGCGAGCCCGGATATCAGTGAGCCGAGCGCGAGGATGAGTGCGGCGGCGCGGACGACCCGGCGATCACCGCCGCGGTAGCCGATGACTCCGCCGGCGACATTGCACACCGCGATTGACACCGTCAGCCCCGCAAGCAAAATCGCTTGTTGTGACACGTCGAGATGCAGATCGTGGCGCACGAGCGGAAATAGCGGCGAGATCAGTGTCTCGGACGTGGCGGTGAGAAAGTAGACGAACGACACGTGGACAAAGACGGCGCGCCGGGCGCGTGCAGTCAACTGGCTAGCTCGAACGCGCGGTTAACTCGTTCCGAGAACGCGCTTGTCGTGCTCACAGGCCCGCCGACCGGAGCCAGGTCGTACGTACGCGGCCCTACGCGCATCGCGGTCGTCAGCGCAGCTCGTACCCCCGGGGCTAAATCCGCTGTCTCCGGAAACCACTCGAGGAGACTCGCCAGCGCCAAATACGCGCCTGCCGGGTTCGCCATGTTCTTACCGGTGTGCAGTGGCGCCGACCCATGAAGGGGTTCGAAGAGGCCGACGCACCGACCTCGCGCGGGCTTGCCGGGGTGAACGCTCGCCGATGCGCCCAAAGCAATCGAGCCGGCGCGCCCTGCGGCTAGATCGCTCAGGATGTCACCGAAGATGCCCTCGGTGAGCAAGACCGCATCAGGAAGCTGGCGGCTCGCAAGTTCAAAGGCCGCGCGGTCGACATGCCGGTGGGCAACCTCGATGCCGTGAGTCGCGCTGATCCTGGTGACCACATGACGCCAGAGGCGGCTGGTGGCAAAGAGGTTAGCCTTGTCGACCGAGAACAGGCGTGCGCCTGGGCGTAGCTCGATGTATCCGCAGGCGAGTTGTGCCAACTCAGCAATGCGGTCCGGTTCAAGGATGATTTCGTCCGAGGCGGCAATCGTGCCGTCGCTTTCGCGCCGGGTCGACTCGGCGCCGTACGCGCCGCCGAGAAGATTGCGCACGATGGTCAAGGGCCGCTGTCCGTCACGCCAGATGTCGCGAAGACTGATTCGGAGACCGAAGTGCTCGCGGAGCTTCAGCAGCGGTAGCTCGGTGCGATACCCGGGCAGGTCGACACCGGGATGGTCACCAACGGCCCCAAGCAAGATGGCATCGGCGGCCTCGCAGGCGGTCAGGGTCACCTCGGGCAGGCCAGTGCGGTGCGCGGCAAACGCGGAACTGCCGATGGGCCAGGGACCGGTGACCTCCACCGGGACTGTGCGGAGCAGTTCCGCAGGCCCTTGCATGACTTCGGCGCCGATGCCGTCCCCGGGGAGCAGTGCGACACGGATCATGCAGCCAACAACTCATGACCGTTCGTCGACATGATTCGTGCGAGCAGTGCTTCGCCGACCACCGGCTCGCACTGCGTCACCCAGGCCGCGATGCCGGAGTCAAGCGCGGGATAATTGGCGTGACCGAGGTCGCTTCCGAACACGACTAGTTCCGTTGGGTAGACGCTCAGGAGGTGCGCCGTGCCCTCGTTACCATCCGCAGCGATCAGGTCGGCGAGAGCTCCCACCTCTAGATGCGCTCCCAAGGCGCGCAGGATGGCGGCGTGCTCGTCGCGCCAGCCGAGGAACGGCATCAACGGGTGATTCACCAGAAAGCGTCGCACGCCCGCCCGCTGCGCTGCCTTGAACGCGGTGATCGCCTCATCGATCGTCGCGTGTCCCGAGGCGAGCACCATGTCGGCCGCGGCAACCTCTTCGAACACCGGTAGCCATGCACGCTGTATGGCGTTGCCGTCGCAGATCGGGACGGCGGTGAAATCGACGCTGCGGTGCGCGGACAGCTCGGGACTGCGATTGGCTCGCTTGTGCGCCGGTGATGAGATGGTCGGCATCCATGCCACGCGCGCACCGAAGCGCGCGGCCACACGGACTGCGTCCGGGTTGGCGCCCCCAACGGGGCTGTTGAGCACGATGCCGCCCACCGCGCCGCCACCGAGGAGCAGCGCGCGCTCCGCGGTGGATCCCTCATGTGCCTTGAGGACGAACTGCTCGATGCCGGCTCGCTGAGCCGACTCGGCGGTGCCCCGGTCATCGGTATGACGCGGGAGCAGGCTGGGGGCGGAGTGGACGTGGAGGTCGACGATCCCGCCGCTCACAGAGCGCTCGCCTCGAGCGGCGCCACGCTGTCGAGCAAGCGGCGGCGCAGCTTGCCCACGGCTCCGTCGCGCGGCATCGCGGCGATGCGCGCGACGGAGGTCGGTCGCATGAACGACGGGAGCGTTCCCGCGACACGGCGGATGTCCTCCAGCGGCAGCCCGTCGCCGACGATGAAGAGAACGAGGTCGTCGTCGACGAGCCCCGAGGCTCGACGCCACACTGCCGCCTCGTGCACCGTCTCGATGTCGGCGAAGCGCTGCTCGACAAAAGCAATCGGCACGTATTCGCCTCGCACTCGGATCGACTCCGAGCCACGTTCGATGAAGATGAGGTTGCCGCGTTCGTCGACACGTCCAAGGTCGCCGGTGTGGAACCAGCCATCTCCGTCCAGTGGATCCTCAAGCGTCGCTCCGCGCCTGTAACCGGAGAAGAGCACCCCGGGCCGGTCACCGCGCACCAGGATCTCGCCATCCGCGTCGACGGTCCAGGCGACGTCAGGGCGCGCCCGTCCGCCATATCGCGCCATCCCCTCAGGGATGGATGTGGCCTCGCCTCTGCGCCACGCCCAGGTGTGGGTGAGCCCGGCGGCTTCCGTGGAGCCGTAGCACGAGAGACCGAGCGGCACACCGAAGCGGCTGAGGAATTCTTCGTCGGCGTAAAACACCGCCCGCACCCTGTGTCCCGCCGCGTCTTCGGCCGTTGTGGCCCGCTTGAGGATCTCCACGGGTGGCGCGTGCAGCACAAGGACGGTCGCGTCTGTCGCGAGCACGGTTGGCCAGAATTGGCTCGCGGAGAAGCGCGGCACCGTGAGCACGTCGGCCTGCGCCGTCAGCGCGCCCACGACCCCATAGCCAAGCGGGTTGATATGGAACATGGGTAGCGGTGCCACCACTGTGTCGGCTGGTGACAGGCATAAGGAGTCGGCGATAAAGCGGCCGAGGCGGAGGAAGTAGCTGTGCGTCTGGGCGCAGAACTTGGGTGTGCCCGTAGTGCCGGACGTGTGCATGTAGCCGGCGATGTCAAGCGGCTGTCGCTGCGCGCCCGATGCGACCCCGGACAGGGCGGCTATCTCGATCACCACCCCTCCGACACGCAACCGCCCCATAGCCAGATCGGACGCGTCGAGGTGAGCCACCGCAGGAGCCGTTGCAAAATCCGGGGAACGACCCGACCAGATCACCGCATGCGGCTCGAGGTCAGCGAGCATCGCGGTCAGCAACTCAGCGGGGAAGGTGGGATTGATGAGCGCCACCTCGGCGCCGAGCATGTGCAGAGCCATCCATGCCAGCAGATAGCTCATCGACGTGTCGCCGATGAGCGCCACCCGGTCGCCCGGCTTCAGCCCTGATTGACGAAACGCCGCGGCCGCGCGCCCTGACGTGGCCACCGACCGCAGCAGCGTCCACGGATCCGAGGCCATCCCGAATCGCGCGTCGGGACGGAGGGTCGCGGCGGCAAAAAAGAGTTGCGCCAGATTGTCGGTCACAGGCCCGCCGCCTTCGGGTCCCGGAGAACTCGCCGGGCTGCATAGTTGCGCAGCACCTCGAGTGAGCCACCAGCGACGCGGAGCACCTTCATGTCGTGGAGAAGGTCCCCGAAATCTGTGTCGGTGTAGAGGCCGTGGGAGCCAACCAGCGCGAAGGCCTGATTGATGCACCGCTCCGCGGCATCGATGGCAAGCTTCTTGGCGAGGGTGGTCTCCAGCGCGTGATCGCCACCCGAGTCCACCAGCATGGCGGCCCTATCGCGGGCCAGCGATGCGCCGTAGAGTTCACCGTAGCAGTCTGCAACCGTCCATTGGATGCCCTGGAAATCGGTGACGACACCGTTGCCGATCTCGCGCTGACGGGCGTACGAGATCGCCTCCGCGAGCGCGCGGCGCGACCATCCGATGAGTTCGGAAGCGTTGCCGAGACGGCTGGTGTTGAAGGTGGTCAGGAACGTGTCCATACCGCCGCCGAGAGTGCCGAGCATTGCCGACTCGGGGACGCGCACATCCTCGAACAGAATGTCGGCGGTGGGGATCATGCGGAGCCCGATCGGATCGGTCTGTCGCGTCGAGACGCCCGGCGACTCTCTATCGACAAGGAACGCGGTGAGGCCCTCCGCCGCCATGGCGAAGAAGATCGTCACGTCGCACTGATGGCCGAGGTTGACGTGACACTTGGTGCCGTTGATGACCCAATCGCCGTTCGACCGCCTCGCGGTGCTGCGCATCAGCTTGAGCGACGACCCGACGCCGGGCTCGGAGATGCTCTCCGAGAAGATGACTTCGCCGGAGGCGATCCCCGGCAGTAGCCGGGCGCGCTGCTCGGCTGTCCCCCAGGCGATCAACCAGCACTGACCCTGTATGGAGATCTGCGGCGACACCATGCGGTGCCGGCCAACCTCCTCCTCGATGAGGCAGTACTCCGCGACTCCGCCCCCGGCGCCGCCGTCGGCAACCGGTGTGAGCGGACCGATCCAGCCACGACGACCCATCTCGCGGTACAGATCACGTGGGAAGGATGCGTTGCGTGATGACGCGTCGAACGCTGCGCGGTGCTCTGCCGCGAACTCCCTCATGGCGGAAGCGGTGCGCTGCGCCCAACCGTCCTCTTTGAAGGTCAGCCCGAAGTACATGCGATGGTCGGCTACGAGGAGGCGAACGCTGCCGCGCCCGCTTCGGCGGCGACGTGGTCCTGGTCGGGGTGGCCGCCGCTGGCACCGACCGCACCCACCACCTCACCGTCCCGCCAGAGCGGCACCGCGCCCTTGCCGACGATGAAATCGCCGAGCCCCACCACGCTCTGGGCAAAGAACGGCCGCTGCGCCCACGCCTGCTCGCGATCCGCGGTCGGCTTGCCGAAGGCCGCGGAGGTTCGCGCCTTCCGCCACGCGATCTCGGAGACGATCCACATCGCGTCGTCGGCGCGCTCGAAGGCAACGATCTGACCCGCATAGTCCACCACGGCGATGCCCATGCCGACCCCCTGCTCGCGCCCTGATTCGAGTCCTGCCCGCACCACCTTGCGTGCTTCCTCGAGCGTGATCTTGCCCATGGTCAACCTCCCGACTGCGCTGTTGCTGATGCTTGTGCGATGCCGCTAGTGATCGACGCGCGGTATGGTCTTTGGGTTGTGTGTTCGTTCTCCTGTCGATCATTGCGGTGATCGCCACCGCCAGTCGCTCCCATCGCCCATTGGGCGAGCTGATTGCTGAGGACATTCGCTCCATGATCCTGTCGCAGCAACTCCTGCCCGGCGCCCGTCTCATTGAGGCGGACCTGGCCGAGCAGTTCGGGGTATCGCGTATCCCCGTGCGTGAAGCGATCCGACTGCTGGAAGCCACCGGGCTCGTCGAGGTCGTTCCTCGCAGGGGCGCGCGCGTCGCGGTCGTCGACGGCACCGACATCAAACACATCCAGGAGTTGCGCATCGCCATCGAGGGCTTCACCGCCGAAATGGCGGCGACCCGCCGCAGGCCGGAGGACATCGACGAGTTGAGCCGGTGCGTCAAGATGGGTCTGGCAGCGTCGGAGTCCGGCGACGCTGTCGGAGCAGCCATGTGGCACCGCGACTTCCATCTCGCGATGGAGCGGGCCGCGCAGAACCCCTATCTGCACCTTGTGCTCAATCCACTGCGCCAGCGTACCGAGATGGTGTTCTCGGTCCTTCTCGAGCGGCAGGGGAGTATGGCGTGGGAGCAGCACAGGCAGCTCCGCGACGCGATCGCCTCTGCCGATCCGGTCCAGGGGCGCCTCGCAATGGAGAGCCACATCAGGGAGGCGATGTCGCACTGGGAAACCTGAGGCGAGGGAGCTCATCCGGTCGCGGTCATATGGCCTAGGCATCCGACACCTCTGCTGTGATTACCTTGGGTTGCTCCTCGCGTCCTGGAAGGAACGCGGCCAGAAGACCGAGCAGGCCGGCTACGGACGCGCCTGCGAAGATCAGTGAGAAGGCGCCGCCGGCGCTGACCACCCCGGCGACCCACGCCGCCCCCAACCCCGAGCCTGCGAATCTCAGTAGGTTGAAGAGACCAAGACCCGCACCAACCCGTCCCGCCATCGAGCGGGTGGCCCCCGTCGCAGCCGAGGTCTGGATGAGGGCGACCCCTACGCCGGCCCCGGCGAGAGCCACGACGAGGGCGGCGCCCGTGGCGCTGTCGGACTGAAGCATCAATCCAAGCGCGATTTGACTCATCAATAGCAGGCTGAGTCCGGCCCGCAGAGTCATGCGGCCGCCCCAGCGCTCGGTGCTGAAGCCGGCAACCGGTGCGAACATTGTCATCAGCGCAGGCAGGGCGAACACCAGCAGACCGGCCCGGCCGACGTCAACTCCAGCCGCACGGGTCAGGTAGAGCGGAACGCCGAGCAGCATCACACCGAGGCAGAACATCTGCGTCGCCGCGGACAGTGAGCTACGCAGGTACGCGCGCTCCACGAGGAGCGATGGCGGGATGAAGGGTACCGCGACGCGGTGGATCGCGCGCCAGAAGAGTAGGAGCAGGAGCATGCCGAGTACCAAGGGCACCAGTACTGGGGCGGATCGGAGGCCGGTGATGGGCACCGCCGCAGCGGCGGTGAGCAAAAGCGCCGCGCCGCCGGTCAGCGAGGCGGCGCCGCGCCACTCGAGGCTCACCACGCGACTGTGATCAGAGGGTACGAAACGCAGCGTCGTCAACAGAGCGATGACAGCGATTGCCACCGTCGGCGCAAAGATCCAGCGCCACCCCACGAAACCGGTGATCAACCCGCCCAGCGGCGGACCTACCGCTTGGCCGAGGCCGTTGGCGCCCGCCCACAAGCCCACCGCTCGGCCGCGGCGGTCGGCGCCAATCAACTCAGTGATGATGCCGAGCACGGCGGGAAGCACCGAGGCGCTGGCGGCACCCTGCAGGGCGCGGAACAGCACCAGAGTCGCGAGGTTGGGAGCGAAGGACGCGCCGAGCGCGCCCACACCGACGCCAACGACGGCATAGCAGAACACACGCCGCCGTCCGATCCGGTCACCCGCCCAGCCGGCGAGTGGCATGAGCGCCGCGACTGTGATGTTGAAGGCGATGACTACCAGTGCCCCCTCGCCCACCCCGACGCCGAGATCGCGAACGATGGCGTTGAGCGGCACGGTGACGATGTTGTTGTTGACGGTCCCCATGAAGGTGCCGAGCAACAGCGGGGCAATGACGTACCAAGGGACTCCACCCGATGCCGGCGGCGTCGCAGTGTCCGCGGCGGAGACAGTCCGCCGCACAACGATCATGCCGAGCCGGCGGACACCGACGCCAGGGCTACTCGCTCCTCATCAGCGACCAGCAGGCAGGCCGCGCGGTGTCCGGCCCCGACGACGACAAACGGCGGGTCTACCTGCGCGCACTGCGGCATCGCGACCGGGCATCGGGTGTGGAAGCGGCAACCCGATGGTGGCGAGAGTGGCGACGGCATTTCGCCTGGAAGCAGTTGGGCGACGCGCTGCCTCTCGAGATCCGGATCGGCGATGGGGACGGCGGAGAGCAGTGCGCGCGTGTATGGGTGTCTCGGTGACTCAAAGATGGCGTCGCAGTCACCCTCCTCGACAATGCGGCCGAGGTACATGATCGCGACGCGGTCGCAGACGTAGCGCACGACACTGAGATCATGGGAGATAAAGAGATAGGTGAGCTGAAACTCCTCCTGAAGATCCTTCAGCAGGTTGAGCAGTTGTGCGCGGATCGACACATCGAGCGCCGACACGGGCTCGTCCGCGACGATGAGGTCGGGCTTGGCGGCGACAGCGCGTGCGACGCCCACGCGCTGTCGCTGCCCTCCAGAGAACTCGTGCGGGTAGCGAACGGCTGAGTCGCGGTCCAATCCGACACGGGCCAGCAGGGCCACTGCCGCCTGCCACGCCTCCTGCTTGTTCATGCTCTCGTGGAGCAAGAAGGGCTCAGCGACGATGTCCCCGAGTCGCATGCGCGGGTTGAGTGACGCGTAGGGGTCCTGGAATACCATCTGCACGCGACGCCGAATGCGCCGCATGGCCGCACCCGACAACGAAGCGAGATCGACGCCGTCGAAGATGATGCGTCCGTCGGTCGGGTCCTCCAGCCGGACGATGGTGCGCGCGACCGTGGACTTGCCCGAACCACTCTCGCCGACGAGTCCGAGCGAGCCGCCACGGGAGATCGCAAGGTCGACGCCGTCGACGGCTTTGACGACGCCGTGGTGGCGACGCGACGCAAAGTGTGTCTTCAACCCCTCAACGGAAAGAAGGATGTCAGCGGAGCGGTTCATGCGGCCCCTCCGTTCGGAAGCAGGCGGCGCTGCGGCCGACCGCGCGAGGGGTCAGCGCCGGCACGGCTTCGCGGCAGCGGTCGACAGAATAGGCACAGCGAGGGTTGAACGGACAGCACGGCACCGGGTCGATGAGCAGAGGTGGCGAGCCCTCAATCACTGACAGTCGACGGTTGCGGTCCTGATCGAGGCGAACGACAGAGTCCAGCAGGCCGGCTGTGTACGGATGCTCGGGGCTGCGGAAGAGGTCGTGGACCGGTGCCGACTCAACCAGCCGCCCGCCGTACATGACCAGGACTCGGTCGCAGAGACCGGCGACAACTCCTAGGTCGTGGGTGACGAGGATGATCGACATCCGCGTTCGCGCATTGATGTCTCTGAGCAGGCTAAGGATCTGCGCCTGGATGGTTACGTCGAGCGCGGTTGTCGGTTCGTCGGCGATGAGGAGCGCCGGGTCATTGGACAGCGCCATGGCGATGAGCACGCGCTGGCGCATGCCGCCGGAGAGCTCGTGGGGGTACTGGCCCAGGCGCGTGACGACGTCGGGAATGCCAACCTGTTCGAGTAGCGACGCCGATCGCCGCAGCGCCTCGGACCGCGAGATCCGCTGGTGCGCGCGGAGCGCGCCGATCATCTGAGAGCCGACGGTGAACACCGGGTCCAGCGAGGTCATGGGGTCCTGGAACACCATCGAGATCCGGCCGCCACGCAGCTGGCGTAGCTGCTCACCACGCAGCGACATGACGTCTCGGCCCTCGAATATCACGCGGCCGCTGGTGCGCGCGGAGGACGGCAGTAGCCGGAGCAGGGACAGCGACGTGACCGTCTTTCCCGATCCGCTCTCGCCGACGAGCCCAACGACTTCCCCCGGCGCGACCGAGAAGGACACGTCGTCAACCGCCTGAACCCGACCCGCACGCGTCTCGAATGAGGTCGAAAGGCCAGCAACATCAAGGACGGGTCCGACCGTCGCAGGATGGGGTGCGGAATCGCCCGACACCATGGATGCCAGCGCGGTCATCGCGAGCCCCTCCGCTGCAGCGGATCGGCGACCACCCGCAGCCAGCTCGCCACCACGTTGGCGCTCAGCACCGTCAGCGTAAGCGTCAAGCCCGGAAATGTGATCAGCCACCACGCGACTGTAAGGTAGTCCTCGCCGTTGTTCATCATGAGTCCCCAGCTCACCACCGGCGGCTGCACACCGAGGCCGAGAAAGCTGATCGTCGACTCGGCGAGAACGACGCGGGCGAACTCCAGCGTCGCCAGGGTGATCAGCGGCGAGAGGATGTTCGGCAGAGCATGGCGTAGCATCACTCGGCGCGGCGTGTTGCCGACGACGCGAGCAGCCTCGAGGAAAGCGGTGTGCTTGAGCGTCATCACCATCCCGCGCGTGAGCCGGCAGTACACCAACCACCCGTCGATGCACAGCGCGATGATCACAGAGGTCGCGCTGGCGCCAAGCACAAGGACCACCGAGAGCGAGATGAGCAGCGATGGAAAGCTGAACTGGATGTCGACGATGCGCATGAACATCGTGTCGACCCAGCCGCCGAGGTAGCCCGCGAGCAGGCCCGCGGCGGTGCCGAGGACCACGCTGAACGCGACGACAACAAGCCCAATGCTCACCGACGTACGTGCCCCCCAGATGATTCGCGAGAGAATGTCGCGACCGAGTTCATCGGTGCCGAGCAGATACTTGGTGGCGCCACCTGACTGCCAGACCGGCGGGGTGAGACGATCGATAATGTTGATCGCGTTCGGGTCGTGCGGCGCCACCCACGGCGCGAAGATCGCCGCCACAGCGAGGAGGATCAGGAACAACGAGGCAACCATCGCGAACTTGTTGCTGAAGAGCCCGCGGAAGAGGCCACGCATCGATGGCAGCCGTCGGAACGATGGACGCTCCGGAAAGGACGGGATCTCCAGCGGTGTGGTGAGGGCCATCAGGCGGCTGGCATCCCGTCCATCGCCTGCAGCTTTCGGCGGGCGCGGCGGCGTCCTCCCGGGCGCGCGAGGCGTGGATCGAGAGCCACGTAGACGATGTCGAGAAGGAAATTGAGCGCTACGATCAGCGTCGCGACGATCGTGACGTCCGCCTCGATGAGCGGGATGTCGTGGTGCTGGATCGCCTGGATGGCGAGCAGGCCGGCACCCGGCCAGTTGAAGACGACCTCGACCAGAACGGTAAAGCCGGCGATCAGCCGGCCGAGCTCCCAGCCCATCAGGGTCACGATCGGGATGGCAGCGTTCTTGAGCGCATGCTGGAAGATGAGATGCCTGGTGCTGAGGCCGAGTGAGCGCCCGACAAGGACATACTGTTGGTCGAGCTGATCGAGCATGGCGCTGCGTACGATCTGGGTGAGCCGGCCGAGGGGCAGTGCCGCCAGGGTGATCACCGGGAGGACGAAATACTGGGGGCCACCGTACCCACCGGTGGGAGTCAGTCCGAACTGCACCGCGACGATGAGGATGAGCAGTTCTCCCAGCCAGAACGCCGGCATCGAGATGCCCAGAAGGGAGAGGGTCACCGCCAGCTTGTCCCAGATCGAATCGCGCTTGGCCGCGGCGAGGATGCCCAGTGGCACCGCGCCGCCGATGGCGATGAGCATGGCGAGCAACACCAACTCGCCGGTCGCCGGGAGTCGCCCCAGCACCAGGCCGCCGGCAGGAAGCTGCTGCCAGTACGAGGTGCCGAAGTCACCGTGAGCGGCGCTCACGATGGTGCTGAAGTACTGAACGATGAGCGGTCGGTCGAATCCCTGCGCGTGGCTGAACGCCGCGACCTGCGCGTCTGTTGCTGACAGCGGTAGCAACAGGCGCGCAGGGCTCCCCAGCGCGTGGGTGATGAGGAACACCGCGGTTTGCACGCAGAACACGACAAGAATCGCAAACCCGAACCGCTTCAGCAGGAAGCGCAGCATGAGCTTCCCCTGATCAGCCCCATGACATGGTGTTCACGAGGATTTCAGCATCGTACCTTGGCGTCCAGTTGAGATCGCTGGTCATGCCCCAGGTGTTGTCGAGGTTTGACATGAAGATGAAGTCGGCGTCGTCGCACACGCTCTTGTTGATGTCCTGGTACATCTGCTGGCGCTTGCTCACGTCGAGCTCGTGACGCGCCGCATCGATCTGTGTGTCGAGAGCCGTGTTGGACGTCGAGGCGCCACCACCGGTGGTCTCGAAATACGTGCTCATGGTCACATCTGCATCACCAAACACGTTGTCGTGTGACACGAAGATCATGTCGGGCCGTGCGACGGTGGCGTTGTTCTTTGGAGGGAAGATGACGCCCAAGTATGTGGCGAAGTCGGTGAAGCTCGTTTTGACGGTGAAGCCCACCGCGGTGAGGTAGCCGGCGATGGCCTGTTCCAACTCCACGTCTTTCAGCCATCTGTTGCTGGCGTCGCCGACGAACAGCACGTTGAGCGATGGGGCGTGGGCATTCTGCACCAACTGCTTTGCTTTGGTGGGGTCGTACGGGTAATTCCTAAGGGTGGGGTTGTAACCGAAGGCCGCCGGTCCCATGAGCTGGCAGTTTGCGAGGTGGCCGAAGCCGCTGTAGAGCTTGTTGAGGATCGCCACATTATCTATGGCGTAGTTGGCGGCGAGGCGGAGGTTCTTGTCGGCAAATGGACCGCCGCGCGTATCGAGGATCACCGTCGGGAACTCCAATCCAGCCGCGTGCACCGCCACGGGTACCTGACTGAGCTGCTCCGGCAGGAGGCCCGTCACCAGATTGAGTTCACCCGTCTTGATGCCCGCGAGCCGGACGGTTGGCTCCGAGACCGGCTGGAAGATGGCCTCAGCTATGGCCGGCTTGCCGCCCCAATAGGTGGGATTGGCCTGGAGAATAGTCTTGCCGCCCTTCTGCGAGCTGACCAGCGTGTACGGTCCGGTGCCGATCGGGTGGTTGGGGAAATCGGGATTCGTGAGGGCGGAGGGCGGCACCATCATGATCAGCGACATCCGCTTTGGCACGGTCGGATCCGGGGCCGAAGTGGTGATGTCGACGGTGAGGTCATCGACCTTGGAGGCGCCGTTGATGTCACCGACCCAGTCGGACTGCTCGGTGGCAAA
Organism: Candidatus Dormiibacterota bacterium; assembly: GCA_049582065.1. Taxonomy (GTDB): domain Bacteria; phylum Chloroflexota; class Dormibacteria; order Dormibacterales; family Dormibacteraceae; genus DATKSS01. Next base: position 13,358 of record JBAUTF010000333.1, on the reverse strand, counting down.
CTTCGGATTGGTGATCCGCTTGATGCTGGCCACGACCGCATCAGCGTTGAAGGGTTCGCCGTCGGAAAACGTCACGCCACTCCGGAGCTTGAATTCCCACGTCGACGGATTGGTCTGGTTCCAGCTCAGCGCGAGAAGCGGGCCGGGCTTGTTGTCTGCTGCGGTCCGCGACAGCAGCGGCTCGCTGATGTTGTCGTAGATGGCCAGCGCGTTGCCGTCCTCGAACGCCTGCGGGTCGAGGCCGGAAGGATCATCGGCGATGGCGATGTTGACGACGTCGGGGCCAGTGTGGTGCGTCGTGGCGTGGACAGGGCCGCCGCCGTGCCCGGTGGGCGCGGGGCTCGACGAGGCGGATGAGCCCCCGGAGCCGCAGCTCGCGAGGACCAGGGCCAGGGGCGCGAGCCCGGCCAGCACCCGGCCCATGCGGGATCCGGAGGAAGTTGACCGATCTGGTCGCCCAGCAGCCAGGGGGATCGCGGACCGAATCTCAGTTGAGCCCATGTCAGCCTCCTCGTAGTCACAGCGCGACGGTGACGAGCCGTCGTCACAGTCAGGGAAGGCGCATCCTAGCAGTGGAAGGTCGCGATTGTATACTATCTACCGGGCTGCTCCTCAGCCGGCTGCCGGGTGCAGGAAGAGCCAACTCAGTCGACATCACCGATGGAGGTGCCACCAATGGTCATCGCAGCGCCGCCGGAAGCCGAAAAGAGCACGTTCCGCAAGCAGCTCGAAAGCGCCGTCAATGCCAAGCACAGCAAGTCAAGCCCCTTCAGTGAGGCCTGGGCCGAGGGCCGGCTGACCCGTGATCATTTCGCCTTCTGGGTGGGCCAGCATCTAGGCTATGTCGGTCATTTCAGCGAGTGGATGGGCCACATGTTTGGCGACTGCCCCCACAAGGATGCACGCGACTTCCTTCTTCAGAACATGTGGGAGGAGGAGATGGGTACCCCCCACACCGAGCTCCTGATTCGCTTCGGCATGGCCTGCGGCTGGTCGCGCGAGCAACTCGAAAACGCCGAGCCACTCGTCACGACCCGCGCGATGCGTGCTTGGTGTGACCTTCTCGGCCGCTCCCACGACTTCCTCGGCGCCACCGCGGGATTGATCGTTGGCCTCGAGTCGCAGACGCCGGGCATCTACACCCGCCAGCTGCCACCGCTGCGCGAGACGTACGGCTTCACCGACGAAGAGACGTTCTTCTTCGAGTTGCACATCAGCTCGGATGTGGTCCACGGCGAGCGTGGGTATCAGATCGTCGAGAAGTACGCCGACACCCTCGAGAAGCAGGCGCACTGCCTTGAAATGGTCCGCCAGGCGGGTCAGATGCGGTGGATGTACATGGACGGGTTGTACCGGGCGCTCGTCGAGCAGGTCGGCGCCGTCTGACGATGAGACTGTGCGCGAGGGGCTCGCAGGCGTGCCGCGCGCACATCAAGCCCTACCCAGGAAATTGCAGGTGCATCGAGACACGTTCTGACAGGAGAACCGCCGCCCGATGACCGAAACTGAACTCCTCGACCCGGAAGAGGTGGCGGCGGGGATTCGCATCGTCTTCGACGACGACGGAACGCTCACCGTCGAGGACGGTGTCCTGGAGGTCGCAGGCGAGGGCGGCACAACCTTTCGCTGGCGGTGCTCCGTCTGCGGGTACATCCACGAGGGTCCCGAACCGCCGCGTTGGTGCCCGCTGTGCGGCGCGGAACGCGAGATGTTCGAACCCGAGAACTAGAGGGCAATCCGTGGCGCAATCGACGCAAACGTTTCAGTCCGCGAACCCCGCCCGCCCAGCCGACATTGTCGGAGAGTTCCGCACCGCCGATCCCGCTGAGGCTACCGCGGTGATGGGGAGCGCGGCCGCCGCGCAGCGGCTGTGGGCGCGCCAGCCGCCGTCTCAGCGTGCAGTGATCGTGGGCGGCATCGGTCACGCGCTGGCGCGCGAGACCCACGAAGTTGCCGCGCTGATCACCCGCGAGGAGGGCAAGACGCTCCCCGAGAGTCGCGGGGAGGTCCTGAAGGCGGCGCAGCAATTCCTGTTCGCATCGCAGCTCGCCTACCTCGGTGAAGGGGCGACGTTCCCGGACGAGGAACCCGACACCCTCACCTATACCGTGCGCGAACCGGTGGGTGTTGTGGTGGCGATCACGCCCTACAACTTCCCGATCTCACTGCCGGCACGAAAGATCGCTGCTGCGCTGGCGCTCGGTAATGCGGTGGTGTTCAAGCCCTCGCCGGTGACCCCGGCGTGTGGCGATCTGCTGGTGCGCGTCGCGCGCGAGGCGGGCCTGCCCGAGGGGGTGCTGCAGATCATCCACGGCCACGAGCCAAGCAGTATGGCCGCGATGCTCGGGCATCCCAGCACCGCCGCAGTGACCTTCACGGGCTCGGACCGAGCGGGAGATGCAGTCAGGAAGAGCACCAACGGCAGCGTTCGTGTGCAGATGGAGCTGAGTGGCCACAACGCCACTATCGTGTGCGCCGACGCCGACCTGGAGGCGGCCGCGACGGACGTTGCTACCGCGGCCTTCGGCCTCGCCGGGCAGGCTTGCACGTCGACGGACCGCGTGCTCGTCGCCGCTGAAGTGTTCGAGGACTTCCGCCGAGCACTGGCGGCGCGCGTGGCGACCATCTCGGTCGGTGCGGGCGACAGCGCAGGGGTGACCTGCGGGCCAGTCGCCACGGCGGAGCAGCAGCATCGGTTGCTCGCACTTGCGGTGGGGGCCCGCGATGCCGGCGCCCGCGTGGTCGCGGAGGCGGCCTTGCCGCCGGGCACTGACGGCTACTTCGTGGCGCCGACGGTGTTCGAGAACGTGCCCGAGGACCACCCGCTGGCTGCCGCTGAGATCTTCGGGCCCTACACCGTGCTGGTACCGGTGGCCGACGCGGCGACAGCCGTGCGGATGGTCAACGAGGGACGCCACGGGTTGGTCAGCGCCGTCTACACAAGGGACACGCACACCGCTCTGCGGTGTGCTCGCGACCTGCAAGTGGGCATCGTCAAGCTGAACCGACGCACTACGGGCAATGGCATCGCCCCTCCCTTTGGCGGATGGAAGGCCTCGAGCGCCGGCGGCTACCCTGAGGGGGGACGTCAGGCGGTCGATTTCTTCACCGCGGTCAAAACGGTGTATGGCGGGTTCTAGTGAACGCAGCGCCGTGCCTCTGAGCCCCTCGAAGCACCGTGGTGTCGTTCGCAGCGCCGGCGGGATGGTGGCCAGCTCCCACCCACTCGCGTCCTTGGTGGGCACGCGCGTCCTCGCCGACGGCGGCAACGCCGTGGACGCAGCGCTGGCGATGGCTGCAATGACGAATGTCGTCCTTCCCGCGCAATGCGGCCTCGGTGGCGATGCCTTCGCCGTCCTCTACGACGCCGGCCGTCGCCAGTACCGCGCCGTGCACGGCAGCGGCGTCGGTGCCGACGGCGGCAGCGTCGGCTTCTACCGTGACCACGGCTTTGACGCGGTCCCTCAGCGCGGCGCCCTTTCGGTGGCGGTGCCCGGAGCGGTCGCCTGCATGAGAGCGATGCACAGCGGCTACGCGACTATGGAGTTGGAGCGCCTCTGGGAGCCGGCCTGCGCGGCAGCGGAGCGCGGTGTGCCACTTACCTCGGGCAACGTGGCCGATGCCGCCGAACATCGCGACCTGCTGGGTGCCGACCAGGAGGCGTCGCGCACCTACCTGCCCGACGGCGACCCCGGACGCCCGGGCCAATTGCTGCGGCAGCCCGATCTGGCAGCGACCATGCGCGCTGTCGCCCGCGATCCACGGTCGTTCTACACCGGAGAGTTCGCCGAGCGCGCCCTGTCGGTGCTGCACGACGCTGGAGCACCGTTCAGCGGCGACGAGTGGCGCTGCCAAACCGCCGAGGTGGTGACGCCGCCCTCTGTTGAATATGCGGGAGCCAGGGTGTACACCACAGGCATTCCCACACCGGGCTACGCCGTGCTCCAACAGGCGGCGATTCTCGACTCGCTGCTGGCTCCTCGCGAGTGGCTTGGTGGCACCGCTGTGCACCTCATGGCAGGGGCGGCGCGTCGGGCGATAACCGACCGCGTCCGCGCCGTGGGCAGCGACGACGACGCATGGCAAGGCCTGCTCACGGACGAGGCGATCGCGGAAGCTCGCGCCGCGGTGCTCGCCGGCCAGGAAACACCAAGCGCTGCCGGAGTGTGCGATGGCGACACGACATCGCTGGTAGTCGTCGACCGTGATGGCAACGCCGTGAGCTTCATTCAATCGGTGGCGTTCACCTGGGGATCCGGCGTCATGGTTCCCGGCACCGGAGTGTTACTCAACAATCGGGCGGGGCGCAGTTTCTTCCTCGACGACTCACACCCGAACGGGGTGGCTCCGGGCCGGCGCCCGATGCACACCCTTGTGGCGTGGATCGCTGCCGCCTCCGGTGGCGCCCCTACGCTCGTCGGCGGGACGCCGGGGGGCGACGGTCAGATCCAATGGAACATGCAACTGCTCTCCCATCTTCTCGACCACGGACTCGACGTCCAAGAGGCGGTCGAGGCACCCCGGTTCACGGTCTTTCCGGGAACCGACGCCGACACGATAGGCAAGCCTGAGGAGCTGCGCTGCGAGGACCGACTCGATCCGGTCACCCTCGACGCGCTGAGTCGACTCGGCCATGTGGTGAAGCTCGTCGGCGACTGGGGTGCCGGTGGCGGGGCGCAGCTGATCGCCATCGACCACGTTGAGGGAACTCTTGCGGGCGGCTCGGATCCGCGACGGGACGGCTGTGCGCTCGGAATCTGAGGAAAGCGAGAGCGCGCTGCCGCCGCCGCCCCGGCCTGCCGGACGCTACCTCTCGGCCACGGCCGCGCACGGCGTGGTCCACAGCGCCGGTATGACTCCCCGGGCCGACGGTGTGCTCACGGTCATCGGCCGCGTCGGCGCCGAGGTGGATCTGGCCCGGGCGCGCCACGCTGCGGCAGTGAGCGCCCGTAACGCCCTCGCGGCAGTGAGCGCTGCGGTCGGCGGCTTGGCACAGATCGAGGCGGTGCTGCAGTTGCGCGTGTTCGTTTGCTGCACCGCGGAGTTCATCGAGCTCTCCGCGGTCGCGGAGGGCGCTTCAGAGGCGCTCGTGCAGATGCTCGGGGAGGCCCGCGGCTGTGGCGCGCGCACCGCGGTGGGCGTTCTCTCCCTCCCCGGAGGATCGCCAGTGGAGGTCGAGCTCGTCGCCACGTACAGCTACCCTGCGACAACATGATCGCCGCTGTCTGCGTCAAGCAGGTGCCCATGCTCATCGACCTGTCTTTCGACCAAGCTGCCGGCCGCCTGGTGCGCGAAGGCGTGCGGCTGCAATCGAACCCCTTTGACAACATCGCCACCATGACTGCGGTCGCCGCTCTTTCTCAGGTCACGGATGTCGAGATCGTCGCTGTGTCGATGGGACCTCCGCAATCCGAGGCGGTGGTCCGACACGCCATGGGGCTGGGCGCAGACCGTGGCATCCTGGTCTGTGATCCAGTGCTCGCCGGCTCGGACACGTTGGCCACGGCACGAGTGCTCGCCGCAGCAGTGCGTCGCCTCGGGGCCACGCTCGTGGTGCTCGGGCGCCAATCCATCGACGCCGAAACGGGCCAGACGGGAGCCATGGTCGCTGGGCTGCTCGGCTGGCCGGTGGTGAGCGCCGTTCGCGGCCTGGAGGTGAGCGCGAACCTCGTGCGCGCAGAGCGCGAAACCGACGACGGCCGCCAGGCGGTCGAAGTCCCGCTGCCCGCAGTGGTCACGGTGGCGGAGTCGGCGGGTAGCGAGCGTTGGCCGTCGAGGGAAGATCGCGAGCGCGCTGGGGTCGCTCCCTTAGAGGTGTGGAATGCCGCCTCGCTTGGCTTAGACGCGGCAGAGGTGGGGTCCGCCGGATCGCCAACGTCAGTCGGCGTGGTGCGTATGGTCACGAGTACCCGGCGCCGGATCATGCTCGACGGGGACGCGGCGGCGATGGTCGCCTCGCTCTGTATCGCGCTGTCGCAGGCGCCGCCGCAAGTTCGTATCGCCGCCGGCTCCCGCCGAGTGCGCCGCCGGATGAACGGCGCAGCTGTGTGGGCTGTGGTCGAAGTGGGCGCCGATGGTGTGCGAAGGGTCAGCCAGGAGCTCGTTGGTGCGGCCGCGGAGCTGGCCGACCAGCTCGGTGGCCAGGCGGTCGCCGTTGCCCTGAGCGCGGACGCGACCGAGGACGTGGCGCAGGCAGGAGCGTGGGGCGCCGACGCGGCTATCGCGGTGCCCGCGGCCGGAGGATCGCGGGGCGACCCCGCCGTCCACGCAGCCGCTCTGGGGGCTCTGATCGCCGACCGCGTCCCGGCGGCCGTGCTGCTGCCCTCAACGACGTGGGGACGCGAGGTCGCCGGCATGGTGTGCGCTCAGCTGAACCTGGGCCTCACCGGCGACGCTATCGGGTTCGAGGTCGAGCGCGGGCGCATCGTGGCGCTGAAGCCGGCATTCGGTGGCGCCTTGCTGGCGCCGATCGCATCATCCACCGTGCCGGTGGCGGCCACGGTGCGCAGTGGCGCGCTCGACGTTCCCGATTGGATCGGCGGCAACACGTGCCCGGTAGAGGTCGTCAGTCTCCAGCTTCCGCACCCGCGCGTCGTCGAGACCTCGTTCACGGCGGACGGCGGCGCGACGGGTTTAACGTGGGCGTCAACAGTGTTCTGCGCAGGGATGGGTCTCGGTGAGGCCGGCATCCCGATGTTGGAGAGCTGTGCGCAGCAGGCCGGGGCGTCGGTCGCAGCGACGCGACGTGTGTGCGAAGCAGGTTGGCTGCCGCGCCGCCTTCAGGTTGGCCTGACAGGCCACAGCATCGCACCACAGCTCTACGTCGCCGCCGGAGTGCGTGGCGCGTTCGAACACCTCACGGGCGTCCGCCGTGCGGTGACAGTGGTCGCGATCAACAGCGATCCGCAGGCACCGATCTTCGAGGCCTGCGACTACGGTCTCGTAGGTGACGTCCGAACGCTCCTCCCCATGCTGGCAGAGCGCCTCGCACACGCATGTTCCGAGGAGCAACCCCAAATTGTGAGCACCCTTCCCGCATATGCAACAGAGGAGACTTCTTGATGGTCCAGTCCGCCCACCCAGAGGTGACCGACGCGAGCGCTGGCACCGCGCCCGAACCTGAGCTGATCTCCGGCGGCCATTTGGTGGCCAGGGCTCTCAGAGCCGAGGGCGTCGAGGTGATCTTCACCCTCTGTGGCGGACACATCATCGACATCTACGACGGCTGCGCCGACGAGGGCATCGCGATCGTGGATGTTCGCCACGAGCAGGTCGCCGCCCATGCCGCCGACGGCTACGCGAGGATGACTGGCGTCGCTGGCTGTGCGGTGGTGACGGCCGGCCCCGGCACGACAGACGCTGTGACCGGGGTGGCGAATGCCTTCCGCGCCGAGAGCCCAATGCTGCTCATTGGCGGGCAGGGAGCGCTGAGTCAGCACAAGATGGGGTCGCTGCAGGACCTGCCACACGTCGAGATCATGACCCCGATCACCAAGTTCGCGGCCACGGTGCCGCACGCGACGCGCATCGCAGACATGACCGCGATGGCTTTCCGGGAATGTTTCAACGGCGCGCCCGGCCCCTCGTTCCTCGAGATACCGCGCGACATCCTTGACGCCCGGGTGGCCGTGGAAACAGTGACGATGCCGGCGCAGGGACACTACCGCGCCTCAACCCGCAGCTTGGGCGATCCCCTGGCGATTGAGTCCCTCGCTGCTCTTATCGGACGGGCTGAGAAGCCGTGCGTGCTCTTCGGCCAGCAGGTGTGGACATGCCGGGCGACTGATGCGGCGATCGCGTTCAGCCACCGCCTCAACATCCCCGCGTTCATGAACGGCGCGGCCCGGGGCACCCTTCCCCCGGGCGATCGAAATCATTTCCAGCTGACGCGTCGCCACGCATTTGACAACGCCGACCTCATCATCATCGTCGGGACGCCGTTCGACTTCCGCATGGGCTATGGACGCCGCCTCGGGCCGCGTGCCACGGTCGTCCAGATCGACATGGACTACCGCACCGTGGGGAAGAACCGCGACGTCGACCTCGGGCTCGTCGGAGACGTTGGAGTCATCCTGTCCGCAGTGACCGCGGCTGCCTCTGGACGCCCTGGGGCGGGACCGTCGCGCACCGCCTGGTTTGACGAGCTCCGTGGGCTCGAGGAAGCCAGCTACCAGAAACGGCTACCTCGGCAGCTCTCTGACGCGATGCCGATCCATCCGCTGCGCCTCTCGCACGAGATCAACGAGTTTCTGACCGCAGACTCTGTCTACATCGGCGACGGCGGCGATGTCGTCACCTTCTCTGGCGGCGTCGTCCAGCCGAAGTCGCCGGGGCACTGGATGGACCCCGGGCCGCTTGGGACACTTGGCGTGGGGGTGCCGTTCGCAATGGCCGCGAAATATGCGCGCCCCGACGAGGAGGTTGTGGTTCTCTTTGGCGATGGAGCCTTCAGCCTCACGGGATGGGACTTCGAGACGATGGTGCGCTTCAACCTCCCCTTTGTCGGTATCGTCGGCAACAACTCGTCGATGAACCAGATCCGCTATGGCCAGATCCGGAAGTACGGGGAGGCTCGCGGCCGGATTGGCAACACGCTGGGCAACGTCCCGTACGACCAGTTCGCCAAGATGCTCGGCGGCTATGGTGAGGAGGTGCGAGATCCCAAAGACATCGGTCCCGCATTGCGACGGGCACGCGAGTCGGGGCTGCCCTCGCTCATCAACGTCTGGGTCGACCCGGAGGCGTACGCGCCGGGCACGATGAACCAGACCATGTACAAGTAGCGAGCGGGGGACAGATATGCCACAGGCACTCGATGGTGTGAAGGTTCTCGATATGACGCACGTGCAGTCCGGGCCGTCATCGACGCAGATGCTCGCCTGGCTGGGCGCCGATGTGATCAAGGTGGAGGCTCCGGGCCGTGGGGATGTTACCCGCGGCCAGCTCCGCGACATCCCGGACGTCGACAGCCTGTACTTCACGATGCTCAACTGCAACAAGCGCAGCGTCACCCTCAACATGAAGTCGGACGAAGGCAAGCGCATCTTCGCCGAACTGGCGCTGCGCTCCGATGTCCTCGTTGAGAATTTTGGGCCGGGTGTCATGGATCGTCTCGGTTTCACGTGGGAGCGTCTCCAGGAAATCAACCCGCGTCTCATCTACGGCTCGATCAAGGGTTTCGGCCCCGGCCGATACGCCGACTTCAAAGCGTACGAGTCGATCGCTCAGGCGATGGGGGGCGCGATGAGCACTACAGGGTTCGAAGACGGCATCCCGTTGACCACGGGGGCCCAGATCGGCGACAGCGGCACCGGCATGCACCTCGTCGCGGCGCTCATCGCCGCGCTATTCCAGCGGGTTACCACCGGGCGCGGCCAGCGCGTCGAGGTGGCCATGCAGGAAGCGGTGCTCAACCTGTGCCGCGTCAAACTTCGCGATCAGCAGCGCCTCGCCCACGGGCCACTCAGCGAATATCCAAACCAAAGCTTCGGGGATGAAGTCCCGCGGTCGGGCAACGCCTCGGGTGGTGGCCAGCCAGGTTGGACGGTGCGCTGCAGTCCCGGGGGCGCGAACGACTACGTCTACGTCATCGTCCAGCCGCCCATCTGGGCCCCGCTGGCGACGCTGATCGGCCGGCCGGAGCTGGCCGAGGACCCCGAATGGAGCACGCCCGCGGCGAGACTCACCAAGCTCGACCGGATGTTCGCGCTCATCGAGGCCTGGTCGGTTCAGTACAGCAAATGGGAGGTGCTTGACCAACTCAACGCACTCAACGTGCCGTGCGGTCCGATCCTGAGCACCCGTGAGCTTCTCGAGGACGAGACCCTGGCGGAGCTCGGTGCCGTCGTCACGGTCGACCACCCGGAGCGCGGGCCCTTCAAGACGGTGGGTTGTCCGCTGCGGATGTCAGATTCGCCCGTGGAGGTTCAGCGCTCCCCGCTCCTGGGTGAGCACAACGCCGAGATCTACCGCGAGTTGGGCTACACCACTGCACAGCTTGCGGAGTTGCACTCGGCAGGGGTTATCTGATGACCGCAACCGCGCCACACTCTGTCCAGCTTCCGCAGTGCCAGCTACTCATCGGCGGTGAGTGGGTCGATGCCGAGTCAGGCGCGACGCACGCGACAGAGAACCCGGCCACCGGCGAGGAGATAACGCGCTTTGCGTGTGCCGGCGCGGCCGACGCACGGCGGGCGGTGTCCGCCGCACGGACCGCGTTCGATGCTGGCCCCTGGTCGACGATGAGGGCGGCCGATCGTGGACGGCTGCTCGCCGGCTTGGCGCGCCTCGTCGACGCTAATCGCGACGACCTCGTCGCGCTGGAGTCCCTGGATGGAGGCAAGCCCCTGCGCGCCACCGCGCGACAGGATCTTCCGGCCGTCGTGGACTGCCTCGAGTACTACGCCGGCTGGGCCGACAAGATCACCGGCGATGTGGTGCCGGCTCGACCGGACGCGCTCACCTACGTGCGGAGGGAGGCAGTAGGGGTGGTCGTTGGCATCGTCCCCTGGAACTTCCCGCTCATGAACGCCGTGTGGAAGATCGCTCCCGCGCTCGCGAGCGGCTGCGTCGTGGTTCTCAAACCCTCGGAGCTCACCCCTCTGACCGCGTTACGGCTCGGCGAGCTAGCGCTCGAGGCCGGCTTCCCGGCCGGCGTGCTCAACATTCTTCCAGGACTAGGCAATGATGTCGGGAGCTCGCTGGTCTCGGATCCGCGCGTCGACAAGATCTCCTTCACGGGATCGCCAGCAGTGGGCAAATCGATCATGCGTGCGGCGGCGGAGAACGTGACCCGTGTCGGCCTGGAGCTCGGTGGCAAATCGGCGAATATCGTGTTCGCTGATGCGAACCTGCCTGCGGCAGTGGCGGCGTCAGCCTCCGGGGTGTTCTTCAACGCCGGCCAGGTGTGCTCGGCAGGGTCGCGCATCCTCGTGCACGAGCCCGTACGCGAAGAGTTCGTCGGTCGCCTTGCCGACTCAGCCCGGGCGCTCCGCGTTGGGGACCCCATGGATCCGAGCACTCGGATGGGCCCGATCATCTCGGCAAAGCAGCTGGGCCGAGTCACCGGCTACATCGCGACCGGCACTGAAGAGGGCGCCAGGCTGGTCACCGGCGGAGCCCGAGTCGAGCGTGCTGGCTACTTCATCGAGCCGACCGTGTTCACAGATGTCCGCGGCGATATGCGCATCGCGCAGGAGGAGATCTTCGGTCCGGTGGCGTCGGTCATCGGCTTTGCCGACGAGGACGAGGCCATCGCCATCGCCAACGGCACGGCCTACAGCCTTGCGGCGGCGGTGTGGAGTAGGGATGTGACCCGCGTCCACCGGGTGGCACATCGTCTGCGAGCCGGAACGGTGTGGGTCAACACCTACGGCCACACCGACACCCGTCTGCCGTGGGGCGGCGCTGGGGGCGACTCCGGAATTGGCCGAGATCTCGGCGAGGCCGCACTGGCTAATTACACCGAGACCAAGACCATCTGGATCAATCTCCAGTGATCGGCGGAGCCGAATGAACGGGTCGATTTCGACAGTGGAAGATGGCTGCGGACCTTCGGCAGTCCGGCGCAACCCGGGCACGGTCCGACGGGTCAAGACGTCGTCTGTTCAAGCGCCGTCCGCGCAAGCGCGACGACGCCGAGTTCGTGTACGGGAGACAGCATGAGACCGACGGAGTCACCCACGTCGCCACCGCCTTGGATGACCACCATCGAGGTGAAGCTGTACGGTCACCTCACCGAGCACGTGTCCTCGGAGGCCGATCTCCTCGCCGGCTACCGGGAGTTGGCCGAGGCGCCCGACACCCCCGCAGCCGCGCGGTACCTGATACGCATGGTGGTCGAGGACGAGGAGCGCCATCACCGCCTCTTCCACGAAATGACCACCGCCCTCGGCAACGGGTTCGGCTGGACACACGACAGCGAAGCGGTTCCCGAGATGGTCTCCGGGCAGCCGCCGCCGGCCCTCGAGGAGGTAACGGCCCGGTTCCTTGCCGCCGAACGGGCCGACAAGAAGCAGTTGCACGCTCTGCGCAAGGAGTTGCGACCGTTCCGTGACACGAGCCTCTGGGACCTTCTCGTCGAACTCATGGAGTACGACACCGCTAAGCATATCCGCGTGTTCACCTTCCTCCGCGACCACGTCGCCCGGCGTCGAAAAGCATGAGGGCGATGACCGCCAGCGACGAGTAGCTGAACTCTCCCGGCGCAGTTACACACCATTGCGCCGAGCCATGACGTCAATTCTTGTCCGGTCTTACCAGCCCAGTCGCTCTAGCACCCGCGAGGTGAGCCTCGGGCGCTTCAGCCGCATGACGCCGACGCGCGTACTTGTGGCGGGTCAGGCGCGACGACGAGCAGGTTCCACCACGCGTTCGCAGGCAGTGCGAAAGGACAGCACTCGCGTGTTATCGCAAGGTGCGCGCCGAGACGTCAGCCAGGCGGTACAGCTGCCGAGCGTTGTCCTCGAAGATGCCAGCGGCGGTGTCGTCCTTCCACTCCGCACTCACCGTCTCGCCGAGCGTCTCGCGCACGGTCTCCCACGCGTCACGGAGCACCACCGACCCGAACCAGTGGCTCTCGGGCAAACCATGACCGTCGCTTCCGACCGTGATCCTCCCGGCCGGAGCCACGTCAAGGAGGCGCAATAGACGGTCTGCGGTGGTCGCCGGGCTGAAGAGGTTGCACAGCGAGAACTCCGTCCACACGTGCGGACGGACGCTGGCCAGGTATCCCGCCTGCTCGTGCCACGGATACGACGCATGGATGAGCACAACGTCCGCGCTTGACCCCTCAGCGGTGCGCAGCACCTCCTCGAGCAGCAGCGGGTCCGAGTCGGCGAGGCGGATCTCCGAATCACCGAACCCGGTGTGCACCTGCAATGGCCGGTTCAGTTCTGCGCAGCGTCCGAGCACGTGGCGGAAGAGGAGGTCGCGCAACGCTTTCCCGCAGCGTCGCACGGGTACTCCAGCCGCACGGTCGGCGGCCAGCCCGCGCTCCGCCTGCGCAAGTGATGCAGACGGGTCCACCGCCAGCCCGGTGCGATACGCGAGCACCGTCTTGAACCCCACCGCACCGCCGCGCACCTGGCTGTCCATGAAGGCGTCGACATCGTCCACAACCTCGCGCGCGCCGCGCCCCTCGGCCAACAACGCGTCAATGACGGGCTCGAGGCGTGCCAGGTCCCATACGGGAACACCCGACAGATCCGCGTACGCTGCAGAACCGCCAGGCTGACCGCCCTGCCACCCGGCGTCCATGAGCATCCCCGCGGTTCCCGAGTCGGCAAACAGCGCACGCACGTAGGCGGGCCAGTCCGCGCCAGCCGCGTCATCGCGGGCCGCCGCGGCTTCCCCCGGTG
>JBAUTF010000332.1:0-11876 GCA_049582065.1 Candidatus Dormiibacterota bacterium | reverse complement strand
TTGAGCGGCGAGGGCGTCTCGATGTGGTCGATCTCGATGGGCGGGATCTCGGTCGCGTAGGGCATGAGGAACTCCATGAACGATGCGTTGCGGAGCTGACCCTCGGAGTCGTAGGCCAGCCGCTCGTAGAAAGCGCCTCCGATGCCCTGGGCGACTCCGCCCTCGATCTGGCCCTGGACCACGAGCGGGTTGATGATGCGGCCGCAATCGTGCACGACCACGTACTTGAGGATCTCCATCCGGAACGTTTTCGGGTCGACCCGCACGTAGGCGGCGTGGCAGCCTCCGGCCCAGGTCGACCCCGACGGGCTGTAGTAGCCCGTGGCCTCGAGCCCCGGCTGCTGGCCCTCCGGCAGTGGGAGGCCGGCCTTGGCCCTGCCGGCGAACTGGGTCGCGGCCTCGGTGCCACCGCCGAAGGCGTACCGGACCGGGTTCGCCAGCACCGCGACCGCCGCAAGAGGGATGCCTCGCTGTGGCGAGCCTTTGACACGTACACTGCCGCCGGCCAGCTCCAGGTCGGCGGCGTCCACCTCGAGGTGATCAGCGGCGATGCGCTTCGCTTTGTCGGCGACCATCCGCGCGGCCACGGCCATGGCGTTGCCGGCCGTCACCGCACCGCGCGAGGCGAATGTGCCCACGCCCCACGGGAAGCGGCGCGTGTCGCCGCTGGACACCTCGACGTCGGCCACGTCTAAGCCCAGCTCGTCCGCGACGATCTGAGCCCACACCGTCGCGTGCGCCTGCCCCTGGCTCGGGATCCCGGTCGCGGCCACGACCTTGCCCGACACGAGCACCTGCACATGTGCGCCCTCGTACGGTCCGACCCCTGTGCCTTCAACGTAGACGCCGAGCCCCATCCCGACGTGGTCGCCCTGCGGGCGAGTCCCGAGCATCTCGATCGCTCGCTCGAGCAGCGCAGGGTAGTCGCCACTGTCGTAAACGACGGTGTTGCCGTCCTGCCACGCGACGCCGACGTTGTACGGAAACTGGTCGGGCTGGATGAAGTTGCGGCGGCGCACCTCGGCGCGGTCGAGATGCAGATCGGCGGCGATCGCGTCCAGAGTGCGCTCCATCACGAAGCAGGCATGCGGCCTGCCGGCGCCGCGGTAGGGCGACGTCGGCGTCGCGTTGGTGTAAACGTCGCGGAAACTCACTCTGTAGTTGGGCACGCGATACGGCCCCGGCAGCTGGCCTGCGGTGATGATCGGCAGGATGATCCCGTAAGGGGTGTACGCGCCGGCGTCGTGTAGAAAGTCATCGCTCAGCGCAAGCACGCGACCCTCATCGTCGAAGCCGACCTCGACCTCGTGCACCTGAGCACGTTCCTGATTGACTGCGGTGAAGTGCTCCTGCCGGTCCTCGGTCCACTTCACCGGGCGCCCGAGCTGCATCGCGGCGAAGGGCACCAGCAGCTCGTCGGGATAGAAGAGCATGATCTTCGGCCCGAACCCGCCACCGACGTCAGGAGCGATCACCTCGACGCTCGACTCGGGCAAACCGAAAAGCACTGCGAGGCCTCCGCGGATGGACGTCGGCGACTGCGTCGAGTCGAACACCGTGAGCTTGCGCTCGGCGGTGGACCATCGAGCCCAGACTGCGCGGCCTTCCATCGGGCACGCGGCGCCGCGCTCGAACCTGAGATGCAGCTGCTTGCGGTGAGCCGCGGCGGCCAGCGCCGACACCACGTCACCGACCTCCTGCGTCATCTCGGCTGCGACGTTGCCGGGCACGTCTTCGTGCACGAGATGCTCCGCGCGAGCGGCGACCTCCGGGGTGATCACGACCGGCAGCTGCTCGTACTCGACCTGCACGAGCTCGGCCGCGTCCTCGGCGACATAGCGGTTCTCCGCGACCACGAAGGCCACCGCCTCGCCCGCATACCGGACGACCTCCGAAGCGAGACAGCGCTGAGTCCGGCCGTGCGTGAGGTTGGGGTGCGGGATCAGGATCGGCAGGTCGGTCTGGCCGAAAGGAAGGTCGGCTGCGGTGTAGACAACCGCGACTCCAGGCATGGCTCGCGCGGCACCCACGTCAATCGATAAGACGCGTGCGTGCGCGTAGGGTGAGCGCACCAGCACGGCCTCCAGCGCGCCCTCGCCGATGTCGTCGGTGAAGCGGCCGTGGCCGCGCAGCAGCCGGTCGTCCTCCTTGCGTTGAACCGGCGCCCCGAACCAGCGCGTGGTCATTTGACCGAGAGCTCGGCCGCCCGATGCACCGCGCGCCGGATGGACGCGTACCCGGTGCAGCGGCACAGGTTGCCGGAGATACCTTCGTCGACCTGCTCCGCCGTCGGCTCAGGATGCTGCGCCAGCAGCCCGACTACCGACATCACGAACCCGGGCGTGCAGAACCCGCACTGCAGCGCGTTGCACTCGTGGAACGCCTGTTGCACCGGGTGCAGCGGGACGCCGTCGTCGGCGAGGCCCTCGATGGTGGTCACCTCGTGACCCTCGCCCTGAACGGCGAGCATCAGGCATGACCGCACGGGAACGCCGTCGAGCAGCACGGTGCAGCAGCCGCACACGCCGTGCTCGCACCCGACGTGGGTGCCGGTCAGCCCGAGGTCGTGGCGGAGGTGGTCGGACAGAAGCCGGCGCGGGTCGTCTGGCGCCGGGTGGTCGACGCCGTTGACTCTCACGCTGCGAACACCTTTTCAGTCAGCACGCGTACCAGGTGGAGGCGAAACTCGGACGAAGCCTCGAGGTCGCCGCTCGGGCGCAAGCCGCGGGTCGGGTCTCTTGGGTCGGCGAGCACGGGTGTGGCGGCGACGCCGAAGAGGGCCAGGCGGTCCCCCGCTCGCACCGCGCCGGCCAGCGCGAAGTCGCCGTGGCGCCGGGACTCCTCGACCACGCCAAACTTTCCCTTCGAAGCTGGGAACCAGGCTTCGGTCATCAGCTCGTCGGGCGCCACCGCAGTCTCCATGACGCCGTGGAAAAGCGTCTCGGCCGTGATGACCCGCTCACCGTGCGTGGAGCGGGCGACCACGCTGCCGCCCAGCGCCAGCATCACGGCAGGCAGCTCGGACGCCGGGTCAGCGTGGGCCAGGCTTCCGCACACGGTCCCGCGGTTGCGAATGACCCGGTGCGCGACCAGCCGCATGGCGGCGACGAGCAGCGGGCACGCCCGCGCCACGACCTCCGAGTCCTCGACCGCCGACTGCCGCGCGAGAGCCTGCACCGCAACGCCACCGTCCCGTTCGTAGATCCGATCCAAGGCGGCGATGCGGTTGATGTCGACGACGTGCTGCGGCCGCGCCAGGCGGAAGTTGAGCAGCGGAACCAGGGACTGTCCGCCGGCCAGCACCTTCGCGTCCTCCAGCGAAGCGAGGAGTGAGCACGCCTCCTCGACGGTGGTCGGGGCGTGGTACTCGAACGGCGCCGGCTTCAAATCACTCCAGGATGGCGACCGCGCGGCACAGCGCCGCTTCGCCGCCCTGGAAGCGCCACGGAAAGCAGCCGAACTGGATCCTGGTGTCGAGCACCTCGTCGATCTGGCCGCCCAGGTTCTCGATGTGGATCACGTCGTGCGGAAAGAGCAGCGTGTGCATGATCTGGTAGTCCGCCTTGGGAAAGACCATGTCCAGGCCACGGCCGAGCTTCTTCTCCGCGTCTTCGGCTTCGTCGGCGCGGATGCGCCTGATCACCGTGTTCATCGGGTGGTCGGCGCTGCCTGCATCGACCGCGATCCACCGCACGCCGCGCTCGAGCACCCATTCCGCGAAGGCGCGCGCGGGCCCGGGATGGCGGATGAAGTATTTCGTCTCGTCAACCTGGGAACGGTCCGTCCAGTTCTCAGGGTAGTAGCGGTGATAGCCCGTATGGATGACCAGGATGTCGCCGCGCTCGATGCGCAGCCCGGTGTCCTTCTCCCAGCGCTCGAAGTGCTCGGGCCCGTAGACGTCGAAATCGCCGACACCCATACGCTCGAGGTCCACAACGCAGGCCGGGCCGACGAGGAAATCGAGGCCCAGGTCGCCAATGAACTTGCCGCGTGTCATGAAGTGCGCCGGCGCATCGAGGTGGGTGCTGACGTGCAGGGTCATCGTGATCTCCTGCCCGCCTGCACGATCGAAAGCCAGGTGCTTGATCCAGCGGATCGCGGGGCCTGGATAGCCCGCGAACGCAGGGGTGTGAAGCGAAAAGTCCTGCGTCAGGTCGATGAACCTCATGGAATGGTGAGTTTGGGGCAAACGGCGCGGGTATGGCAATCGAGCGACCTGTGTGGACGCGGAACATACACTGGCTGGGATTGATGGCCGCCAGCTCTAAGCTCACCCCGGAACTGGTCGCGCGCCTGCCTCGCCCGGGAATGGTCGCGCCTGACGTCATCTCCTACAGCCCCGACGGACTTCACATCACGTACCTGTACAGCGAGCGAGGCGACCTGACCCGGGAGCTCTGGCGCCTGGACGTGCGAACCGGGAAGCGCGAGAGTTGGCTGGCGCCCCCGGGCGACGGAGTGGACGAGCGCAACGTCTCGCGCGAGGAGGCGCTGCGACGGGAGCGCCAGCGCATACAGACCGCCGGGATCACTCATTACCGGTGGGCCGAGAACGCGAACATCCTCCTCCTCCCGATACAGGACGTCGTATACCGCTGGCAAGAAGGGGAGCTGACCAAGCTCGTAGACCAGGCGACCGATCCCCAGATCTCCCGCGACGGGCGCACCGTGTTCTTCGTGCGAGACGGCGATCTCTGGGCCGCCGGCGATGCAGGAGCCCGCCGGCTCACAGCGGACGCCGAGCCTGGAGTGACCAACGGTCTGGCGGAGTTCGCGGCCCAGGAGGAGCTGGACAGGCAGCATGGCTTCTGGCCCTCGCCGGACGGAAGATGGGTCGCCTTCGAAAGGGCCGACGAGCGGAACATCCCCTTGTATCCCATCGTCCACCAGGCGACCGAGACCCCAGAGGTCGAGGAGCATCGATATCCCTTTGCCGGCCGTGCCAACGCGCTGGTGACGCTCGGTGTGGTCGCGACCTCAGACGGGCAGGTCGCCTGGCTCGACCTGGGCGAGATGCGTGACATCTACCTGGCGAGGGTCGACTGGCATCCGGACGGCCGGCTTTTCGCGCAGGTGCTCTCGCGAGATCAGCGGCGGCTCGAGCTGCGGGCGTTTGAACCGGGGACCTGGTCCGCGCGCACGCTGCTTGTCGAGGAGTCTTCGACCTGGGTCAACCTTCACAACGACCTTCGTTTCGTCAAAGGAACCGGGGAGTTCACCTGGTCGTCGGAGCGCAGCGGTTATCGTCATCTTTCGCTTCATGCGCCGGATGGCGGGTTGGTACGCCGGCTGACCCATGGAGACTGGCCAGTCGATGGAGCGCGCGGCATCGACGAGGAGAACCGCCTGCTCTACTTCGCCGCCTGGACCGAGACGCCGGTGGAACGCCACTTGTTCAAGGTGCCGCTCGATGGCGGCGATCCCGCGCGGCTCACGCAAGAGCCTGGCATGCACGAAGTGGTGGTGGCACGCGACGGGTCAAGCTTCGTCGACACATATGACAGCCGCAGGCAGCCTCCGAGCTGCGTGTTGCGCCGGCCGGATGGCTCGGCGATCTGGACGATTCACGATGCCACAGCCATTGACGTCCGGCTGCCGCCGCCAGAGCTGCATGCTTTTGAAAATGCCGACGGCGTGATGCTGCACACCGCGGTGTACCGTCCCGCCGCGAGTGGAAAACGCCCTGTGATCGTCGATGTGTACGGTGGCCCGCACGTGCAGACTGTCACGGACAGCTGGGCGCTGACCGCCAACCTGCGCGCGCAGCTGCTCGCGGCAAACGGGTTCGTGGTGCTTCGGGTCGACAATCGCGGCTCGAACAGGCGCGGGGTTGCCTTCGAATCGGCCATCAGCCGCAGGATGGGTGAGCTCGAGGTCCAGGACCAGCTCGAGGCGGTTCGCTGGCTCGACACCCTCGGCATCGCCGACCTGACACGAGTGGGCATCTACGGCTGGAGCTACGGAGGCTATATGACCGCCATGGCGCTGGTGAGAGCGCCCGACGTCTTCAAAGTGGGTGTCGCCGGAGCTCCCGTGACGAGCTGGGACGGTTACGACACCGCCTACACGGAGCGCTACATGGGCACCCCTGAATCCAACCCCGCGGGATACCAAGCGAGCTCGGTGATGACTTATGCGGAACGGCTGCGAGGCAAGCTGCTCCTGGTCCACGGCCTGATCGATGAGAACGTCCATTTCCGCCATACGGCGCGGCTCATGCAGGCGCTGATCGATTCGCACAAACCCTTCGACGTGATGCTCTACCCCAACGAGCGCCACATGCCCCGCTCCCTGGAAGACCGGGTCGCGATGGAAGCCCAGATCCTCGACTACTTCACCACTCACCTGAAGTGAGGGGCGGGCGCACGCCTCTACTCGCCGATGTCGAACGTCACCCCTTGGGCCAGGGGTAGCTCGGTGCCGTAGTTGACGGTGTTGGTCTGCCGGCGCATGTAGGCCTTCCATGAGTCGGAGCCGGCCTGGCGGCCGCCCCCGGTCGCCTTCTCTCCCCCGAACGCTCCGCCGATCTCAGCGCCCGAGGTCCCTGCGTTGACGTTGGCGATCCCGCAGTCGGATCCCGCCGCCGAGAGCCAGGTCTCGGCCGCGCGCATGCTGCGGGTGAACAGGCCGCTCGACAGGCCCTGCGGCACCGAGTTGTTGACCGCGATCGCCTCCTCGAGGGTGTCCACCGTGAACACGTGCAGGATCGGGGCGAAGATCTCCTCGGCGCAGATCGGCATGTCCGCGCGGGACCGGAATATGGTCGGCTGAACGAAGTAGCCGGGCCTGTCGTTCAACGCGTGCCCGCCGTAAGCGAGCTCGCCGCCCTGCGCTTTGATCGCGGCCACTCCTTCCGCGAAGTCTTTGACGGCGTCTTTTGACACCAGCGGGCCCATGAGGACACCATCGTCGAGCGGGTTCCCGATGCGCACGGTCTCATAGGCGCGGACCAGCCGCTCGAGGAACGAATCCGCGATGCCTCGCTGCAGGATCAGGCGGCGGGTGCTGGTGCAGCGCTGGCCCGCGGTGCCGACCGCTCCGAACGCGACGGCGCTCAGCGCCAGGTCGAGGTCCGCATCGTCGAGCACGACGACGGCGTTGTTGCCGCCCAGCTCCAGGATGGCGCGGGCGCCCCGCTTGCCGGTGGCCGCCGACACGCGCTCGCCGAGCGCGCACGAACCGGTCGCCTGGATGAGCGGCACGAGGGGGTCCGCCAGCAGGGCCTCCCCCACCACCCCGCCGGAGCCGGTGATCAGGCTGAAGACACCTTCCGCTTCGGTGCCGTGGATCACCTCGTCGAAGACCCTCTGCGCCGCGACGGACGTCAGAGGCGTGAGGCTCGAGGGCTTCCAGACCACGCTGTCGCCGCACACCAGCGCCAGGGCCCATCCCCATCCGGGCACCGCCAACGGGAAGTTGAAGGCCGAGATGATGCCGACCACGCCGAGCGGATGCCATTGCTCGGTGAGCCGGTGGAACGGCCGCTCCGAGTGCATCTGGTTTCCGTACAGCTGGCGCGAAAGGCCGACCGCGAAGTCGCAGATGTCGATGACCTCCTGGACCTCGCCTCGCGCCTCGCTGAGGATCTTGCCGTTCTCGAGGCTGACCAGGCGAGCCAGGTCCTCTTTGCGCTCGCGGAACGCGTCCGCCAACCTGCGGACCACCTCGCCCCGTCTGGGCGCGGGGACCATGCGCCATCGCAAGAAAGCCGTCTGCGCGTCAGATGTGACCGATCCGCAATCACCGGGACCGGCCGTGCGGATCCTGGCCAAGAGCGTGCCGGTGGTTGGGTCGAACGTCTCGAGCTCCGGGCCTGCAGGGTGGTCCACAAACGACCCGCCGTGGGCCACGCCGGAGAACGTGCCGCCCAGCTCCAGCCCGAACGCGCCCAGGATCCCGCGTGCCCGGTCCTGGGAGTCGCTTCCTCGCACGCCTCGTTTGGTCTCGACGGTCACCTCAGGTCCTCCTTGATCGCCGGCTCATCAGCTGGAAGCTATTCTTCGCCCTTCGCCGGTCCACCGTGGGTAAATGATCGATCAGGCGCGGGCCGCCGGGACGACAGGGCGGTAGACGGGCTCCCACATCGCCTCTCGGACACGCCGGGCGAGATCGTCGATCGGCGCCCGCGCGAGGCCTTCTTTCGCTGCCTGCGCGGCGACGGCCGTGGCCACGGCCAGCGACACCTCGCGGAGACGCTCGACGTCGGGCAGGAGGCTTGCCCCCTCCCCGCTCGCATCCGTCAGGTCGGCGACGCAGGCGGCAGCGGCGGCGAGCATCGAATCGCTCACGCGCTCGGCTCGCGCGACGATGGTGCCGAGGCCGATGCCGGGGAAGACAAGCGCGTTGTTGGCCTGCCCGATCTTGGAGACCACGCCTCCGAACGTGACCGGTGGGAATGGGCTGCCGGTGGCGATCAGGGCCCGGCCTTCCGTCCAGTGCACCAGGTCCTCGGGCACCGCCTCGCTCTGCGCGGTGGGATTCGTGAGCGGCAGGATGATCGGGCGAGCCGCATGGGCGGCCATCTCGCGCACGACCTCTTCTGTGAAGGCCCCGGCAATGGTCGAAACACCGATGAGGATCGTCGGCTTGGCGCGACGCACGACCTCCAAAAGCTCGATGTAGCCGTCGTGACGTTTCCAGCCCGCCACCTCGTCGACGTCCCGCGCGTATGGCACCTGGAAGTCGCGCAGCGTGCCGATCATGTCCTTCGTCATCAGGCCGCGCCGGCCGAGTCCCCAGAACCGCGCGGTGGCCTCTTTAGGGTCGAGACCGTCCGCGACCATGGCGGCGCGCACCTGGTCGGCGATGCCGACGCCCGCGGCGCCGCAGCCCATCAGCACGACGCGCTGGTCGCGAATGCGGGCGCCGGCCACCTTCAAGGCGGACACAATCGCTGCCAGCGTCACTACGCCCGTGCCCTGGATGTCGTCGTTGAACGTCCGGTAGTGGGGTCGGTACCTGTCCAGCAGGCGCCTGGCGTTGTCGGCGCCGAAGTCCTCCCAATGGATCAGCGCGTGTGGAAACAGCCTCGAGACTGTCCGCACATACAGGTCGATGAACTCGTCGTAGGCGGCGCCCCTGACACGCTGGTGCCGGTTCCCGAGGTATTCGCTGTCTTGCAGCAGTGCCTCACGGTTGGTTCCGACATCGAGCACGACAGGTATCACGCGCGCCGGGTGGATCCCGGCCGCGGCCGTATAGACGGCAAGCTTGCCGATCGAGATGTCGACCCCACCCACGCCCCAGTCGCCGATGCCGAGGATGCGCTCGCCATCCGTGGCGACGATGAGGTCGATGTCGTCTGGTCCGGCTCCCAGGTTGCGGAACGATTCCTCGACCTGCTCAGGGTGGTCGATCGAGAGAAAGACCCCCCGCGGCCGGCGGTACTCGTGGCTGAACTGCTCGATCGCCTCCGCCACGGTGGGCGTGTAGACGATGGGCAGCATCTCGCTCACGTGCCTGGTGAAGAGCTGGTAGAACAGCACCTCGTTGCGGTCGTGCAGCGCAGTCAGGTAGATGTTGCGATGCAGGTCGTCGGACTGCTCGAGGTACTGGCTGTAGGCGCGGGTCGCCTGCTCTTCCAGCGTCTTGACCGAGGGCGGCAGCAGGCCGGTCAGCTCGAGGTCGGCGCGTTCCTCAGGCGTGAACGCGGTGCCCTTGTTGAGCAGCGGCGTGTGCAGGACATCCTGGCCGCGCAGCGTCGTGGCGATGCGGCCGTCGACGAACCGGACCTCGCTCGCGAAGCTAGAAGCCCGATTGGCCGCGCTGAACACGCCCATTAGATCTCGATCATGGGCCGGGCACCGCTGTGGCGTAAGTGACGAAGCGCCTCCGGAAGGGGAGTCCTTCGTCCCTGGATCTGGGCGTGAGGGACACATCGGCCCCGCCGGCGCCACCTGCGACCGGAGCGTCAGATGGTCATGTTGGCCAGCGCCAGGCACTGGTCGGTCGCCTGGCGCAAACGGCGCAGCGCGTCAGGCGTCAGCCTGTCGCACGCCCAGCTCCAGTGGACCGACACCATGTCGCCGAGCTTGGCCTCATCGATGAACCCTCGACCTTCGTGCTGGCGTGTGACCCGCGTGACGCGAGGCTCGCTCAGCCCGAGCCGTCCATCCATATAGGTGAGCTCGGGCCGCTCCACGATCAGATCTGGTCCTTCGACGCCCATCACCTTGCCCCAGCTGACACGGCAGCTGTCCATGGCGCCGAGCGCCACGCGCGCCTTCTCGTCCCTCATCAAACCTGTCCGGACATAGATGTCGAAGACATGGAAGTTGTGGTGCGGTCGTGCTGCGCCCAGCTTGGCCGTGAGCCAGCGAAAGTCGGTGCTCTTCATGCGCGGCCGGAAGCGGTCCGAGAGCGATTCGTACATGGCGCCATGGCCGACGCCGTTCAGCAGGTCGTTGCCGATCCAGTAGGCGTCCACCACCCTCTGGTCGAACGGGTCTGCTATGCCGTTGGCGCCGGCGATCAGGCAGAGGTACGGGTAGGCCCCTTCGAACCTTCGCTCGAGCTCCACCAGGCCCTGGTCGGGTCTCTTCTCGGTCACGTAATCGAACAGCGACTCATTGTCGTCAGGCCCGCAATAGCCGAGCTGATTCGGCGCGAATGCATAGCGGCCGAACTTCAACGCGCCGGCGAGGCTCATGCGGGTGCCCCCTCGAGCTCTGGTGCGCGAGCCTCCCGTTGAAGCCCGATGGCGATGATGACGACGATCGAGACCAGCAGCACCGCAAGGCCGAGGACATCCACTGCCGTGAGGCGGAGCTTCCCGGTGGCGCCGACCTGGAGCAGCGTGGTGATGATCGGCGACGCCGCTCCGATCGCGATCACCGCCGAGACAGGCGCGTGCCTGATCGCGGTGAAGGTGCACACGACGAACCCGAGCAAGATCAGCCCGGTCACCAGCACGAACTGTGCTTGGGCCAGCGTCAGATGGCCCATCTGAGCAAGGTGACCGCTGGCCGCGAGGTAGCCGAACAGGATCGCGGTGCCGAGGGTCATCCGAGCCGTCATGACCATCAAGGTGGACAAGCCCCGGAGAAGATGCTTCGCGATGACGAAGTCGATGGCGAAGAGAACAGTCGAAGCCGCGATCAACATCGCTCCCTGGTTCCATCGCAGTGCTCCCAGGTTGGTGCCCAACATGGTTCCCAGGAGCAGGACGGCAAAGCCCGCCCACAGCGCGGGCTTGATCTTTTCCTTCAAGAAGATCACCGCGAAAACGGCCACGAGAACGAACTGGAAATGGTTGAGCACCGCTCCGGTCGCCGCGGTCGAGGTGCTGAGGCCGGTGAAGAAGAGAGCGAACGGGATGCTGCCGCCGGTCAGGGCGAGAGCGATCATCCAGGCCCATGTCCTGGCGCTCAACTTTTGGTACTCCGCGCGCCAGCCGGACGACAGCGCGAGAGGCATCAGCAGGATGACCCCGACCAGGCCGTCTTTCAGGGCGGTGTAGAGCACGGGGTCGGAGAAGGTCTTGACGCCGAGGCTGTTGATGTAAACGCTGACCCCGCTCACGAGAGCGGCCAGGACCGCGAACGCGTAACCCAACGTGGCGTTGCCCTTCCCCGAGCGTGAAGCCGCGGAACTCATCCCGCCAATCCGCCTGCTGCGGCCTGGTCGATCTCGGCCATCAGCGCGTTGAGCGCGTCCACGTCGGTCTGGCCGATCACCGACAGCACGATGCCCGTGTGGGTGAGCACCCAGTCGCCGGCCCTGGCCTCTGGGACCATGAGCGCGTTGAACCAGGCGCGCCGGCCGTTTGACTCCACCTCTGCCTCGCCGCCACGCAGCCGGACGATCCGGCCGGGCCGGCTCATGCACATGGAGGTGACTCCTCGAGCTGGATCGCGAAGCGCTCGGCGACCACGCGC
>JBAUTF010000331.1:0-4765 GCA_049582065.1 Candidatus Dormiibacterota bacterium | reverse complement strand
AAAAGGTCGATTGGGCTCCGATCTGGCAGCGCGAGCTGACCGTGATGGGGGCTTACGCGTACGGCACCGAACCCAAGAAGAAGGGGCGGCGCACGTTCGAGCTCGCCCTCGAGGCCGCGCCCGAGCTGCACCTCGAGCAGCTGACCGGTCCGTACTTCGGCCTGGGCGAATATCGCGACGCGATCGCCTACGCGATGAGCGCCGGGCGCCTCGGGGCGGTGAAGGTCTGTTTCGACCTGCGAGGATTAAGAGCGTAGATGCCTAGACCTGGTGCCGTAATCGAGGTCGATCGCAACACGCCCCCCGTGCTCTTCCACTTCGGCGAGGGGATTCGGCTCGAGAGGCTGCCAATGGGCTCACGCATCGTGTACCCGCCGGACCCCCTCGACCCGATCGCTCACCCCGAACGCGCGATCAAAAGGGCGCTCGCCAAACCTCTCGAGGACGATCCGCTCAAGTCGCTGCTGCGACGCGGGATGAAGCTGACCATCGCGTTCGACGACCTCTCCCTGCCGCTGCCGCCGATGGCCGCACCCGACGTCAGGCAGCTGGTCATGGAAGAGGTCATCGACATGGCTGCGGAGGCGGGGGTCGACGACCTTCACATCATCGCCGCGCTCGGCCTTCACCGACGCATGACCGAAGACGAGATACGCCACATCGTCGGCGAGCGGATCTTCAGCACTTTCTGGCCCGACCGCCTCTACCAGCACGACGGCGAGGACCCCGAGAACAACGTCTACATCGGCAAGACCTCTGAGGGCGAGGACGTGACGCTGCACAAGCGCGCCGCGGAGTCGGACCTCGTCGTCTACGTCAACTTGACCCTGGTCCCGATGGACGGCGGCCACAAGTCGATGGCGACCGGTCTGGCCTCGTACCGCGGCATCCGCGCGCACCACAACGTCAAGACGCTGCTCAGCTCTCGCTCTTACATGAACCCGCCGGACTCGGCGCTGCACCACTCATGCATTCGCCAGGGCCAGCTGATCGAGGACACGGTTCGCGTGTTCCATATCGAGACCACGGTCAACAACCACGCGTTTCCGGCCATCGCCAACTTCATGCAGAAGCGCGAGACGGACTGGACCGCGCAGGACCAGGCCATGTTCCTGGGCATGAAGCAGATGACCGACCTCGCCCCGCCCGCTTTCAAACGCAACATCTTCCACGCCATGCGCGCGCCGTACGGCCTCACCTCGGTGCACGCCGGCCAGGTCGATGCTGTGCACGACAAGACACTGGAGGCGGTGAGGAGTCAGCTCAGCGTGCGGGTCGAGGGCCAGACCGACATCGTCACGATCGGAGTGCCGTACCTGGGACCTTACAACATCAACGCGCCGATGAACCCGGTGCTTGTCGTGTGCATGGGCATCGGTTACCTGTTCAACTTCTACCGCAACAAGCCGGTGCTGCGAAAAGGGGGAGTCCTGATCCTCACCCATCCGTGCCGGTACGAGTTCGACGCCGTGCAGCACCCGAGCTACATCGACTTTTACGACGAGGTGCTGGCCGACACCACCGACCCGTTCGAGATCGAGAAGAAGTACGAGCTGCGTTTTGCGGAGGACCCGTGGTTCCGCCAGCTGTATCGCAAGTCGCACGCGTACCACGGCGCGCATCCCTTTTACGCGTGGTACTGGGCGGCGCATGCGATGGATCACGCCGGCGACATCATCATCGTCGGGGGCGATCGCGACGTCGTGCACCGGCTCGGCTTCAAATGCGCCACTACCCTCGAGGACGCGTTCGAGATGGCCGAGCAGACCGTCGGCCGGTACCCGAGCGTGACGCATATGCGCATGCCGCCGATCCTGCTGGCCGACGTCGAAGCTTGACCTGGTATTCCGGTGAGGGCGGCGTCGTTCGCCTCGCGGGCACGGTCAGGGGCGCGTTCGACGACGTGTCGCGGGTTCGCCGCGCATGGCACTGGGACACGCCTCGCCCGCACACCTGGCCTGAGCGGGGCGCCGTCGTGCCGGCGCCTGCGCACGACCTGGGCTGGGCGCGCCAGGAACCGGTTCGGACGCTCCGCTACTTGATCCAGCACGCCCTGCTGCTCCCCTTCACCGAAGTCATGGCCCATCCCAAAGTCGAGGGGCGGGAATGGGTGCGCGAGCTCGAGCGCCCCGTCATCTTCGCCGCCAACCACTCGAGCCATGCCGACACCTCGCTCATCCTTCACGCGCTGACCGACCGCGCCCGCGATCGTACGGTCGTCGCGGCGGCGGCCGATTACTGGTTCAAGCGGCCGATGCTCGGCAACCTGGTGAGCCTTTTCCTGAATACGTTCCCCTTCTCTCGAACCGGCGGCGCGCAGGCCCAGCTGCACAGCTCTAGCGTGCTGTTGAAGTCAGGCTGGAACCTCGTCCTGTTCCCGGAAGGCAGCCGCTCGCCTGACGGCCGAATGCATGAGTTCAAGCCCGGCGTCGGCCACCTGGCGAACGAAACGGGAACGCCAGTCGTGCCGGTCCACATCCGCGGCGCCTACCAGATCATGCCGCGGGGCCAGAAGCTGCCCCTGCCAGGCCCGGCTCGCGTGCGAATCGGCAAACCCATGGCGCCGGAGCCGAAGGAAGGCTCGCGCGAGTTCACCGCGCGCGTGGAGAAGGCCGTGCGAACGCTCGCCGCCGAGCCCATCCAGCCCGACGTCCAGGGCACCTGGATCGAGCGCTGGACGGCCGGCAAACCCCGCGAACCGAAGTATGCGGATTAGGGAAGAGGCTCGATCCTGAACACCGGGTGGTCGGGCGCGATACGGCGCAGGTCGTTCTCCGGCGAGTCGGCGCCGACGCCGCGGAAGAAGACGCCGACCTCGGCCTTCCATCGCTTCAGGTAAGCGCGCAGGACCGGAACTTTCTGGTCGTCCACGACCTCCACGGCTTTGAATGCCAGAGCCTTTTTGCCGAGCCCGAGCTCGCCTCCGCCCGCGACCCGGATGTTGCGCACCCACTGGGTGAGCCCTCTTGGCGCGACCAGGTACTGCTTGCCCTCGAAGGTCAACAGGTTCACGGGATGGCTGCGCCACTCGCCAGACTTGCGGCCGCGCACCTTCAAGACGCGCGAGCCCCAGACGCTGATGCCGGCCCGCGTCATCAGCTCCACCGCCGGGTTGAAGACGCGGTTGGTGAACCAGTCGGGCTTTCTGTAGTACGCCACGCGGTCTTACGATACCGGGGCTGATGACCTACTCGATCGTGGCGCGTGACAAGGACACCGGCGAATTCGGCGTCGCCGTCCAGTCGCACTACTTCCAGGTCGGTCCGGTCGTCCCGTGGGCGCGCTCAGGCATAGGCGCGGTGGCCACCCAGTCGGAGGTCAACATCAGCTTCGGCCCGCTGGGCCTCGACCTGCTGCAGGCCGGTCACACCGCGGACCAGGCCCTCAGGGCGCTTCTCGCCGGCGACCCGGGCGCCGAGAACCGCCAGGTCGCCATCGTTGACGCGGCGGGCGATGTCGCCGCCCATACCGGCGCCAAATGCATTCCCGCCGCCGGTCACAGGACAGGCGTTGGGTTCAGCTGCCAGGCCAACCTGATGGAGAAGGACACCGTGTGGGACGCGATGTTCGAGGCGTACACGTCGACCCACGCTCCCCTCGCGGAGCGCATGATGGCCGCCCTCGAGGCCGCGGAGGCGGAAGGCGGAGACATCCGCGGCAGGCAGTCGGCCGCGATGCTGGTCGTGTCGGGGACGCCGACGGGTCGCTCGTGGGAGGACCGAATCATCGACCTGCGCGTCGAGGATGCTCCCGACCCGCTGGCAGAGCTGCGCCGGCTGCTCCGGGTCAAGCGCGCTTACTTGACCAACACCGATGCGGACCGGCTGGAAGAGGCCGGCGACAAAGAGGCGGCGAAGCAGAAGAGAGCCGAAGGACTACGCCTCGCCCCGGAGATGGTCGAGCTCAAGTTCTGGACCGGTCTCGGCATGGCGGAAGGTGGCGACCTCGACGGCGGATGCAAGCTGATGGCGGACGCCGTGCGCAAAGACAAACGGTGGATCGAGACGCTGAACAGGCTCGTCGCGGTCGACCGGCTGGCCGCCGAAACCGCCAAAGCGATCGAGGCCCGGCTCGCGGCCACTTCCCCGCGCCTTTAGACTTCACGAGTCTTGGGAAAGTTCAAGAGCCAGCGCAGAGGTCCGCGGCGGCCCCCTAAGGTCAAGGCGGAAAAGGACGACGGCGGCCAGAAAGAGGCGGCGGTTGTCATGGACGCCGTGGTCGCTCAGGCACTGCCGAACGCGATGTTCGAGGTCGAGATCGAAGGCGGCCACAAGCTCATCGCGTACGCGGCCGGCCGCATGCGCCGCTACTTCATCCGGATCACGCCGGGCGACCGCATCCGCGTCGAGCTCTCGCCTTACGACCTGACGCGCGGCCGCATCGTCTACCGCTACCGCGAGTAGGCCTTGCCAGGCATCCTCGAGGCCCTCGGCTCGGCCCGCGTGTTCGACCTCGAGCAGCTTCGCTACGCCGGCGCGCCGTCGCATCCCGCCCATTTGCCCGGGTTCAACTACTTCCTCCACCGCCACCACGCCCGCGGGGCGTCCGAACCGCGCACCGGCGCATCAGGCGTGGTGGTCATGCCTGAGCACTCGGGGACCCATATCGACGCCCTGTCCCACCAGGCCGAGAACCTCACTCTCCACGGCGGCATCCACGTCGACGAGGGCGTCCAGACGTCGGTGGGCTTCAAGGTGCTCGGGGTGGAGACGATGGCGCCGCTGGTGGGTCGCGGCGTCCTGCTGGACGTGGCCGCCGAGCGCAA
>JBAUTF010000330.1:0-1531 GCA_049582065.1 Candidatus Dormiibacterota bacterium | reverse complement strand
GACAGGGCCGGCCGGCATCTTTGAGGATGCCCAAAACCAGCCCGCCGGCGGGACTCACATCCAGCGGTTGCAGCGCCAACGCGACCCTGCCGAGAACGAGGTCGCCCGTGCGGGCGAGGTTCATCGCGCACTCGGTCGCCGAAGCGCTGGAATCGGGGTATGTCGCGGCGAAATCGCGGTTGACGCGGATGGGCATCTCCATCAGTTCGGTGCCTAATTATAAGGGCATTGACAATTCGCTAGGCACCAGATAGTCTGGTCCCTAACCACTTTCGGATTAGGAGGCAATTAGATGAAAGTAACAACGAGCCCACCCAAGGTTCTGGCCCCAGGAGAAGGCCTGCGTCTCCAATCCGGCCCCGGCCGCGATCTGATCTTCAAGGTCACTGGCGACGAAACCGGCGGAGCATTCGACTATTTCATCGTCGAGGTCGCGCCGCATGGCGGTCCTCCCCTACACGTTCACCACAACCAGGAAGAGACGATCCACGTTCTGAAAGGACGGTACAAGATCAGGATTGGAGACGAGATCTTCCACTGCATGGAAGGCGGCTTTGCGTACCTCCCGTCAAGAGTTCCACACGCCTTCCTGAACCTGACGGATGAGCCAGGCGAGATCGTTGTGGTGTACACGCCCGGAGGCGGCCACAAGTTCTATGAGGAGTTGGGTCCGATTTCGCGGGGTGCGCATCCAGATCGCGAGGTCATCGCAGCCCTTTTCGAAAAATATGACATGGCCCTGCTGGGACCCCCGCTGAGCCCCGATTGAGCCTGTCTGGCGCTTTCCCCGAGTAGATCAGGCACGGTGGCGGCTGGGAGCTCGTCAGAGAAATCAGTTCTCTCAGGCTCCCAGCGCGGTGGCTCACCTCCGGAGCGCCACACCTCTTCCTAATCAGGCTCATATAGGAGCACTTCGTACGCTGGCATCAAGGCCAACTCGCTCGGGGGGCGATTCTCTCTGACCGAATTCGACGCGGCACCCCGATTGCGACCCCCAAGAACATTTACAGCTGGCTGTTCACCGGGGATACTTCTGCGACCATATGCGACTCGTTAGCGCCCTGATCTGCTGCCTCGCGGCGCCGCTACTGCTCGGCCTGGCGCCTGCAGTGGCGCTGGCCGATTCTCCGCCGTCGGTCGGGCCGATCCACGCCCTGTTCGTACAGGCAGAATTCGCGACCCATTACAGCGTGACCGCTACCGACCCAGCCGGACGTCCGCTGACCTACAAGTGGAGCCTGGTTCCGCCGGCGCTCCGCATGCGCGGACGCCGACCGGTTTGCGGCGGAGGCGGCCGCGGCGGCGCTCGCGGCGTCCGCCGCGCAGAAAGCCGCCACCGAAGCGTGCGCCGCGGCCGACGAATGTGAGCACGCTCGCGAAGACCAGGCCAAGGCGGCCGCAGCCTCGACACCCGCAGCACCACCCACCGTCTCGCCGCCGGTGGCGCCACCCACGGTCTCACCGCCTACCACCCCGGCCACGGTCTCACCGCCGCCGCCCCCCAAGACCAAACATCGGGACGAGTGCGCCG
>JBAUTF010000329.1:0-8236 GCA_049582065.1 Candidatus Dormiibacterota bacterium | reverse complement strand
CGTACTGTCGCGCCATCTCCAGCGCATCCGGTCCGTTGGCCGCCACCAGCACCTCATAGCCGTTCTGGCTCAGGATCCGGTCGACGATCTCGCGGAAGTCGTCGGAATCCTCGACGACGAGCACGGTCTCGGTGCCCCTGGCGGCCGGCGTGCGCGGCGCGACCTCGGCCGCTCCCTTTCCACGTTCGTCGGCCGGCAGAAGTATCGACACCCGCGTGCCGAGGCCGGGTTCGGAGTAGACGTCCACGTGCCCTCCAGCCTGCGTCACGATGCCATAGACGGTGGCCAGACCCAGACCCGTGCCCTGCCCTCTCGGTTTGGTCGTGAAGAACGGCTCGAAGGCGCGCTCCAGGGTCTCCTTGTCCATGCCCACGCCTGTATCGGTGACCTGCAAGCGGACGTAACGTCCGGGCGTCAGCCCCGGGCGCTCCGCGATATAAGCCGGGTCGACATCCACGTTGGCGGCGTCGATGGTCAGGGTGCCGCCCTTCGACATGGCGTCCCGCGAGTTGACCGACAGGTTCGTTATCACCTGGCTCAGCTGCCCGGAATCGATCGTCACGGGCCACAGATCGGCAACGGATGATGCGACCAGCTCGATGTGCTCGCCGAGGGTCCGTCGCAGCATCGGCGCCATCTCCTCCACCACGGAGTCAATGTTCATCGACCGAGGCTGCACGACTTCAACTCGAGCGAAAGCGAGGAGCTGGTGGGTGAGCCGCGCGGCATTCTCGGCGGCACGCTCGATGCGCTCCATGTCCCGCAGCGCGGGGCGCCACTTCTCGCCGTTCCCACTTTCCACCTCGGCCGTCAGATTCGCCTTCACGAACCAGCTGAAGTTGAGGATCACCCCCAGCAGGTTGTTGAAGTCGTGCGCCACTCCGCCGGCCAGCTGACCGAGGCTCTCCAGCCTTTGGGTCTGCTGGATCTGGAGCTGGACCTTCCGTCTCTGCGTCATGTCCTGGGCCATCACACAACGAGCCAGTCGACCGTCAAAGACGAGATCATCCGAGGTGATGTCGACGTCGATCACCGTGCCGTCCTTGGCCAGATGCTTCCAGGGCACTGCCAGATCCGGGTGGGCCCCCGAGCTCGCCAGCACTTGCTGCAGCGCCGGCACGTCTTCAGGCGCGTGCAGGTCGGTGATTCGCATCGCGAGGAACTCCTCGCGCGAGTACCCATACCGCCGGACCGCGGCGTCGTTGACCTCCAGGAATCGCAGTGTTTCTAGCTCGAACACCCAGTTAGGTTCGGGATGCGCATTGAAGAGGAGCTTGTACTCGGTCGCGGTCCTGTTCAACTCGTGGCTCACGGCCTCGAGCTGTGCGACTTTCTCGTGGAGCTTGGCGGTCACCAGGCGAAGGTGCTCGGTTTGAAATTTCTCTCCCAGGCCGACCTTGCCGAGATGATCAGCGGCCGGCTTGTCTGCGAGGGCCGAGGCGACCATGTCGAGGAAGGTCTGGGGCTCGTAAGGCTTGATGAGGACGTGCTGAATCCCCATGCCGGCGGCGAGACGTCTCACCTCGGTCTCCAGGTAGTGCGCGGTGACCATGATGATCGGAATCGCTGCGGTCTTCCGGTTCGAGCGCACCGCGCGCGAGAGGGCATAGCCGTCGATGGACGGCGTGATCAGGTCGGTGATTATGAGATCGGGCCTTTCCTTCATGATCAGGTCCAGTCCGGCCTGCCCGTCATCGCAAACCACCGCCGTGTGTCCAGCGTGCTTGAGGAGCGTCTCGGCCAGCCGACGGTCGGTATCGCTGTCGTCGACGACGACCACCCTGGCCATCAGCTCGCCTCCGTCCGCGATTCGAGCCGCACGAAAAAGGAGTGGATCTGGGCTGCGAACGTGGTCGGCTCGATCGGTTTGGCGATGTATCCCTGGAAGCCGGCCTTCAGCACGCGGTCGCGGTCGCCGACCATCGCATACGCCGTCACCGCAACCCTTGGAATCGTCTTCAGATCGGGATCGGCGGCGAGGATGGCCGCAGCCTCGAGCCCGCTCATGCGGTCGAGCTGCAGGTCCATGACGATTACCCTCGGGTGTTCGCGACCCGCGATGGTGATCGCGTCGGCGCCGTCGGTGCAGGTGAGGACCGTGTGGCCGGCAGCCCGGAGCAGGTAGGCCATGAGGTCGCTGCTGGCCTTGTTGTCTTCGACCACCAGGATCAAGCCGTCACCGCTCATCGTGGTCCCTCGGCACCAGGAAGCTGAAGGTGCTTCCCTTACCGAACTCGCTGGTGAACTCGATGCTGCCTCCCAGCAGGCCGGCCAGTCTCTGGCAGATGTAGAGCCCAAGGCCAGTGCCCTCCCTGGGCGTCGCCAGGTGCTTCTTGAGCTGCTCGAACGCCTCGAACAGCTTGGCCTGGTCCTCCTGCTTGATGCCGATACCGGTGTCGATCACGTCGAAGCGCACCGCAGCCTTCCCCTCGGAGAAGATCTCTTTGACCTCCAGGCGAACCTCGCCCGCGTCGGTGAACTTGATCGCGTTGTTGCTCAAGTTGATCAGGATCTGGTTCAGCGCTCGGCGGTCGATCGAGGCCGTGACCGGATGGTCCGGGGCGACCACCACGAAGCTCAGGCCCTTGTTGCGCGCGAGGGGCCGCAGGCCATCCACCGCCCCCTGCGCCACCTCGGCGCAGTCCACGGCCTGGAAATCGCCCTCCCACTTGCCGGACTCGATCTTGGCCAGGTCCAGGAGGTCGTTGATGATGGACAGCAGGTGGCGGCCGCTCGACTGCACCGTCTGCAGCTGTTCTTCTTGCTCGGGGTTCAGCGGTCCCGGCAGCTTCATGAGGAGGGTTCCGGTGAATCCGATGATCGCGTTCAAAGGGGTCCGTAGCTCGTGACTCATGCTGGCCAGGAAGCGGTCCTTGGCCCGGTCCGCTCGCGCGAGCTCGAGGTTGGTCTCCTGCAGCTGCCGCTCGAAGCGCTTGCGCTCGGTGATCTCCCGAACGGTGGCGAAGATGCCCCGCAGCTTGTGATCCGGGTCGAACAGCGTGGCCGCGTTGTACGCGACCATCGTCTCCTCGCCGCGCCGGCTCCGGGCTGTGAGCTCGAAGTCGGTGACCTTGCCTTCACGAAGGGTCTGGCGCAAACCGTCTTCCGCGCTCATCGGGTCCGTGAAGTACTTCTTCAGGTCCGAGCCGATCAGCTCGTCGCGGCCGACGCCGGTCAAAGCCTCCATCTGCTGGTTGACATCGGTGATCACGCCCACCGGGTCGGTGCTGACCAGGGCGTCGATGTTCGACTCGATCAGCGAGCGCGTGTAAACCTGCGAATCGCGCAGCTGCTGCTCCAGCTGCTTCTGCGCGCTGTTCTCTCGGGCGCCGGCGAGAATGCCCAGCGGAAGCCCGGCCACGTCGGTGAACACCCCGGCGCTCAAGCTGACGGTGATCCGACGCCCCTGCCGGGTCACCATGACGAGCTCGTAGCCGGTGACGCGGCCCTCGACGAATGTCTGGTCGATGCCTGCGGCCGCGCGCACGGGCTCGGTGAAATAGTCATTGAAGCGCGTGCTGACCAGGTGCTTTCGCGAGTAACCGGTGAGCCGTGTCGCCTCTTCGTTCACATCGGTGATCACGCCGTCCGGGGCGATGGCGAACAGGGCGTCTGCGGAGGCCTCGAACAGCGACCTGTTATAGACCTGCTGCTCGGTCAGCTGCGTCCGCAGGCGAGCCTCTTCGGAGATATCGCGGGCTGACGCGAAAATGCCCTCGATGTGGCCGTCCGGGGCTCTGAAGACCGACGCGTTCAACGAAACGGTGGCCTTGCGGCCGCTCTTCGATTCGAGGATCAGCTCGTAGTTCGTGACCGCGCCCTCCGCCAGGGTGCGGCGAACACCCACCGCGGCTTCCTCCGGCTGCGTGAAGTACCGCTTGAACACCGATCCCATGAGCTCCTGCCGGGAATAGCCGGTCATGCGGCACATCTGCTCGTTGAGATCGGTGATGAAGCCCTCAGGATCGACCACGACGAGGCCGTCGCCCGAAGACTCGATGAGGCCCCGCAGGTAGTTCTGCTGCTCACGGACCTGCTCCTCCAGGCGCACACGGTCGGTGACGTCGCGGACGGAAGCGAAGATGCCGTGCACGTTGCCGCCTGGATCCTTGAACACGGATGCGTTGTATGACACCTGCAGGTGGCGGCGAGTGCGCGAGACGAGAGTCAGCGGATGCTCGGTCACTATGCCCATCTCGAAGGTCTGCCGGACGCCGGAGCGGGCGAGCTCGGGGTCGATGAAGTAGTTGGCAAACGGTGTTCCGAGCAGGTCGTCTCGCCCGTATCCGGACATGCGGCACATCTGCTCGTTGACGTCGGAGATGAAGCCGTCGGGGTCGACCGTGATGAGGGCGTCCCCGGAGGATTCGATCAGTCCTCTGAGATATGCCTGCTGCTCCCGGAGCTGCTCCTCCAGCTTCCTTTGCTCGGTGATCGTCCGGGCCGCGGCGAACACCCCCTGCAGGCGGTTCTCGCGGTCGAACAGCGCCCTCGCGTTGTAGCTGACGACCGTTTCGCGCCCGTCCTTGGAGCGCGCCGTAAGCTCGTAGTTGGTCGCCTTGCCCTCGCTGAGCACGAGCCGGATGGCCTCCTCGGCGCGAGCTGGTTCTGTGAAATGGGTCTTGAAAGTCGAGCCGATCAGTTCCTCACGGGTGCGGCTGGTCAGGGCCACCATCTGCTCATTCACGTCGGTGATGACGCCCAGTGGGTCGGTGGTCATGATCGCGTCGATGTTCGACTCGATCAGAGACCGGGTGTACTTCTGGGTGTCGCGAAGCTGCAGCTCCAGCTCCTGCTGATCCGTGATGTCTCGGAACGACGCGAATATCCCGCGCACCACGCCGGCGGCGTCGCGGAAAACGGCGGCGTTGAAGGATACCGGCAGCTTCTGCCCGTTGGCCGACTTCATGGTCAGGACGTAGTTCGTCACGAGACCTTTCTCGAAGGTCAGCCTCACCCCATCGGCCGCGCGCTCTCGCTCGACGAAGTAATCGGAGAATATTGAACCTACGAGCTGGGCTCGCCTCTGGCCGACCATCTTGCACAGGGTCTCGTTCAGGTCGATGATCCGCATGTCATCGTCGACAGTCACCAGGCCGTCGCGCGAGGCTTCGAACAGACCCCGGTTATAGGCCTGTTCCTCGGCCAGCTCCTTCTGGAGGCGGGCCTGGTCGGTGATGTCGCGGGCCGATGCGAAGATTCCGCGCACCTGGCCTGCCTGGTCCGTGAAGGTGGCCGCATTGAACGCAACCAGCAGCTCCTGGCCGCCCTTGGTGCGGAGCGTGAGCTCATAGTTGGTCAGGGCGCCCTTGTCCAGTGTGTCGCGGGCTCCCGCCGCCGCCCGCTTGGAGTCGGTGAAGTAGTCCTCGAACGAGCTGCCGATGAGCTCGTCGCGGGCATACCCGGACATGTGGCACATCTTTTCGTTGACGTCGGTGATCTTCAGCATCGGGTCGACGGTGACCAGGCCGTCGACCAGGGCCTCGAGGAGGCCTCGGTTGTAAGCTCGCTCGCTTAGCAGCAAGGCTTGCAAAACGGTCTGGTCGGTGACGTCGCGGATGGAAGCGAAGATCCCCCGCACGCTGCCCAGGTGATCCTTGAAGATCGATGCGTTGAAGGACACCTGGAGGTGCTGTGCCGAGCGGGTGAGAAGAGTGAGGACGCAGTCCTTCACCATGCCCTTGTCGAACGTCTGCTCGACACCGGCGGTGGCGAGCTGCGGCTCGGCGAAGTAGTTGGCGAACGCGGTGCCCAGCAGGTCTTCGCGCCCGAATCCGGACAGGCGGCACGTCTGCTCGTTCACGTCGGACACCAGGCCCTGGGAATCGATCGTGAGCAAGCAGTCGACGCTGGATTCGATCAGGCCGCGCAGGTACGTCTGCTGCTCCCGCAATCGCTCCTCGAGCTTCTTTTGCTCGGTGATGTCGCGCGCCGTCGCGAACACTCCCTGCAGCTTTTCGTCCACGTCGAACATGGCGGTGGCGTTGTAGCTGATGAGCGTCTCCGATCCGCTCTTCGAGCGAGCCGTGAGCTCGTAGTCGGTCACCTTGCCTTCGCGGAGCACCTGGCGGATGCCGTCATCTGCCCGCCGGGGATCTGTGAAGTAGCAGTTGAAGCGCGACCCGATCAGCTCCACCCGCGAATGCCCGGTCAGCGACTCCATCTGCTGGTTCACGTCGGTGATCACGCCCAGCGGGTCGGTGGTCATGATCGCGTCGATGTTCGATTCGATCAGGGAGCGCGTATAGACCTGGGTCGCCTCGAGGTCGTGGGTCAGGCGGATCTCGTCCGAGATGTCCTTCGAGATGAGCAGCAGTCCTATCGCGTTGCCCTTGTCGTCGCGTCGCGGCGTCAACACGACGCGGGCGGTGAAAGTCGTGCCGTCCTTGCGCCTGCGAACGGTGGTGCCCTCGAACTTGCCGGTGGCGAGGGCCATCGCCATCATCTGCCTGGGAAGGCCCACGGCCACGTGCTCGGCGGCGTGGAGGATCGAGAAGTTCGCTTTGCCGACGACGTCGTCCGGCTCGTACCCATAGAGGCGGTGGGCGCCTTCGTTCCACAGCTGGATGTTGCCCTCGAGGTCCGCCCCGATGATCGAATACTCCGTCGAGGCCTCGAGCACGTTGCCGATGAAGCTGGCGGCGTCTTGCGGGTCACTGAACAGCGTCGCGCCCAGATGCTTGGGCGCGCCACCGCGCCGGGGTTTCTTCCCTCCGGTCGTATCTTCGAGCACCACGGTGGCTTTCACGGCGATGGCGCGTCCTTCGGCCGGCGTGAAAATAGCGCTTTCATCCCATGCTCAGGTTGGGCCCGAGACGGGTGTTTGTCGCCATGGGTGGCTAGGGCAATCAGACCCCTGAAAGCACATGGCTTAACGGGGTGGAGGCCACGCCTGGTTTCGAGCCAGGGGCGTGGCCTACCGGCTAATCGGCGACCAGATCCGCCCTAGCTCTTCCCGTGGGAGTGTTCTGCGTCGTAGGCGATCGCCTTGACGCTCTCTTTCAGGCCTCCCACCTTCTGGCGCGTCTTGCCTTTGAGCTGAAGGCTCCTGTCGCCGATCATCTTGCCCTTGACTTCCTCGGCCTTACCTCGCACCTTGTCTTTCATCTTCAATCTCCTTCGGTTTATTGCTGTGACTCCTCGGCTGTCTCTCAGGCGTGAAGAACCCTGCGGTGTGTCAACGCACCGAAGCTGAACTTGCACTTCCAGCAGTGTTGCCCCGCGCGGTAGGAATGAGTAGGGCCTGGGGACCCGGGTCGCACAGGCTGGTCGGCCTCGCGCGTGACGGTCTCGGGGTAACGGCCCATCGCCATGCGAGACCAGGTGCGCTCCGCCAGCCTTACTGGCGCGCCTAGCCGGCGACGGCCTGCCTTAATCTTTGGGCGCAG
Source organism: Candidatus Dormiibacterota bacterium (assembly GCA_049582065.1). Classification (GTDB taxonomy): domain Bacteria; phylum Chloroflexota; class Dormibacteria; order Dormibacterales; family Dormibacteraceae; genus DATKSS01. Next base: position 848 of record JBAUTF010000329.1, on the reverse strand, counting down.
TGGTCGAGCCGTCCGAAGCGACCTCGCACATCGACACCACCCGATCACGAGTCGAGCGGCGCAGCCACGTACGCGAAATCGTTTTCGGCACCCAGGACGGCCTCCTGACATCGCTGGGCCTGGTGAGCGGTGTGAGCGGCGCCACGACTGGACGCATCTGGGTGCTGATCGCCGGCTTCGCTGGAGGCGTGGCGGGCATGTTGGCCATGGGTGCGGGAGCTTATATCGCAGCTAAATCGCAGCGCGACGTTCAGCAGGAAGAGCTGAGACACGAGAGTTCCGAGCTCGAGGGTCATCCCAAGAGAGAGATGGATGAGCTGGTCGAGCTGTTCCTCAAGGACGGGTTGGACGAGACCGACGCGCAGATGGTCGCGCGAGTCATCGCCAAGCATCCCGAGGCGATGCTTACAGCCATGGCCCAGAAGGAGCTCGGTTTTGCGGTCGCCGGCGGAAGGCCGTTTCTAGACGGCGTTGTGATTGCGATCGCTTTCCTGATCGGAGCGGCGATCCCCATCGTGCCGTGGTTCGCCGCTCCCGTGACCACAATCGTGGCCATCGGCCCATTCGCACCCAGTCCGGCCCTGCTCATGTCGGTCACCGCCACTGCGGTCGCGCTGTTCCTCATCGGTGTCGGCAAGGGACGCCTTGCGGGTGGTCATTCGATCCGGAGCGGCGTTGAGATCACGGCCATCGGCCTCGGGTGCGCACTGATCGCATTTCTCCTGGGCACCGTGGTCCCGGACGCGTTCGGATTGCACCCGCTTTCAACGGGGTAGGCGGAAGTCTTTTCGCGATGGTTGGCGGTTGCTGCTTGAATCGGAGCCCACGCCCGGATTCGAACCGGGGAT
>JBAUTF010000328.1:0-9762 GCA_049582065.1 Candidatus Dormiibacterota bacterium | reverse complement strand
GCGGCCGGTTGACGTCCTGTTCTACGTTGAGTGCTACTGGTCGTACCACCCGCGCGGCAAGGACGCCGCGCGCGCTCTGGCCCGCACGATGGCCATGCTCGGGGTCGACTGGGGCATCCTCGGCCACGAGGAGAAATGCTCATGTGACAGCCAGCGGCTGGCCGGCGAGAAAGGGCTGTTCGAGATGATCGCCGAGCAGAACATCGCGACGCTCGGCAAGTACGAGTTCAAGCGGATGGTCACCTCGGACCCGCATGCGTACAACGCATTCCGGAACGAGTACCCGAAGCTCGGCGCGGAATACCCGATCCAGCACTACACCCAGTTCCTCGCTCCGTTGATGTCGAGGTTGCCCTGGAAGCGGAAGCTCGACTACAAGGTCACCTTCCACGACCCCTGCTACCTCGGACGCCACAACGGGGAGTACGACGCGCCGCGCGAGATGATCAAGCAGATCCCTGGCCTCGAGTTCATCGAGATGTTCCGCTGCAAGGCGAACGGCTACTGCTGCGGCGGCGGCGGCGGGGGGATGTGGCTGGACAGCTTCACCGGCAACCACGTCTCGGAGCGACTCAGCGAGAGGCGTGTCAAAGAGGCGATCGAAACCGGAGCCGAGATGCTCGTCGTCTGCTGTCCGTACGAGGTGTCCCGCTTCGAGGACGCCGTGAAGTCGACCGGAAATGAAGGCAAGCTGCTCGTCCGCGATGTGATCGAGCTCGTGGACGAAGCCCTGCATTAGGAGTCATCAGATGCACATAGCTGTGGTGTTGAAGCAAGTGCCCGACCTCGTCGAAGAGCTGGAGATCGACGCCGGCGGCAAGGACATCGACCGCTCGTTCGTGAAGATGAAGCTGAACGAGTTCGACGATCACGCGCTCGAGCAGGCGGTGCTGCTCAAAGAGTCGGGCGGCGCAAAGGTCACGGCGGTTGCGCTGGCGGCCGACGGCATCGACCAGGTGCTATACGCGGCAAAGGCGCGGGGGGCCGACGGCGCAGTGAAAGTCGACGTTGGGGGTGATTTGCTCGATTCGCGCCGGGCTGCCGGCGCCCTCGCGCAGGCGATCAAGCAGCTGGGGCCAGATCTCGTGCTCACCGGCGTCCAGGCTGCTGACGACCTCTTCGGGCAGACGGCACCCTTTCTCGCCTTCGCCCTCGGCTGGCCTCACGTCAGCGTGGTCAGCGGTGTCGAGCTCGCCGGTGACAAGCTGCGCGTTCACCAGGAGTACGCCGGAGGCCGGATCGCCACGTTGGAGATCGACCTGCCCGCGGTGATCGGGGTGCAGGCCGCGCCCAAGCCACCGCGCTACGTGCCGGTCACAAAGCTTCGACAGGCCATCGCGTCTGGCGCGCTCGAGTTGGTGACGGCCTCGTCGGCCGACGGTCCGGCGGGCGCAGAGGTGACCGGGATGGCCAAGCCTGAGACGGGGAAACAGGCCGAGATGCTGGCGGGTAGCGCCGACGAAGTCGCCGAAAAGATCGCCGCGCTGCTCGGCGAGCGCGGGCTTGTGAGGGCTTAGCGATGGGCAACGTGCTGGTCTACGTCGAGACGTCCGAGGGTAAGGTCGCGCCGATCAGCTTCGAGCTGTTGGGAGCCGCGCGCTCGCTGGCCTCTGGCCTCGGAGGAGAGGTCGATGCCCTGCTATCCGGTGGGGGCGACCTCGCCTCTCAACTCGGGGCTGCTGACACTGTTGTCACAGTCGGCCACCCCGCGGTCTCCACATATGTCCCCGAAGCCCACGTCGCAGTCCTGACCGAGGCCATTCGTCAGCGCAAACCGCAGGTGGTCCTGGTCGGCAACACCTCGGTCGGCATCGACCTCGCCGCCGGCGCGGCCGCAGCTACCGGTCTTCCTCTGGTCTCCTACTGCCTCGGCCTCGAGATCGAAGGCGCCGCGGTGATCGCGCGCAGCCAGCTCTATGGGGGAAAGGTCGTCGCCACGACCAAGACCGATGGGCCGGCCGTCTTCGCGGTGGTCGCTGGTTCGTTTCCCGAGGCGGCTGGGCGCGCCGGTGGCAAGGGGCAACAGGTAACGATTGACGCTCCGGCGGCCCTTTCGTCGCTGCGGACGCGCTTTGTTTCCGCTTCAGCCCCGGGCGGTGAAGGAGTCGACATCACTAAGGCTGAGCGGTTGGTCAGTGTCGGTCGCGGAATCGGCGGGCCGGAAAACCTGGAGCTGGCTGAAGACCTGGCCAAAGCTCTCGGCGCCGAAATCGGCGCCTCGCGGCCGGTGTGTGATGCCGGCTGGCTTCCCAAGGCGCGTCAGGTCGGCAAATCGGGGATGACGGTGAAGCCCAAGCTCTATTTCGCGGTCGGCATCTCGGGCGCCCCGGAGCACCTCGAGGGAATGCGTGACGCCGAACTGATCGTCGCGGTCAACTCCGACGCCAACGCGCCCATATTCAAGGTCGCCCACTACGGCACGACCTGCGACCTCTTCGATCTGCTCCCCGCGCTGACCGAGCGATTGAAGGCAAAAGCCGGCTAGCGGCGATGCCTGCCAAGACGGTCGTCCTGGCGATCCTGACGGCGGCGACGCTCAGCTGGTCCGGGTACCGGTTCTACCTGCTGCTGCGCCCCATCTTCCATTCGCCGTGGGAGAACCGCTTCGACCACATCCCGCTTCGGCTATGGGGCGTGGTCACCAACATCGGCTTGCATGTCCGACTGATGCAGATCAAGTACTCGGGGATTCTGCACCTGATGATTTTCAGCGGCTTCGTGATCCTGCTCACCGGGATCGTGCAGGCCTTCGGCGAAGGTTTCTTTCCTGGCTTCAGCCTCGCTCCCATCGGAGGGCACACATGGATCGCGTTGGTGCAAGACCTCTTCGACGTCATCGTCATGGCGGGCCTCGCGATGGCGGCCTTCAACCGGTACGTCCGCAAGCCCGAGCGCTTCAAGGGCTCGAATGAACGGGACGCCACCATCATCTTGTTGCTGATCTTTGCGGTGGTGTTCGACATGCTGATGCAGAACACCTTCCGCGTCGCGTCCGGTGGCGATCCGTCGGCAAGCTGGCGGCCGGTCAGTTCCGCGCTCGCCGGCTTCTTCGGCCTCTTTGGCCTGCACGGCGCCGCAGCGAAGCCTGTTGCCGAGGTCTTCTACTGGACCCATGTCCTGGCCATCCTCGCCTTCCTCGCCTACATCCCGACCTCCAAACACCTCCACATCTTCGTCGGCATCCCCAACGTCTTCTTCCGCGACCTCTCGCCCAAAGGAATGCTGCCGAAGGCAGACCTCTCGAAGCCTTCGATCGGGCTAAAAGACGTGGAGCAGCTGGGCTGGAAGCAGAAGCTCGACCTCTATGCCTGCACCGAGTGCGGCCGCTGCCAGGCCGTCTGCCCGGCGCACGCCGCTGGGCAGCCGCTCTCGCCCAAGCTCCTGATCATGGACCTGCGCGACGCCCTCCTCGACGAGGAAGGAATCGGCGGACACCGTACGCATCGGAATGGCGACGGGCACCGCGAGCTGCTGGGCGGCTCGATCCAGGACGAGACCCTGTGGGCCTGCACTACGTGCCGCGCGTGCATGCAGGTCTGCCCCCTGCATATCGAGCACGTGCCGAAGATCGTCGACATGCGCCGGCAGCTCGTCGAGCAGGGCCGCATGGAGCCAAAGCTGCAAGACACGCTCGCCAGCCTGGCGCAGCACGGCAACTCCTTCAACCAGTCGGAGCGAATGCGCGCGCGGTGGACCAAGGACCTCGGTTTTGCCGTCAAAGACGCCCGCAAGGAGCCGGTAGACGTGCTGTGGTTCGTCGGCGACTTCGCGTCATACGACCCTCGCGTGCAGCGGCTCACGCAATCGGTGGCGCGAGTCCTTCGCGGGGCGCGCGTAGATTTCGGCATTCTCTTCGAGTCGGAGCGCAACAGCGGCAACGATGTTCGCCGGGTCGGCGAGGAAGGACTCTTCGAGATGCTTGCCCAGCACAACGTCGAAGTGCTGTCCAAGTGCACGTTCAAGCGGATCATGACGACCGACCCACACAGCCTCAACGCGCTCGGCCAGGAGTACCTGGCCTTCGGAGCCAAGTACAAGGTAGTGCACTACACGCAGCTTCTCCTGGAGCTGCTGGAAACGGGAAAGCTGAAGCTTGCAGGGCCGATCGGGAAAGTGGCCACCTACCACGACCCCTGCTACCTGGGCCGCTACAACGGCGGCTTTGATGCCCCGCGCAAGGTGATGGAACACATGATGGTCCGCGTGCACGAGATGGGACGCTGCCGCGAGAACAGCTTCTGCTGCGGCGCGGGCGGTGGTCGCATCTGGATGGACGACAGGGGCATCAAAGAGCGGCCGAGCGAGAATCGCATTCGGGAAGCTGTTGCGTTGGGAGACGCCAAATACTTCGTGGTCGCCTGTCCGAAAGACGTGGTCATGTACACGGCCGCCGTGCAGTCGCTGGGAATGGAGGACCGGATCGAGGTCAAAGACATCATCGAGCTTGTGGAAATGGCGCTCGACCCACACTTGGTGGCGGTGGGATGAACAAGCTCGACCGCAGCGCACTGGGTGACGCTCTTGCCGAGCGGGTGCTATCTCTCGCGCGAACCAAGCAGCGACTGCAGGCCTTGGAGGACTACCGTGAGCCGAACGATCACATCGTGGGGCAGCCCGACGCCGAGGCTGTGCTCCGCCGTGCACTGCTGGTGTTGAGCAATCGTGAAGCGTACGAGCAAGCGCGCCGAATCACAGCCGGCGAGCAGATGGCCGCCGGTGATGATTTCGCCCAGGCCGGGCTCGTCACCTGGGACCCAGGGTCGGACACGATGCGGCCGACACCACTTCTGGTCCAGCTGATGCGCGTGTTCGAGTCGGCAGTAAGGGAGGCTGAGCCGAGAGGATGAAGTGTCCCTTCTGCGACGAGACCGGCACGCGCACCGTGCTCCACGGGCACATGGTGAGTGCCCATAAGGACAGGCTTCAAACGCGTCACGACGGGGACCGGATGTTTTTCGACGTCAACTGCCCGTTCTGCGCGGAGGGTATGACTCGCGAAGTGAACCCCCGGGGGCGCGACCAGGCATTCCTTGAGAAGTTCGCGGACGAGATCCGCATGGTCGGCTACGACCTGCTCCTATACCACTGGGAGACCCACGAGGAATCCGGTGCGACGGTCGAGGAGGCGAGCTGATGACGACCATCAACAACTGCAACATCCCGGACGACCTCCTGTACCAGGTCGACAAGCACGTCTGGGTCAAGCGAGACCCGGACGGCACCGCTCGGATCGGCATGACCGATCCAGCGCAGAAGCTGGCGGGCAAGATCATTGTGGTCACACCCAAGAAGGTGGGTCGCACGATCACACGCGGACAGAGCGCGGGCACTGTGGAATCATCGAAGTGGGTGGGGCCGATCCCGAGCCCGCTCTCCGGCGAGATAGTTGCGGTCAACGAAGTCCCGCTTGCTCAACCGACCGCGCTCAACGCGGACCCCTACTCGAACTGGATCGTCAGGCTCGCGCCCAGCAACTGGGACGAGGAGGCGAAGGACCTGGTGTCCGGAGAGCAGGGGGTCGAGGCTTACCGCGCGCTGCTCCAAGCGGAGGGCATCGACTGCGGGACGTGACGAGATGGAGATTCCAGAGCAGGTCTACCAGGGTTGTTGGGTGCCACCCGAGCTGTCCTATGACGTCGAGCGCGATGTCTGGGCGCGCTTCGAGGAGGATGGCACGGTGACGCTGGGGATGACCGATGTCGCACAGACGAAGGCCGGGAAGCTGGTGAGCATCCTTTTCAAGGCGCCGGGCAAGGTGCTGCGGAGCGGTCAGAGCGCAGCGACGATAGAGAGCGCGAAGTGGGTTGGCCCGTTCCCGACCCCGCTGTCAGGTGAGATCGTCGCCAACAACGAGGAGACCTTCGGCAAGGACATCCTCATGGCCAATCGGGACCCATATGGAGCCGGCTGGCTGCTTCGGTTGAAACCGACCGCGCTGGAAGAAGAGCGGGTGCGGCTGGTGCCGGGCCGCGAGGCGTTCGCAACCATCCGCGATCGCATCGACCACGACAAGCTGAGGTGCTACCGCTGTGCCGACTGACTACCACGCAAAGTCCGAACCCGGCCACCGCGACTTTGCGGGGACCCCGACTGATGAGCTTTGCATGCTCTGCCAGGTCAACCCGGTGGAGGGCGGCAAGAAGGTGTGCACGGCCTGCTGGCAGCTGGCACCGTCCTGGGTGAAAAGGACATTCATGAAGGGAGAGACAGTCGACTGGTCGAGACTGCTCGAGCCCGACGGCAACTCGTCGACCACCACCCGCGCACAGGAGGAGAGAGATGGCGCTTGAAACGGCGGATAAGACGCTCGACTGCCAGCACATGCTGTGCCCGATGCCGATCTTGAAGATCTCCAAGGCGATCAAGGAGGTGGAGGTCGGGCAGACCCTGCTGATGCTGGCGGACGACCCTGGCGCAAAGCCCGACATGGAAACCTGGACGCGGCGCATGGGCCACGACCTGCTCGGCTTCGAGCAGGAAGGCAAGCTGATGCGATTCCTGGTCAAGCGCGGCAAGTAATGCCCTCACCCACAGAGGTCCCGGTGGCGGCCACCGAGGTCAAAGAGCGGATGCTGGCCGAGATCGAGGCCGACGCTCGCTTTCCCGAATACATGAAGGGCTGCTACGAGTGCGGCATCTGCGTCGCGGCGTGCCCGTCAGCGCGCTTCTACGACTTCAGCCCTCGAAAGATCACTCAGGCCGTCGCCAGGCAGGACGTGGACCTCGTCTGGGAGCAGATGAACAAGGACGTCTGGGACTGCTCGCAGTGCTTCTCTTGCCTGCGCTGCCCGCGCGGCAACAACCCGGGCGGAATCATCACCATCATGCGCGAGGTCGCGGTCAAGAACGGCCTGCACACCGCGAAGGAAGCCCTCGAAGGCTACGGCCGGATCATCTACAAGATCATGGGCACCGGGACCCAGGTCTCACCGGACATGATCCAACCGGAGGCGTTCCCGGACTGGGGCCCTGACACCAGGGAGATCTCCGGCCACCTTCAGCTCTGGCGGAAGGCGTTGCCGCCGGAGACACTTCACACGACGAGCACCGCCTGGGACGTGGACGACAAGACCCTGACCGAGCTGTACGTCATCTGGCATTTGAGTGGCGTCCTCGACATGATCAAATCGATCGATCCAGGACTGCACATGATCCTGGGCGATGTGATGGAGGAGCTGCTCGAAGAGCAGGGCTATTCGCTGTGAGTGAAGTCCGGCTGCTGGATCTCGACCTCTGCTCGTTCACCGAGAGCCAGACGCTTTACCACGCCATCTCCGACGCGATCGGTCCAGACGACCCGAACACGATCATCCTCTGCCGGCCCCGCCGCCCCTACGTCTGCATCGGCCGCCATCAAGAACTCGCGCGAGAGGTCGACCTGGAGGCCTGCCGAGCCCAGAACCTGCCGGTGATGCGGCGGGAGGTCGGAGGCGGCGCCGTCTTCCTCGACGAGGGACAGGTCTTCTTCCAGCTCGTCTGGCAGCCGAAGCAGGTCCCGGCTCACATCCAGGAAGCGTTCGAATACTTCTCTCGCGGTCCGGTCGACTGCTACCAGCGACTCGGCGTGAGCGGCGCCCAATTCCATCCGGTCAACGACCTCCAGGTATCCGGCCGCAAGATCGGTGGGCTGGGTGCCGCGAGCATCGGAGGCGGATTCGTTTTCGTCGGCTCGATCATCATGAGCTTCAACGCCAGGGCCGCGGCCAGCGTGCTGCGAATCCCTGACGAAAAGATGCGCGACAAGGTGGCCCAGACGATGGACGCATACGTTTCGAGCCTGGAGAAGGAGCTGGGACACAAGGTGCCTCCACCCGTGGTCCGCAAGGAGCTGGTGGGAGCCTTCGAGCGGGCGCTCGGTGCGCGATTGGTTCCGGGAGAGATCAACGCTCACGAGCGCGAGGCCTACCGGCGCTGGGTAGCGAAGATGCGCAGTCGTGAATGGGTCGATGAGGTGCGGCTGCAGAGAGAAGGGCACAAACCTCTTCGCATCACAGGTCATGTCCACCTCGGTCACGGTGTTCACAAAGCGCCGGGAGGCCTGGTGCGAGTTACGTTGATGGTTGCCTCGGGCAACGTGGTCGAGGCGCTTGTCAGTGGCGACTTCTACGCCATCGGAGACGCGCCCGCGGCGATCCAGAGTGCTCTGCTGGGACAGGCTGATTCAGATGCGATCCGCGCGCGGCTGGAGGCGGCTTGGCCGTCGCTCGAAACGCCCGGGGTTGCGGCCGCCGACGTTGCCGTGGCGGCGGCGCAGGCCTTGATCCCGTCGTCCCAACCCGTCGGGCTCGGGGCACCGGGATAGGCACAGCCAGGCCGTCGAGTCACCGCATCTCAGTCGCGATTGGCGGTATCGCCGGCCTCGCCAGCGGGCTGCTTGGAGTCGGCGGCGGATTCCTCATGGTGCCTCTGCAGGTGATGTGGTCGCGCACGAGCCAGCGCCGCGCGAGCGGCACCTCCCTGACGGCGATTCTTCCAATCGCGCTGGTCGGGGCCGTTGTGTACTACTTCGGGAAGGGCAGGCCACAGGTCGACCTAGTCGTTGCACTTTTCCTAGTGATGGGCAGCGTCATCGGCGCGTTCGCCGGCGCACACGCGTCCCGCCGCGTCCCTGAGCACGCTTTGAAAATTCTCGTTGCGGTCATGCTGTTCATCGTCGGTGCCAAGGAGATACACGACGCGCTGCTTGGCGCTTCGGCAGCACTCAGCGGTCAGGTAGGCGGAAAGCTGGGCCTCGCACAGTACCTACTGATCACACTGGCTGGCTTCGTGATCGGGGTCCTGAGCGGTCTGACCGGAGTGGGTGGTGGCGTCTTTCTCGTGCCGACAATGGTCCTGGGGTTTGGGATCGCACAGCGTGTCGCACAGGGCACCTCGTTGGTGGCGATCCTGCCAACTGCGGCGGTCGGTGCGATCACCCACTTTCGCCATGGGAACGTTGACCTGCGGTCAGCGGGCTGGATTGCTGCCGCAGGCGTCCCTGCTTCTCTGGTCGGAGCCGCACTTGCCTTGTGGCTGCCTGAGCGAATTCTTCTGGGACTTTTCGGCTTGTTCCTGCTGTTCGCGGCTTTCCGGACATGGCCTCGCCGCAACAAGCTTGCTGTTGTGGATTCCGAGGTGACAGATACCGCGGATGTTGGCGGCAAATGACGCGGGTAGGAGTGCCGTGCCGTTAGCCCGGGCGCGTCAACTCAATTTGGCGCCGTTGCCAACGTGTCAGCATCGGGCAAGGCGCATGGATCCGGCGCAGCTGACAGCCAAGAGGGCCTGTTGACGAAGGCTCCTAACGAGGCCGGCGGCGACGATCCGGGCGACCGAGGAGTCGGAAATCGGTGCGCCCGACCAGTCGAGTCCACTGCGAGGCGCGAAGCCGAGCGATAATGGCCGAATAGGGCGGTTGCGAACACAATCCGACGGCCGTAATTCCTGATTGGGCTTCCGGACGCCGGTTGGCCAGCGCCTTGAGGTTGATTGCGCTGGCTGTGAGCAGAGCTTGCATCTGCATCTTGGCCCGACCCCGGAACTGCGCTCTAGCCATGCCGTGCTTCTCTTTGGCGTCGGCGTTGATGCGTTCACTAATGGTGCTTCTGCGTTTGAGGAGGCGCCGCCCGTGGCGGCTGCGAAGGCGGTCCTGCATCTCCTCAACCACCGCCGCGTCCCAGCGCCTGGAGATCATGCGATCAGTGGGACCTGGAGCGCATTGCTGCTTGAGCGGACAGGGTCGACAGGCACCCTTGGCGATTTTGTACATGGTCTGGTGACGGT
>JBAUTF010000327.1:0-4064 GCA_049582065.1 Candidatus Dormiibacterota bacterium | reverse complement strand
GCGGTCTGGCGCGGGCGCCGTGAGCACGATGTAAGAGCTCCACGCGACCAGCCGGCGGCTCAGCTGTGGCCAGCCGGTCGCCCAGGCGTTCAGCGCCAGCACGACTTTCTGCGCGCGCAGGCTGCCGCCCGGCGTGGTGAGGACCGCGGGGGGACCCGCCTTCAGACCGGTGACGGTCGTGCCCTCGTAAATCCGCACGCCGCGCTCCATGACCACGCGCCGGAGACCCCGGACAAGCAAGCCCGGCTGAACCGATGCGCCGTCACGCATGAACGCGCCCGCCAGGAAGGCCGGCGACAGGCAGCGGGCCCGGACCTCGGCCTGGGTGAGCTCGCGCAGCTCATCGGGCGCGCCGACCTCGCGGGCCAGGTCGACCATGGCCTTGCAGGTCGGCTCGTGCGCGGCGGCCGTCACGGCGTACATGTACCCGGCCTTCTTGAACCAGGCGTCGACGCGGTTGCCGTCGCAGAACTGGCCGATCGCGGTGATGCTGTCGGAGATGGCGCGGCACGCCATCACCGCCCCTTCAGGGCCGTAGAGCTCGACCAGGCCGTGCAGCTCGTCCCACCAGCCGCTGGCGAAGCCTCCGTTGCGGCCGCTGGGGCCTCCGCCGCAGATGTCCTGCTCGACGACGGCGACGCCGAGGCCGGGGTTCGCCTGGGTCAGGAAATAGGCCGTCCAGAGCCCGGTGAAACCTCCTCCGACGATGGCCACGTCAGCGTTCACATCCCCGGCCAGGGGCGGCCTGGCATCGTGATCCTCTCGGGCCAGCGCCTCGCGCAGCCACCAGCTCCGTTGCGCGCCCGGGGTGCGCGCCAGTCCGGTCAGGTTGAGGCCGGCAGCCGCGTGGCTCACCACGTTAGTGTGGCGCCATGCGGCTCGACGCTTACACGGTGGTCTTTCTGCGCCGCCCCATCCACGCGCCGCAGATGACCGACGAAGCGCTGGACGAGCTCCAGCGCAACCACCTCGCTTTCTGGGCGCGGCTGCGCGAGGAGGGCCAGGTCCTGGTCAACGGCCCGTTCAGCGGCCAGCCTGACCCGTCCCTACGCGGCGTCGCGGTGCTCCGCACCTCGGTGGAAGAGGCTGCGCGCCTGGCTCACGAGGACCCTTCGGTGAAGGCCGGCCGGCTGGTCCTTGAGATCTTCAGGTGGCTCGTGCCGCACGGGTCGCTGGGCGATCACCCTACGGAAACGGTCGAACAGGGCTGATGTGTACCTGATAATGCCCCGATGAGCTCGACCGACCTGCTCCTCATCGCCGCCCTCATCGTTTTCGTGCTCGCGGCCGTCGGCTGGGGATTCATGAAGCTCGACTTCATCGCAATCGGCCTCGCTCTCTGGTCGCTGTCGGAGCTGCTGGGCCGGCTGTCGAGCCTCAACCTGAGCACCATCCTTTTGATCCTGGCGTTCATCGCTTTTGTCCTGGCCGCCGTGGGCTGGAAGTACAAGAAGGTTGGACTGCTCGGCGTTGGCCTTGCCCTGTGGGTGGCGTCTATTCTGGAGCCGCTGGTCGTCAAGTAGCTCAGCGGGCGGCGGGCACGCGCGCCGCGCCGCCCCCGGTGAGGCGCGCGGCGACCACGACCGGGATGATCGTGACCAGGATCACGAACGAGACGACCACGTTGACCTCCGGGAGGAGCCGGCCGGTGCGGAGCTGGGCGAAGATCCAGATGGGCAGGGTGTTCTGAGCCCCCGCCGTGAATGTGGTGACGATGACCTCGTCAAACGAGAGGGCAAAAGCGAGCATCGCCCCGGCCACCAGGGATGTGGAGATGAGCGGAAGCGTGATGTCCTTGAAGGTCTGGAACCCGTTGGCGCCCAGGTCCATGGCCGCCTCGACGAGCGATCCCTGGGTCCGGCGCAGACGGGCGAGCACGTTGTTGTAGACGACGACGATGCAGAACGTGGTGTGGCCCACGATGATCGTCCAGATCGAGAATTCGACGTTGTTGAAGTTGAAGAAGGCGCGCAGCGCGATTCCCGTGATGATGCCCGGCAGCGCGAGGGGCAGCACGAACATGAAGCTGATCGCGTCGCGTCCAAAGAAGGCGCTGCGGTGGATGGCGAAGGCGGCGCACGAACCGAGAAAGACAGCGAGGGCCGTCGCCGCAAGCGCGATCCGGACCGATAGGGAAAGGGCCGTGCGGACGTCCTGGTCGTTCCAGGTTCTGATGATCCATTTCGTGCTCAATCCAGCGAGCGGCCAGGTTTCGATGTTCGACTGATTGAACGCGTACAGGATGATGACGGCGATCGGGATGAACAGAAAGAGCAGCACGAGCACTGCCCAGATGCGGAACGCCATGCGGGTCCAGAAGCCGTCCATCGGTTAGATCCGATACTCCTTCACAACGCCTCGAAGGCCCCCAGGCGTTTGGCCAGCAACAGGTACACCGCCATGATCGCGACCGGGACGAGCGACAGCGCGGCCGCAAACGGCACGTTGTTGGCGATCCCGATGTTGCCGTACACGACGTTTCCGATGAACTGAGAGTTGGCGCCTCCGACCAGGATCGGTGTGATGTAGTCGCCGAGGGTGAGTGAGAAAGTGAAGATCGATCCGGCCGCGATCCCTGGAACGACAAGGGGCAGGATCACATCGCGAACCGTTCGCCAGCGCCTCGCGCCGAGGTCGGCCGCCGCCTCGAGAAGCGAGTCAGGCACCCGTTCGAGGGCGGCGTACGTCGGGACGATCATGAACGGCAGCCAGATGTAGGAGAAGACCAGCCACATGGCCACGTTGGTATAGCCAATGTTCGCCGGAGGTAGGCCGATCGACTGCAGGCTCCAGTTGAGCAAGCCGCTGTGGTTGAGGATGAGGATCCAGGCGTACAGGCGCGCGAGATATGAGGCCCACAACGGAAGCAGGACAGCCGCGAACACCAGGGTCTGAACCCTGCGTGAAGCCACGCGGGCCATGTAGTAGGCGAGTGGGAACGCGAGGACGATGTCGGTGACAGTGACGGCCGCGGCGATGCCGACGGTCCTCGAGATGATGTGGAAGTAAGTGGGGTCCGCGATGATCTGGCGAAAGTTGTCCAGGCTCCATACCTGCACGATCTGCGTCGTGAAGGTGTCGATGGTCCAAAAGGCCGTGATCAGAAGCAGGAACAGCGATGCGAAGTAGATGAGCACCATCCAGCCCAGCGGTGGGATCAGGAGCAGCACCGCCCGCATCCAGGGGAGGCGCCACAACAGCGCCTGGAGGCCGGAGGCCCCGCCCTTCGGGTGGGGCCTTCCGGCGGTTTCTGACGCCATCGTCAGTCGACCGTCATCCCTTGATGGTGGTCCAGGCACTTTGCCATTGGGCGTACGCGACGCAGTTGGTGGTCCCGTCGTCGCATGTCGGGAGCGGCGTCTTCCAGAACTTGATGCTGTCGAAATACGAGCCCGGAGCGTCGGCGTGGAACTGCGAGCACGAGCCGGGTGACAGGCTGTCCATCACCGCGCACGCCTGACTGTTGACCGGTGTCTCGCCATAGGAGAGCGCCTGCATGGCCTGGACCTTGGCGGTGCTCACGTACCTGGTCCAGAGGTAGGCACAGTTCGGGTCGGGGGCTTTGGTGGCGAGCATCCAGGTGTCCGCCCAGCCCGTCGCCCCTTCTGAGGGTATGGTGTCGGCGGTCGGCGCTCCGGCAGCCTTGAGGTCGCTTGTCATGATCGGCCATGCCGCTCCGACGATCGCGTCGCCGTTCTTGAACAGGTCCTCTTCGGTCGGAATGTCGGCCCAGTACTTCTTGACGAGCGGCTGCTGCTGCTTGAGGAGGGCCACTGCCGCGTCGAACTGCTTCTGGGTGAGCTCATAAGGGTCTGAGATGCCCAGGCTTGGCTGCTTCTTGCTCAGGTAGAGGGCCGCGTCAGCGATCTGGATCGGGTTGTCGGGAATGGTGATCAGGCCTTTGTACTGCGGGTCGTACAGGACGCTCCAGCTCGTGGGCGCGATGGGGAACTTGTTGGTGTTGTAAAGGAGCGTGTTGGGGCCCCACTGCAGCGAGATGCCGTAGTGGATCCCGTTGATCGTGTTGAACGGGGGCGACTTGAACTTGTCCTGGAAGTTGACCC
>JBAUTF010000326.1:0-9723 GCA_049582065.1 Candidatus Dormiibacterota bacterium | reverse complement strand
GGAGACGCACCAGCTTTCGCGCCGCGGTCGAGGATTTCGCGAGTTCAGCGGCCGCGCGATCGTAGAAACGAGCGTCCGAGTACGCCAACGCTTGCGCGAGCAGGCTTTCTCGTGACCCGAAGTAGTACACGACGAGCGCCTGGCTGACGCCGGCACGCTCGGCCACGTGCGACAGGCGCGTGTCGGCATGACCGCGGCTGCTGATGACCTGCACCGCGGAGCGGAGAATCTCCTCCCGGCGATCGATCGCCGCCTGCGACGACCTGGTCAACTCCATCCTCCACGAAAGTAGCGGCCTTCGCCCGCCTGGCTTGCGGAAGCTACCTGCAGCATTCTACACTGCGACTTCTACTGAATGCTCAGTCAATAGGGGCCGGCGATGCCTGAACAATTCGACGCACTGATCGTCGGCGGCGGCCACAACGGCCTGGTGGCGGCCGCGTACCTCGCCCAGAGCGGGTTGAAGACCGTGGTGCTCGAGGCGCGGCACAAGACCGGTGGCGCCGCCACCACGGAGAGCCCATGGCCGGACGCGCCCGAGTTCAAGGTAACGAGGCTCTCGTACGTCGCGAGTCTCATGCCGTCATCGATCATCAAAGACCTCAACCTCGAGCGCCACGGGTACAAGGTGTATCCGATGGGCCCGTACTACCAGGCGTTCCCGGACGGACGCTCTATCAAGATCTTCGCGGATGACGCGCGGCGCAATCACGATGAGATTGCGAAATTCTCCAAGGCGGATGCGGACGCGATGCCGAAGTGGGACGCTTGGATGGAAGGGCTCGCGGATGTGCTCGGTCCGATGCTCATGGAAGTGCCGCCGAATATCGGCTCGCGGCGACCGCGCGACGTGCGCCAGCTGCTGCGGCTCGCGTGGAAGCATCGCGGCCTCTCGGTGCGCACCGTCGGCGACGTGACTCGTCTGATGACGATGAGCATCGCGGATCTGCTCGACGACTGGTTCGAGTCGCCACAGGTGAAGGCGGCGATGGCGATCAACGGCGTCATCGGGACGTGGGCCGGACCGTGCGAACCGGGCACGGCGTATGTCATGGCGCACCACTCGATCGGCGATGTGGGCGACGGAAAGTTGGGAAGCTGGGGATACCCGGAGGGCGGCATGGGCGCGGTAGCGGACCAGATCCGCGCCAGCGCGGTCGAAGCTGGTGCGACCGTCCGCACCGATGCGCGCGTGCAGAAACTGCTGATCAAGCGCGGACGCGTCACCGGTGCTGTGCTCTCCGGCGGCGAGGAAGTGCAGGCTCCGATCGTGGTCAGCGCGACGCATCCGCAGACGCTCTTCCTCAACCAGATCGACGCCGGCGAGCTGCCGTCGGACTTCGTTGCGGACATCCGGAAGTGGCGTTCGCGCAGCGGCGTGGTGAAGATCAACCTCGCGCTCGCCGAGCTGCCGAACTTCACCGCCGACCCGGGGAGCAACCAGCAGGAGCATCACACCGGGTCGGTCGAGATGGCGCCGTCGATCGAATGGATCGAAGACGCGTTTCAGGAGGCACGGCAGGGGCGGCCGGCAACGCGGCCTTTCTCCGACAGCGTCATCCCAACGACGTTCGACAAGACTCTGTGTCCCGATGGAACGCACATCATGTCGCTGTTCACGCAATGGGTGCCGCATGAGTGGTCGGAGTCACCGCACACCGAGGAGCTCGAGGCATACGCGGACCGGATGATCGACTGCTACGCGGAGTTCGCGCCGAACATCAAGGGCGCGATCCTGCACCGCGATGTCATCGGTCCGTACCAGATGGAGCAGGAGTACGGGCTCATCGGCGGCAACATCTTCCATGGTGAGCTTTCCGCCGAGCAGCTCTTCCACATGCGTCCGGCACCCGGATATGCGGACTACCGCACGCCGATTCGCGGCCTGTACCAGGCCAGTTCCGCGACCCACGGCGGTGGCGGTGTGTGCGGCATCCCAGGCCGTCAGGCTGCGCGCGCCATCCTGCACGACCGGAAGAACGCTCGCTGGTCGCGCCGTACGCGGTGACCGCCGAGCACAGCGCCGTGGCACCGGCGCTGCGGGCGATGCTCGAAGCTGGCACCGTCGCCATCGTCGGCGCGAGTGCGCAGCCGGGTTCGTTCGGCGCCGAGCTGCTGCGCCAGATGCGTGTCGGTGGCTTCGACGGGACGATCTACCTCGTCAACCCGCGCTACACGGAGATCGATGGGCTGCCCTGCGCTTCGTCGCTCCGCGACCTGCCCGAACCCGTCGACCTCGCGATCCTCGGCGTGGGCAACGGGATTCTCGCGGAGACTCTGCGTACGGCCGGTGAAGCCGGCGCGCGCTCGGCGGTGATCTGCGCGAGCGCGCACGCGTCCGAAGCTGACGAGGGAACGCCGCTGCCCGAGCGCGTTCGCGCCATCGCGGCCGAGTTCGGCATGGCCGTGTGCGGCGGCAACGGCATGGGATTCATCAACCTCGAGCGACGCCTGCGAGCCACCGGGTACAGCCAGGATTCAAATCTGAATCCCGGCCCGGTGACCTTTCTGACGCAGTCGGGATCTTCGTTCTCGGCGCTGCTCCGCAACCGCCGCGGCATCCGGTTCAACCTCGCGGTCTCCGGTGGGGACGAGCTGGTCACGACCATGGCCGAGTACCTCGAGTACTCGCTGACGCTCGAGAGCACACGGGTGGTGGCGATGTTCATGGAGACGATCCGCGCTCCCAACCGCTTCCGCGCGGCCCTCGAGCTCGCCTCGGCGCGCGATGTCCCGGTCGTTGCGCTCAAGGTCGGGCACAGCGAGTTTGCGCGGCGCATGGTGACGGCGCACTCGGGTGCGATCGCGGGTGACGACGCAGCGTACGAGGCGCTGTTCGAACACGCGGGTGTGCTGCGGGTTGGCGGTCTCGACGAGCTCGCCGACACGGTTGAACTCCTGTGCGCGGGGCGGGTCGCGGCGGCAGGGGGCCTGGCGACACTCCACGACTCCGGGGGCGAGCGCACTCATCTCATCGACGTCGCGACAGCGTGTCACGTGCCGCTGGCGAGGATCAGCGACACCACGAGATCGCACCTTATGGAAGCGCTCGGTCCGGGCTTGCCGCCGGTGAATCCGCTCGACGCCTGGGATACGTCGGGGACCGCGCAGGCAACGTTCACGCGCTGTTTGCACGCGCTGCACGATGACCCGGACACAGCGGCCGTGGCGTTCGCGGTGGACCTCGTTGCAGACGAACGCGATGACGAGTACCCCGCGATCGCGCTGCAGACCGCGGCGACGACGACGAAGCCGTTCGCGATGCTGTGCAACCTCCGAAGCGCAATCGACCCCGGCAAGGCACGCGTGCTGCGCGAGGCCGGCATCCCCGTCCTCGAGGGAACGGAGACGGGGGTTCGAGCCGTCGGCCACCTGCTTGCGCTTCGTGACTTCAGACTCCGTCGCGTCAGCGAGCCAGCGCCGCCTGACGCGGACGCAGCTCGTGCCGAGCGTTGGCGGGCTCGTGTCAGCAGCGGACTGGTCGGCGAGGCCGACGCCATGCACCTGCTCGCGGCATACGGGATTCCAACGGTGCAGTGCGTCGAGGTCGATGATCCCGCGAGCGCGGTCGACGCTGCGGCCAGGATCGGCTGGCCGGTCGCCTTGAAGACCGCGACACCGGGCATAGCGCACAAGACTGAACGTGACGGCGTTCGCCTGGATCTCGCCGACGAAGCCGCGCTGCGTCAGGCGTATGAGGACATCGCGTCACGCCTCGGTCCGCGGATGACGGTGGCAGCGATGATCAGGCCTACCCCGGACGCCGTCGAGGTCCACATGGGCATCACTGTCGACGAGCAATTCGGCCCGCTCGTGGTGGTCGCCGCGGGCGGCCTGCTGGTGGAGGCGTTCGATGACCGCCGCGTGGCCATACCGCCGATCAGCGTCGACCGCGCCCGCGCATTGATCGACCGTTTGCGCATCGGTCCTCTGCTCGCCGGCGCACGTGGCCGGCGCCCGGTTGATCGACTGGCGGTGGCAACCGCGTTGTCGGCGCTGTCATTGCTGGCCGCGGAGCTCGGCGATGTTCTGGAGGCGATCGACATCAACCCGCTGATTGCCGGACCCGAGGGCTGCATCGCCGTGGACGCGCTGGTCGTCCCGGCACGGCTCGAGGCGCAACCTGCGAGCAGACCAGGATTGAGCGCGAGACAGTGCGAATAGGGAGCTGTAACCCGCTGTCGTAGTATTCGCGTTCGGGTTACGCCGTTCCGGGTGATGAGAGAGGACATCCATCCCAGCGAAGCGGGATGGGATAGGAGGACTACAGATGCGTCTCCGTCAATCGCGGATTGTTCTGGCAGCTGGCGCCGTCGTCGCCCTGGCCGCCTCTCAACAGGCGATGCCGACCATTGCCGCGGCGGCGCCCACCTCACATGCGGTGGCTCACCCCGCCGCCTACGTTCCACTCCGAGGCTCGAAGGGAACCGGCTTCGACCAGGTGTTCACCAACATGGACTACAACGGCGGCCCGGTGATGCCGTCGAACACCGACTACATGGTGCTCTGGAGCCCGTCCGGCCTCTCCGCGTACCCGGCCGGGTTTGTCTCGGGTCTGGAGACGTTCTTTTCGGACCTTGCCCACGACAGCGGCGGTCACCAGAACGTCGATTCGGTGTCGGCCCAGTACCAGGACCTGACCGGCGCATTCGCGCAGTA
The DNA here is from genome assembly GCA_049582065.1 of Candidatus Dormiibacterota bacterium. Lineage (GTDB taxonomy): Bacteria > Chloroflexota > Dormibacteria > Dormibacterales > Dormibacteraceae > DATKSS01. Next base: position 5,064 of record JBAUTF010000326.1, on the reverse strand, counting down.
CAAGACCACTTTCGGCGGAGCGCTGGTGGATACCGATCCCTATCCGTCGACCGAGTGCCCGGTGGGTGGTACGAATCGCTTTACTCACCAGGTGGTGACCGCGTGCAACACCGACGCTCAGATCCAGACCGAGCTTGAGAGTTTCGTCGCCTCCCGCCATTTGAAGACCGATCTGAGTCACGAGTACTTCCTGCTCACGCCTCCAACCGTGGAGAGCTGCTTCAGCAATGACCCCAGCACAGGTTTCGGCGGCTGCTCAGCGGGTGAGTCCCAAGACCTTGCCTTCTGCGCGTACCACCAGAACACCAGCCTGTCGCCCATGCTTCTCTATGCCAATGACCCGTTCGATGCCACCAATCCCGCCTGTCAGGACGGGAACAATCCCAATGGCATCGCAGATGGTGAGATCAACGGCGGTCTCAGCCATGAGCAGAACGAATCGGTCAGCGATCCGCTACCGAACGACGCCTGGACCAACGGCGCCGGCGCGCTCCAGGGCTCCGAGATCGGCGACCAGTGCGACGGTGTGATGGGCACACCGCTGGGGACGGCGCCCAATGGCGCGACGTACAACCAGGTGATCAACGGCCACTTCTACTGGTTCCAGGAGGAGTGGAGCAATCAGTCCCATTCGTGCCTGCAGCGGCTCACGCCCAACGCGGCACGGCCGCACGCCAGGTTCACGGTCACGCCGGGCTCTGGGCTGACCCTGAACTTCGATGCCGCCGGCTCGAGCGCACCTGGCGGAGTCGCCGAGTACGTGTGGCAGTTCAACGCCGTGCTGAACCAGCAAACCTTCGAGCAGACCACGCCGACCATCTCGTACACCTTCCCATCCGCGGGCGCCTATTCGGTCGGGCTGACCATCATCGCCAAGGACGGCACATCCACGGGCAACGGGGGCATCGTCACCACGGGTGAGAGCGGGTTCACACCCGGCTTCAACTTCGCCCCGAAGCATGCACGGGCAGGACAACCGGTGAGTTTCTCCGCGCTTGGCACCGTCAGCGCTCAGCCCGTGATGACGTACCTCTGGGAGTTCGGCGACGGCACCACCGGTTCTGGCCAGTCGCCGGCGCACACATACAACCGGCCGGGTCGGTACACGGTCACGCTGGTGATGTTCAGCGGGGTTGGGTCGGCATTTCCTGGACAAGGCGCGGGGCCCATCTCCACGCAGTCACTGACGGTGACCTGAACCGAGAGATAGCAGTTGGGCTGCCAAGCTCGGGAGCGACGGCGTAGCGACAGCGCCGCAGGTTCGCGCTTCGGTTTCCGCCGCCCGCGGACGCGGGCGGTGCCTGGTGACCAAGGTCACAACGCGCTGAGGACGGCCGGCACTGGCGCGCCCGGGCATACCGTCTCAGCATTCGAGTCGATGGGCGATCTCAACGCGATCGTGTGTGCGACGCTGACGAAGGACTACGGCTCTCATCGAGCCCTCGATCATCTCGACCTCGAGGTGCGCGCCGGTGAGATCTTCGGGTACCTCGGGAGCAATGGCGCGGGCAAGACGACGACCATACGCTGCCTGCTGGATCTGATCCGACCCAGCGACGGCACCGCGAGCGTTCTCGGGCTGGACAGCCGCCGTGACAGCGTGGAGGTGCGCCGCCGGACCGGCTACCTTCCGGGTGATCTTCGCGTCTGGTCTCGCCTGACGGCCAGGGAGATGCTCGGGTACCTGGGTAAGCTGCGGGGCGGCGTATCCGCCCAACGCGTCACGGACCTCGCCGAGCGCCTGGACTGTGACCTGACCCAGCGCTGCGGTGCCATGTCCCATGGGCAGCGTCAGAAGGTCGGGGTGATCCAGGCGTTCATGCACGATCCTGAGGTGCTCGTCCTCGACGAGCCCACGGCGACACTCGATCCGCTCATGCAGCGCATCGTCCACGACCTCATCCGCGAGGCGCGCGACGGAGGCGCGACCATCTTCGTCTCATCGCACGACCTTCCTGAGATCGCCCACCTGTGTGATCGCGCGGGGATCCTTCGGAGGGGAAGGCTCGTCACGGTGCTCGATGTCGGCGACCTCGCCGATCGGGGGAGACACGTGATCTCGATCCAGTTCCTTGAGCCGGTTGCACCCGAGGCATTCGAAAGCCTTCCCGGCGTCACCGACGTCAGCGCTACCGATCACACCGTGACCGTCACCGTGAGCGGCGACCTCGACCCCGTGGTCAAGACCGCAGCGCGTTATCGCGTGCACGACTTGCACAGCGCAGAGGTCGATCTCGACGAGGTGTTCCGCGACTACTACCGCCCGGAGCCCGGCGATGCACATTGACGTCGTGCGCCGAGACCTCAGTGACCGCTGGCGCGGTATCGCGACGTGGAGCGTCGGCGCGGCGCTGATCGCGTTGCTGTACATCCTGTTCTACCCCACCATCCATCAAAGCGGCGCGGGGATTCAGGCCATGCTCGACAACATGCCCAAAGCGTTTCGTGACGCTTTCCTGGGTTCGGGGGTGGACTTCCTCTCACCCACCGGATACCTCGGCACCGAGCTGTTCGCCATCCTGGCCCCGGCACTCATGCTGGTGATGGGCATCCTCGCCGGCAGCCGCGCGCTCGCGAAGGAGGAGGAGAACGGCACGATCGACCTCCTCTTGGCGACGCCGATCAGGCGTCGACGGCTGGCGGCGGAGAAGGCCGTCGGCGCGCAGCTCCCGCTGTTCCTTGTGGCAGCGTTCATCTGGTCGGTCGTGGCGCTGGTCGGCCCGTCGCAGGGCCTCAGCGTGAACCTGGGAACGCTGGCCGTGGCCCTGCTCGCCGTGGCACTGCTCGCGGTCAGCTTCAGCATGCTGGCTTTTCTCGTCGCCGGGGCGACCGGGTCAACTGCTCTCGGCGGTGGCGTCGCAGGAGGTCTTGCGGTGCTCGCCTATGTGCTGAACGTCTTCGGATCGCTTGTCTCGTCGCTGACCGGCTTTGCCAACACGGTGTCGCCGTTTCACTGGGTGGGTGGAGCGGGCGTGCTCGCCACCGGGGTTGATTGGCCCGGCATGGTGGCGCTTGTCGTGTGTCCAGTCGTGCTGCTCGGGGTCGCGATTCTGCTGTACGAGCGACGCGATCTCGCGGCGTGAGCGACTCGAGATCCGTTCCCGGGCCGCGTCTGACCAAGGGCCCGAACGAGACGTGACGTCCGGCTCTGGCGGGCGATCGACCGCCTCGCGATCATGAACCGTAGAAGCGACCATCTTGAGGAGACGATCGATGGGGATTCTACGAAACCTGTGGCGGCGCAAAGTCCGCACAGTCCTGACAGTTACCGGCATCGTCATGGGCATCTTCGCCCTGACCACCATGGGGGCACTCGCCGAGCATTTCAACGTCTTGCTCGGCGGCGGGATCACCTACTACGGCAGCAGCATCCAGGTCGGGAGTGACACGGGGGGCGGCAGCTTCGGCGGCGGCTACATGTCGCTCGACACGGTCAACAAGATCAAGATGGTCGACGGCGTGCGGGCCGTCGGGCCGGCTGTGCAGGTGCTGGCGAAACCCGGTTCCGTATCGGCGGTGAATTTCGGCGTCCCCGACTACGTCATGAATTACGACCCTGCGAGTTTCAAGTACTCCGCCTTCAAGGTCACGCTCGCGAGCGGGCGGTGGCCCGGAGATTCGTCTCGATTCGAGGTCACGCTCGGTTCATCCTTTGCGGCCGAGTTCAATAAGCACGTTGGAGACGTGATCAATCTGCCGGTGCGTCCTACAGACGCCACGGCGGACTTCATCAATCATCAGTTCACGGTCATCGGTGTCCTCAACAAGACGCTCACGGCGCCCGACAGCGGGGCACTCGTCAGCCTCCATGACGCCCAGATGCTGATGGGTGACAGCCTGCCGCAGGCCATCCGCAGCAACGTCGATCCGTACTCGCTGATCACCGGCGTCGTTGCGTTCGGTAAGCCGGGGGTGAACCTCGACACGCTCGCCAACCGGATCACCGCCACGGTGCAGGGTGTCAAGGCCACCAAGCCAACCGACCTGGTGAACAGCTTCAAGTCGGGTGGCGCGGTCTTCACGTTCATGACCACGGCGGCGGCGTTGCTGGCGCTGATCATCGGCGGCCTGTCCGTGGTGAACACCATGATCATGTCGGTCAGCGAGAGAACCCGCGAGATCGGACTCAAGAAGGCAATCGGCGCGAAGACGCGGAGAATCCTTGGTGAGTTTCTCGCCGAGTCGACAGCGATGGGATTGCTTGGTGGGGCGATCGGCTTCGTCCTCGGCCTGCTGCTGACCCTGGCGCTCAACGGCAGCGACCCGAGTGGCGGCATCTTCCTGATCACGCCGCGTCTGACGTTGATCGCACTCGCCTTCGCAGTTGCCCTCGGCGCCGGAGCCGGTGTGGTGCCCGCGATGCGCGCCGCGAGGATGGATCCTGTCACCGCGCTGCGGGCGCAATAGGAGCAGAGAGATGGCGACGATCGAGGCAATCGGACTGGTCAAGGAATACGGCAAAGGCGATTCGCGGGTCACGGCGCTCGACCACGTCTCCCTCACCATCGAGCAGGGAGAGTTCATCGCCATTGTCGGTCGGTCCGGCAGCGGCAAGACGACGATGCTCGACTGCATGGGACTCCTGATGCAGCCGACGAGCGGTCAGATCCTCCTCGACGGAGTCGATGCCGGCACGCTCACCGACAACCGGCGCGCGGAGATCCGCAGCAAGCGCATCGGCTTCATCTTCCAGGAGTTCAACCTCCTCCCGACCATGTCGGCGATCGAGAACGTCCTGCTGCCGCTTCGATATTCGGGTGGCGACCGGAAGGCGGCGCAGCGGCGCGCCACGGCCCTGCTCGACGAGGTCGGACTCGCACAGCGCTCCCACCATCGGCCGACGCAGATGTCCGGAGGCGAGCAGCAGCGCGTGGCGATCGCGCGGTCATTGATCAATCAGCCGACGCTCGTCCTCGGTGATGAGCCGATGGGTGAGGTCGACACCGACACCGCCAACACGCTGCTGGGCCTGATGCGCCGTATCAATGCCGAGTCCGGCGTGTCATTCGTCATCGTCACGCACGACCTGGATCTCGCTGCTCGGACTGACAGGATCATCAGGCT
>JBAUTF010000325.1:0-3530 GCA_049582065.1 Candidatus Dormiibacterota bacterium | reverse complement strand
AAGGGTAGAGGCTCGGTCGGCGCTCGACTCCGGCGTTCGCTAAGTCGTGTCGGCGATCAGGCTGTAGAAGCTCACCGCCGCGGTCGCGAGCTGGAAGCACAGAGCCAGTGCGTAAACACCGACGGAGACGAAGAAGAGCGCGTTGAGCCAGAACAGGGTGGTGGCCAGGATCCCGGTGGCAAACATCACCTGGCCCGAACGCAGCCGGAAGGCGCGTGTCCGCACGAACTGCCGTCCGCGGATCGCGACGATGCCAAGCGCATAGGTGCCCGTGACCAGACTGGCGACCAGCATGGCGGAGTGCGTGTCCCCGAGGATCAGGGCGGCGATCAGAGGGACCACGCTCTCGAAGGCGACATTGAAGCTGGTGGAAACGATGGCTCGCACACGGAGCGAGTGAACTGGAGTCCACCGTTTGGATTCCGAGCGCAGACTCGCGGCTACAGCAGCGAAGCCGGCGGTCCCAATCCCAAATGTGCCGATCCCGATAAGGAGCGCGTCTCCCTGCATCGGTGGCATGTTAGCCGCCCGATCATGGTGTGAGCTGCCCGATTGCCTGAGGCTCACGACAGCCGTAGCTGCGCTTTGGAGGGGTGGGCCGTAGGTCCCATAACGCGAACAACGGACTAACGGTCACCGGATCCCCGATCACCATTCGGCGCAGGTGGTGAATCGGCATCGATGTAACTGCTGCATGCCGCGCTCGCTCAGCCAGTCACTGCCTTTCTGGGTAGTGTCTGCTCGTACCACCTGAGCACACGCATAGCGCGGAGGGTGTTCCACCGGCTCGGTCTGCCCTCGCCCTCGTCCATAGCGAAGTGCAGCCGGCCGGGGTGGGGATTCTCGAGGGGCCAGCGGCCGTCCGCATCGCGCTTAGACTCGACCAGGTCGATCGCCTCGGCCACCCGCTCGTCCGGAACGGCGGCGGCAGCGCGCAGGTAATCGAGACCACGGAGCACGTCGTAGTACCAACCGGTCGGGTATGAGAACTGCTTCCAGGCCGGGTCGATCACCTCACCGGTGGACAGCCTGCGAAGCATCCGCCGCGCGAGAAGGTACTCCTGGCCGCGGAGGCGGGCGGTTCTCACCTCCGGTGTCCCCCCTGTCGCTCGTTCGTGCTCCAGCAGGCCATCCAGCACGTCGATCGTTGTGTGAAATGACCCCCGCGTCGATCCATTCTCCTGCTCGCAGTTCCACCCGCCATCGCTCATCTGCTCACCGAGCAGCCGGTCCACGATGCCATGGACGTCCTCGCCGAAGTAGGCTCCGATCGCAACGGCCTTGCCGTTGATGCATGGCTCCACCTCGCCGGCGAAGAAGGGCTCGCCGTCGTGCTCCCATCTGCAGTGCTCTCTTACCAAGCGGACGGCGTGGCGCGCTTCTGCGCTCACCGGATCAAGACCGAAGTTTCGCAGCAGCATCAAGCTCCAGGCCGTGGAAGTCCATTGGGGGAACAAGGTACCTTGCCTCTCGGGAGGAGTGATTGCCACCATTTCGCCGCGGCCGTGGAGGTAAAAGTAGGGGTGCCTCCATCCCACTGGCCGTCCTGACCCTGGTGGGCGAGCAACCGTGCGCCCCAGCCCTCGCCGGCTACGCGGCCACGCTCGGCCACGATGTCCTCCTCAAGCGCATCAGCAAGGTCGCGCATCACCTGCCAGCGGATCGCCGGGTCGGAGTCTAGTAGCCACGCGACGACGTCCATTCGTCCTTCCTCCTCGTGGAACCATAAGCTCCGGGCTGCCAGGGCCGCAGGCGCCGTGAACGTCGATCTGGGCGGACAGTGGCGTGAACGAACTCGAATCAATTGGTGGGCCGCCGTGGGCTCGAACCTCGCACCTCCGCGGTAACTGGACCTGAGCGCTGCGCCTCCGAGCTCAGGAACCCGAAAGCGCCGAGCGTTTCAGCCAGTGTTGTTTCGTATTTCAACGGCCGAGCGGCTAGCCGAAGGCACCGTCGAGTCGGCCAAGGATGTCCTCCAGGATCTCGGCCGAGGTCGCAAAGTTGAGCCGGACATGGCCTTGGCCGGGTTCGCCGAAGTCCCGCCCCTCGCTCAGGGCGACGTTCGCTTGCTCCAGGACGTGCTGCTGAGGCGTCTGGCCATCTTGCAGGACTAAGCGCCGGCAGTCCATCCACGCAAGGTAGGTGGCCTCCGGCAGGTAGTGGCCAAGGTTGGCCTGGGCAGCCCAATTAGTGACTCTTTGGCGGTTGCGATCCAAGTAGTGCATCACATCGTTGAGCCAGGCCTCAGCCCCGCTCCAGGCCGCGATCGTGGCGGCGACACCGAGTCGGCTTGGGCCACCGAGGAGTCGTTCGGGGAGCCGTCCGTCAAATCTGTCCTTGAGCCCGGGGCTGCCGAAGTGGGCGATCGATGCACGTAGACCGGCGATGTTGAATCCTTTCGTGGCCGAAGTCAGAGTCACTGTGCGCTGGGTAGCCTGGGCTATGGTCTCCATCGGTATATGCGTCGCTCCCGGGTAGACGAGGTCCGCGTGGATTTCGTCTGCCACGATCGTGAGGTTGTGATTGGCAGCGATCGTCGCGATGGCTTCGAGCTCAACTCGTTCGAGTACGCGGCCGGTCGGGTTGTGCGGGTTGCAGAGCAGGATCATGGATGCCTGCGCAGCGGCTCGTTCCAGACCTTCGACGTCCACGACGTATCGGGTCCCATTGTCGACGAGCGGGTTCTCGACGAGGCGGCGGCCGGTGCCCGCGATTGTCAGTAGGAAGGGCGGGTAGATTGGAGTCTGCGCGATGATGCCGTCGCCCGGCTCAGAAAAGGCGACGAGTGTCGCGACCAGTCCCTGCACGACGTCGGTGTTGGCGTGGGTGATGGCCGGGTCCGGCTGCCAATGGTGGCGGCGCGCCATCCATGCGGAAAATGCCTCGAAGAGCGGGATCGTGTCGGTCAACTGGCCGTATCCGTAGTCCTGTGTGTCGGTGAAGTGCTTAACCGCGTTCTGAACGCTGGGAGCGACCTTGAAGTCCATGTCGGCCACGAAAGCCGGTATCACCTCGGGTGGGTACTTCTTCCACTTGCCGCCGCCCCGGGCGCGGAGTTGGTCAGCACTGAGCAGGAAAGGCTTCATGGTTGCGGAAGTTATCAAGTCCGGGCATCCAGCGGCATCAGTTCGTGTGGCCGCGCTGCGCCGATTGTGCCTACGGCCGCAATGCGGGTGATCAAGGAAGCACTCCGACTGGGTTGCACCTGCTCACGGTCCGGTGCCTCTGTCCAGCCATCTGAGGGTCCTTTGCGGGGAGAATCTAAACGGTGTTGAGCTCATTCCGCTACTCGCGGTTTCGCTGGCTCTGGTTCAGCAATCTCGCCGGCTCGGCGGGTCGCTGGACATTGGTCCTCGTCCTCAGCGTCCAGCTGCTGCAAATGACTCACTCGTCTTTCTGGGTGGGCCTGGGACTCTTCCTCACACAGGGGCCGGCGATCCTGCTCGCTCCAATCTCGGGCGCGCTCGCGGACCGGATGGATCGACGCACGCTGAATGTCGTTTCCTGCCTGGTATCAGCCGCTGTGACCG
>JBAUTF010000324.1:0-2035 GCA_049582065.1 Candidatus Dormiibacterota bacterium | reverse complement strand
GTGCGCAAGCTCGCCGCGGAGCACGGGATCGACCCGTTGTCGCTCAGGGGCTCCGGCATGGGCGGAAGGGTGACCCGGGACGACGTGCTGGCAGCGGTCGGTTCAGGCGAGGCGGCCCCGGTTCAGGCCGCTCCTGCGGCCGCGCCACGCGCTCCCGCGCCGGCGCGCATCGACGGCGCCCGCGAGGAGCTGATGAAGCTCAGCGTGATGCGGCGCTCGATCGCCGACCACATGGTGCGCAGCCTGGCGACGTCGCCGCATGCCTGGACGCTCCAGGAGGTCGACGTCACCAACCTGGTCCGCTACCGCGAGTCCGAGAAAGACACCTTCAAGTCGCGCCACGGCGTATCGCTCACCTATCTGCCTTTCGTGGCGCAGATCGTCTGCGAGGCGATCAAACAGTATCCGTGGCTCAACTCATCCTGGAGCGACGAAGGCGTGATCCTCAAGCGCTACATCAACCTGGGCATCGCCGTGTCGATCCCCGACGGCCTCATCGTGCCCGTCATCAAGGACGCCGACCGGCTTGGCTTCACCGACATGGTGAGCACGCTGAACGATCTGGTCGAGCGCGCGCGCAGCAAGAAGCTCAAGCCCGACGACGTGCAGGGCGGTACCTTCACCCTCAACAACACCGGCGCGACCGGCTCGGTCGCGAGCCAGCCGATCATCAACCAGCCGCAGGCGGCGATCCTGACCACCGAGTCGATCGTGAAGCGCCCTGTGGTCATCAACGACGCGATCGCCGTCCGCCACATGATGAACATCTGCCTCAGCTTCGACCACCGTATCATCGACGGCATGATGGCGGGCCAGTTCCTGGGCTCGGTCAAGAAGCGGCTCGAGGAATGGACGCCCGGTAGCATTCGGCTGTGAGCGCAACGTCCTCATTGAAGCCGGGTCCGATACCGTCATGGATCCGCATCCGGGTCAGCGAAGGCGAGAACTTCAAGGACCTCAAGGAGCTGGTTCAGGGTCGTCACCTCCACACCGTGTGCGAAGAGGCGAAATGCCCCAACATCTTCGACTGCTGGAATCGCCGCACGGCGACCTTCATGATCCTTGGCGACGTCTGCACCCGGGCGTGCCGCTTTTGCGCCGTGACCTCGGGACGCCCCACCGAGCTCGACCTGGGCGAGCCGCTGCGTGTGGCGGATTCGGTGGCCGAGCTGGGTCTCAAGCACGCGGTCATCACCTCCGTCGACCGCGACGACCTGCGCGACGGCGGCGCCGGCATCTTCGCGCGGACCATCCGCGCGATCAGGCGCAGGAGCCCCGGGACCACGATCGAGGTCCTGACGCCGGATTTCCAGGGCGACTTCGACTCGGTGCGCACGGTGGTCGAGGCGGAACCGGACATCTTCAACCACAACACCGAGACGGTGCCGCGCCTCTACTCACGGATCCGCCCGAAGGCCGTTTACGCCAACAGTCTCGCGCTGCTCCGCCACGTGAAGGCGCTGGCTCCGGAGATGGTCACGAAGTCGGGCCTGATGGTCGGCCTGGGCGAGACGGAGGACGAGCTGGTCGAGGTCTTTCGCAACATGCGCGCGCACGACATCGACGTCCTCACGGTGGGCCAGTACCTCAGGCCCTCCAAGAAGCATGCGGACGTGGTGCGCTACTACCGGCCGGAAGAGTTCGTTCGCCTCAAGGACCTCGCTCTCGAGATGGGCTTCGGCCACGTCGAGGCGGGCGCGCTGGTCCGCTCCTCATACCACGCCGATGAACAAGTCCCCGCACCGCGCAAGAGCCTGCTGGCTGGGTAGGGTTCCGTACCGGCAGGCCTGGGACCTGCAGACGGACCTCGTCAGCGCGGTGCGCGACGCCGCAGAGCCCCAGACCTTGCTCCTGCTCGAGCACCCGCACGTGTTCACCATGGGCAAGGCCGCCGCGGCCGACCACCTTCTGTGGGACGAGGGCGAGCGAATGCGCCGCGACGTCGAGGTCATCTGGTCCGACCGGGGCGGCGAGGCGACGTACCACGGTCCTGGCCAGCTGGTGGGCTACCCGGTGCTCGACCTGGCTCGATTCG
>JBAUTF010000323.1:0-2579 GCA_049582065.1 Candidatus Dormiibacterota bacterium | reverse complement strand
GTGAAATCACTTCCCCGCTATGCGGGGAAGTACCCCGGCCGAAGGCCGGGGGGATGGGGAGTTGAAATCCAGGATGGCGCCATCCGGCCTTCACCTCGCCGTTTTATCGGGAGTCGGCTTTCAACTTCCAAGCGCTCGGGTCCAGCCTTGATAGGTGTAGACCTCCCAACGGGTGCATGGGTCCGAGATGAGCGTGAAGTGGAGGACTCCTGCCGTGATCGCCCACCTGTAGCGCCCGACGCCGTCCGGCAGCTTGAGGCCGCAAATGACCCCGTTGAAGAAATCGATCTCATTGTTCTTGGCAACCACGTTTCCCTGGCCTGCCTCTTGTTTGCCGCCGGTCGCAGAGAACGTCTGGCGGTATGTAGTCTTTGTGAGCGTGAGTTGAAAGAAGCAGTTCAAAGTGGTCGCGGGCGATGGGCACGGAACACCACTCACCGGTTCGACAGCCGCCGGCGGCATGAACCAATCACCGAGCAACTGGGCCGGCACCGGCCCTCCTGCTGGCCAACCCGAAGTCGTCGATGGGACAGGAAGGTTCGGCGAGGCCGTCGCCTGGCCGCACGACGAAGCAAGCAAGACGATCGTGCTGCTGAGCATCGCAGCGATCGCCGGCGTAAGAATCCAGGGTCGGTCCCGCATGTCCTACTGGCTGCCGATGATGCCGGCGGCATCTGCGTCTATCCGCGGCCAGACTTGCTGGAGCAATAGCCGGCCAGCGTTGAATCCGGCTTGATCGCCCGTCAGCTCCGCGTTGGCCATGGCAAGGACGGCCGTGTCGGCCTGGGCGAGATCGCGCTGCAGGCCTTGGTCCCGAGCTGCCAGCGAGCTCGGCGGGGTATACCGAACGAGCGTCGCCTCAAAGGGCTCGATGGTCGACATTGCGACGAAGACGTCGCGCTGGCAGCTCACATTCGGGATGCCCGTGCAGTCGGTCTGGCCGGCGCTGATCAGCGACTGGCAGGTCGAGCACCCATCGAAGCTTTGCTTTTCAATCTGAACCGACACGATGTACGCGGCAGCACTCACCTTGTGCGATTGGACGATGCCCGACGCCACAGCGTCGAGCCAATCGAACTCGTGCGACAGTGCGTAGTTCGCGCTATCCAAACCGCTCTGATCCCGTGCCTGATAAGCACTGACCACCGCGTTGAGAACCGACATGGTGGCGGCCACGTGGCTGCGTAACTCGGCATCGATCACGGCAAACTCCGGGGGAGTTTCGGACTTATCGAGATCGTTCAACCATCGCTGCAGCGCCGCAAACACCGGCCGTCCGGGCATGGGGCACGTGGACTGAAGAGTCGCGCAGCTCGTGCCATCGCCGGCGGAGTCGGCCTGGTTGACATCACGATTCACCATCGCCTGGTATGCCTTGGGGTCCGAGCCGGCGGGCGTGCTCTGTGGGGCGTGGTACCGCATTTCGAAAAAGGTCGCCGCAGCTGCCGCCGCCAGCGCCACGACGAGCAACCCGGCAGCAAGCTGAACGAGAGGGCGCGGTAGGACGGTGCGTCCGCGCTGGAATTTGCCCTCGCTGCGATCCGCCGGTCCGTGCAGGCGCCGGCGCCGAAAATTCTCGGTGACGGCAGCCTCCAGCCATGGAGCCGGGGGCAGCACCTGATCCAGCGCCTGGCGCAGACCCGTCTTCAGCTCTTGCTCGCTATTCACGGTGTCCCTCCAGGCGACGTCTCAATTCGCGAATGCCGCGCTGGAGCTGACCCTCCACCGCATGGACGCTCGAACCGGTTATGGCCGCGATCTCTTCGAGAGGGAGGTCGAGATACCAATGCAAGACCAGGGCCAGCCGCTTCTTCTCATCCAATGCTTGCAAGGCGTGTCGCAGCTGGATGCTGCTCAGGACCGAGTCGGCGGGAAGCGATTCCGTCCTTGCTGGCTGAAGCAGCTTGACCACCCCCGACCATCGGGAGCGGCGGATCGACCGGCACTCGTTGGCGACGATGCCCAGGAACCAGGGCCTCATATCCGAGCCGTCGCGCAACTGCCGCAGCTTGCGCCACGCCTTGAAAGCGGCCTCCTGCACCGCGTCCTGCGCGGCTTGATGGTCCTGCAGCATGCCGCCGGCCAGCCGGTATCCCGGTTCGAGCAGAGGCTGGAGCAGGATCTCGAACGCCGCGTCGTCGCCAGCCTTGGCCGAATCGAGGAGCGTCATCGCGGCAGGCAGGACCGCCATCTTCACCCTCTATACGCTGGCTCCGGTCGACTTTCCGACAGGAATCTATGCGCTGGCCCCAGGCGCCCGCCAGGTAACCGGCGATCGGGGTGGGCGCGTCTCAACCCATCTCTATTGAGGGCGATCTGCCAGCACATATCGATGGCGACCTCCGGAGGCTCAGGCCGGAAGATTCAAGCAGGCCATCAGAACATGCGCAACCTATTGGAACTCCGATCGACTCGCGCTCCGCGTTTGAAGGTGTTCGAGTTGAGGACGCCAAGTGGGATATGGCGAAAAAGCTAAACGGAAGCGTAGCTACGCCGGTCGAGCCCGAAAACGTGAGTCGACCAGCCGGTGGAACCCAGCAGCTCCTCGACGCGGCGCTGTCCATCGATCCATCAGGCGC
>JBAUTF010000322.1:0-16659 GCA_049582065.1 Candidatus Dormiibacterota bacterium | reverse complement strand
CCTGGGCACCGTGGTCCCGGACGCGTTCGGATTGCACCCGCTTTCAACGGGGTAGGCGGAAGTCTTTTCGCGATGGTTGGCGGTTGCTGCTTGAATCGGAGCCCACGCCCGGATTCGAACCGGGGATTTTTCCTTACCAAGAATGCGCTCTGCTCGAACGGCGGGTTCGGTCCATTTTGAACTCAAAAGTTCTCTCGGACGTTGGTCTCCACTGAGGCGCCTACTCAGTCAGTACCCGACGAAGTCGCCAGGTAGCCAGCGTCAAGAGCGCCACGGCGTAGACCGTCAGCACCCCCAGCTGCGGAAGGATCCCTGTGATCGACGCCCCGTTGGCGATTAGCTGTGCGAACGCGTCGTTCGCCCATGCGTGTGGTGTTATGTGGGCGATCTTCTGCATGGTTGGAGGAAAGACTTGCAGAGGAACCATCGAGCCGCCGATCGCGGCCAGCCCCAGCCCGAGAATGAGCGACACGCCGGACGCCTGCTGAGCGTTGCGCAGCAGCGCTCCCAGGAATATGGCGGCTCCGGCTGACACGAGCGTGAACACGATGACGATGGCGGCCACGCCGGCGGGCTGGCCCCATTTCACGCCGAACACGAGGGCGGAGCCGAAGATGATCACCGCTGCCTGGATGATCCCGACCAGGAACCTGCTCAGGACCTCTCCCCCGATGATTGTCGCCGGCGGGGTCGGTGTCGAAAGCATCCTCCGCGAGAGACCAAGCCGCCGGCTCTCGATGAGACCGACCGAGCCGGCCGTGAGCGCAGATAGAAAGACGAACAAGAGGAGCTGCGTCCAGGCCCCCACCTCGAACTGCCCAATGCTCTGGGAGAAGGCGGACTTGCCCACGATCGTCTGGGTGACAGAGATCGAAGGTACAGACGCGGACGTCTGCGTTGCGGACGCGAGGCCCGTGTCGAAGGTGGTCGCCGAGCCATCGGCCACCGCGAACTGCGCCGCGCCAAGCAGTGCCGACTGCTTGGCGACCACGCCGCGGATGGTCTCGCCTAGCTGCTGAGCCGATCCGGCCGGGCGGGCGATGTAGCTGACAACAACGCTGCGTCCATCACGAATTACCGCGTCATAGTCGGAAGGGATGACGATCCCCGCGTCGAGATTGCCCCGTTCGACCTGAGACTGGAGTGATCCAACGTCGCCAACCGAGACGATCTGCATAGACGGGATCCGCTCCAGCGCTGACACCAGCGCCCGGCTGAGTGGTCCGGATCCTCCGGATGTGAGTCCCACCCGCGCCGCGGACCCGCTGCCGAAGGTCTCGCCGAGGATCAGGATCAGGAACAGCGGAAAGACGAAGATGAGAAAGGCGTTGGTTCGTACGCGAAAGGTCCGCCGAAGGTTGGTGATAGCGATCACAAGGGTCTTCACGCTCAGAACTCCGAGATTCGTCGGAGGCGTGTCAGCGCGATGGCACCGGTGACCGCCCCAAAAACCAACATCGCGAGCGTCGGAAGCCAGACCGCGGATAGATCACCACCGTGCAGATCGCCGAGACCACGCAGGAACCAGGCCTGCGGAGCGATGAATGTGAGGCTCGAGAGAATGCCCGGCGCTTGCGAGACGGGAAAGAAGGTCCCCCCGAGGAGCCCGAGAACCACGGCGACGATCGTCTGCCAATTGCCCGCTTGCTCTGCGTCGCGGGCAAGGCTCGCGACCAGCGCCGTGATGCCTGTGGCCGACAGGACTGCGCCCACGACAAGGATCGCGACACCAAGCGGGCTGCCCCATGCCGCTCCGAACAAGAGACTGGTCGCGATGACGAGCACGGTCATGCTGATCACCCCGATGAGGAAGCTCGTCAGGACTTTTCCTAAGAGGATCGATGCGCGGGTGATCGGGGCCGCGAGAAGACGCGCCAGGGTCCCCTCGTTCCGCTCCTGGAGAAGACTCGTGACGCCGAACTGCACGGTGAAGAACAGGAAGAACACAGCCATGCCCGCGGCGTAAAACGACTTCAGGTCAAGCTGCTTGGTCTTGCTCGAAACGTCCTGCACAGCGACGGGAGCTTCGGCCGCCGCCGCCTTGGCCGCGATCGCGCCGATCTGATCTGGGCTAAGAGGGGCGGTCGATTGCGCTGCGACGGTGGCTACGGACAGCCGTATGCGGTTGAGCTCGGCTGCGTAGCCGTCAGCGATGGACCGAGCGATCTCTGTCGAGATTGGAGAGTCGACGTTGCCGATCACCTGCATCGACACTGGCCCATCGGTCTGGACCGCCTGCGAGAAGCCGGCCGGGATCACGATGACCGCGCTCAAAGTCCCGCTGCTCACCAGGGACCGTGCGTCCGCCACTGTCGCTTCGGAGCGAAACGAGATCGACCCGCCCTTGTTGAATGGCCCGAGCACCTGCTGTACGAACGCCTGCGCCACAGGTCCGCCGTCCTGGTCGACGAATCCGAGCGGGGTAGTGCTCGAGCCGCCGATGCCGCTGAAGATCGCGTTGAAGATGAAGGCCAGCACGAGCGGGGCCACTATGGCGACGAGGATTGCTGAGCGGTCGCGGATGCGTTCCTTGAGGTCCTTGGTCGCAATCAGCACCGCCGCGCGCATGAGACCCCTCAGTCCCGCAGCGCTCGGCCTGTCAAGTGGAGGAACACCGCCTCGAGGTTCGGCTCGGCCACCTCCACAGACTTGATCGCGACGCCTGCGGCGGCCGCCTCTTGAAGGATCGCTGGCAGCCTGGTGCGAGCATCGTCGACCACGAGCTCGACGCCTTCGGCATTTGCATCCGCGCTGTGGATCCAGGGCAGCGCTCGAAGCGCCTGGAGCGCTTTGGAAACCTCGCCCGTCGCGGATAGCGTCACCCGATCCTGCTCGCCGACCAGGCCAACCAGCTCGTGCCGAGTGCCCTCGGCGATCAGCTTGCCGTGGTCGATGATGCCCACCCGGTCGCACAGGCGCTCCGCCTCTTCCATGTAGTGCGTCGTGTACAGGACCGCCATGCCCGCCGTCGACAGCTCTTCGACACTCTCAAGGATGGCGTTGCGGCTCTGCGGATCAACGCCCACCGTCGGCTCGTCGAGGATCAGCAGCTTCGGTCGATTGAGCAGGCCGATGCCGATATTCAGCCGGCGCTTCATCCCGCCTGAGTACTTCTTCGTCTGGTCGCGAGCCCGGTCCGACAGGCCGATGGTTTCCAGAACCTCGCTGGCGCGCTTCTTCGCGTCGGAGCTGGACATCCCGTATAGGCGAGCGAAGAAGACCAGGTTCTCGCGCCCGCTGAGGTCGGGATAGATTGCGAGATCTTGCGGGACGTATCCGATCATCTCCCTCAGCTTGATGCTCCGCGTCGTCATCGGCTGCCCGCCCACAATCACCTCGCCACCGTCGGGCGCGAGAAGGCCCGCGATCATCGATATCGTCGTCGTCTTGCCCGCGCCGTTCGGTCCAAGTAGGCCATATGTCTCGCCGGGTTCGACGTGGAAACTGACCCCGTCGACGGCCCGGATCTCGCCGAAGTGGCGTCGGACGCCTCTACATTCGAGGACGTGCCCGTCTCCACTATTCGAACGAGAGTCCTGGCCTGGATCGTGCGCATTCATGGTCGACCTCTCGCCTCGGTGCAGATTGGGTTGGCAACCATGCCGACAAAAGGATACGGGCGTGATGAGACAGGGTCGCCTCTGCCGAGCGAATTCAGCGGAGGGTAACGAACAGGATGGCACGGTTGTCGAAGCAGATACAGAATCGAGCCTCGGCGGGGTCTTGGAGCCCACGCCCGGATTCGAACCGGGGACCTTTTCCTTACCAGCTGGTCTTCAGTCCCTGGCGAATTCGCCCTGATCCTATCCCGACCGACGAATTTCCCCACGAGACCGTTTAACCCGCGGTCTGAAATCCAGTCGCGCCCGCTAGTTATCGTTCCAGCCCCGAATGGCTGATCGCACAACGATGAACGTTACCAACCAGGCCACGAGCAACAGGAGAGCATTGGGGATGATGACCGGTAACCAATTCGCGGGATGCGGTTGGGTCATGACGAAGTTCCCGAAGACGGGGACTGCCAAGGCGGTGGCGACAACGCTAGCGAGAATCGCCGCGAGTACGGCCCGACGTGACGCCATAGCTTCGACCATCTTGGCACCGCCGCCGGTCGCAGGTCATGGGCAGACGTGGCGGGCACGGCGAGAAAGGTTGGCTCCCGCGGGCGCGAGTTAGGCGGCTGGGACTCCCGGGGCTGGGGCGGCCTGCATCCTTTCGAACCAAGCGGCGACCCCTGCATTGACGGCGGCGGCGTACGTCAGGGTGAAGAAAACTCCTATGCAGCACGCGATGAATCCGAGGGCACCGATGACGCCGGCGGCGAAGATGACCAGGCCGCCGATGATGCTGTTGTTGACCTGGCTTGTCGCCAGCGCCCACACACGTTGGATGTCGAGCCCGCCTGAAAACCCGTTACGCGCGGTCAGCACGATCAAGGACGGCATCAGAAAGTCGATCAGCAGCTGAGCCGCGAAGCTCCACAACGAACCCAGCCCCGAGAATGGGGACCCGAGGAGGCTGTTGTTCCTGCTCATGGCGCTGCCGATGCCGTCGAGGATTGACGCCGGGATGTTGACGACGATCCCGTAGATGACGACGACGCCGAAGATGCCGATGCCGCGCTCGAGATGAAAGCCGGCGGGCGCGAGCTCCTGGCGGCCGGCCCTCAGGTTGTCATAGGTCAACATCAGCCAGCCGGCGGTAGAGATCCAGCCGACGATGGGGATGATAAGAATCAGGCCTTGGAGCCCGATCTTTCCAGCCCACCCCGGGTCTCGAAACGGGTACGTGAAAGCATCGCCGACGGTGTTCATGGAGCGCAGTCTAGGCGTGGAAAGGCCTGATGGCTAGACCACACACCAACGCTCAACCGAGGCCTCATCACCACCGCCGATCCCCCCAGGCCCCTGGGCCGGCTCATCGCCGGCTGAAGCCGAGAGCCTTTCGGAAATCTCATCGCGTCACGATCAGCACTTGGCCCAGATCGATGCTGGCTGCCCGGTATTTGGTCAAAGTGCACGAAATTCCCCGCGTGCCCAGCAGTTCAAGGCCGTCCGTCCAGCGCCGCCGCAATACAAGCGAGCCCGGTGCCGACCGAACCACAGGCCGGGCCCCGACCAGCACTCCCTCATTGCCGCCAAAGTACCCAATCGTTCGGAAAGGTTCGGATATATCATCGTGCTGATCCCGGTAATTCCCATCACTGTGAAAGGATTGGCGATGATCCGAAGGACTCTGCTGCTCGTCGGCGTTGTTCTCGCGTTGCTCGCGATTTCGCCCGCCTCGAGTGCCTCAGCGGCCTCGGGCTACAACGGAGCGGCGGCAGCGGCCTACGCCGATACCTATTGGCAGAGCTACAACCCAGCGTGGCCTTCCTTCGCGAACAGTGGCGGCGACTGCACCAATTTCGTGTCGCAGGCGCTCTACGCGGGCGGCATCGTGATGCGGACCTCGCCCCCGTACAGCGGCAACGCCGCCTGGTACATGCTGAAGAGCAAGCACCGCTGGTCGTACGCGCTGCCCTGGGTCAATGCCCAGGACAACAGCATCTTCGCGCTGCAACACCTGCCGGGCGTAACTCAGGTCGCGTCCTACTACGGCATCGCACCGGGACAGACGGTGGCCGATCAGGCCGCCGAGGGCGACATTGTCCTCTACGACTTCAACAACGATGGTGTGTACGACCACGAGGCGATCGTCACCGCTAGCGACGGCACCATAAACGGCACCACGAATTGGGATCTCGTCGACGCGCACACCAACAATCGGTACCACGCATACTGGACCCTCGCCCAGTACAACGCGAGCTGGGCGACCACTCGCATCGTCGTTCTGCACATCCCTGCGACGGCGAGCTAGGCCGCACCACCTACCTCCGCGGGGATTGGCCATGAGCGCTGCACTGACGAGAGTGAAGGGCCGAGCAAAACATGCTTTGTGGCTGGGCGGGCTACGACTCGCGACGACTCGTAAGAGCCGAGATCACAGCGTCCGTGACAGGGCCCTTGGTCCATTTCTAAGCCGGCTGCGTGGCCGTGACGGCCGTCCCAGCTTTGCCCTCTCCCGGACGCACAGGAACGATCAGAAGTGATAGTGTCCTGCGACTAAGGCGGGGTTATCAGTTGGGCGCGCCTGTTCCCACGGAATTAGCGAGCCTTCGACATCGTGGAAGATCACGTGTGTGTGGATCCTTTCCACCAGGGGGCGGTATAGGTAGGGCACTGCTAGCAAAGCTAATCACGGAGGCTCGCGGGCTCGGCTATCGCACGATCGCAGCCACGATCGTCACCGACAGCCGCGCCGACCTGCAGTTGCACTCGAAGCTCAGGTTTGAGGTCGCCGGCACGCTACGCGACGCTGCGCACAAGCTCGATGGTGGATGGACATCACCCCCGCCCAGTTCGCGCTGGAAGCGGGGAGTCGACGCCTGAGATGCCACTCCACCAGATCAACGGCCAGTGGATCAACTACGAGGACGCGGGCGGGCACCTTGGGCCGGTCGTCCTCGCACACGGGCTGCTGATGGACCACGAGATGTTCGCCCCGCAGATCGAAGCCGGGGCCGCTGGATGCCGGTTCATCACCTGGGACGCACGCTGCCACGGCGCGACCGAGAACACCGATGACCCGTTCACGTACTGGGATCTGGCTGATGATCTCAAGGGGCTGATCGACCATCTCGGAATTGAGCGGGCCGTGATCGGCGGGATGAGCCAGGGTGGCTTCGTCGCTCTTCGCTTCGCGCTCAAATACCCCGAGCGCGTGTCAGCCTTGATCCTGCTCAGCACCCAGGCCGGCACCGAAGACCCCGAAAAGGCCGCGACCTACAAGGTCATGCTCGACGTATGGGAGGCCGATGGGTTGAACGACCAGCTCGCGGAGACGATCGCCGCGATCATCCTCGGCAACGAGTGGCCTGGTCGCGCTCCTTGGATTGCGAAGTGGCGGCAGATGCCGCGCTCGCTCCTACGCCAAGCATTCCAAACGCTGGTCGGCCGCGAGGATATCCACGATCGGCTTGGCGAGATCAAGGCGCCCGCGATCGTGATTCACGGCACGGCCGACGCCGCGATCGACATCGAGCTGGCCCAGCGACTCTGCTCCGGCCTCGCCAACTGCGAACAAGTGATCGCCGTCGAAGGGGGTGGCCACGCCTGCAACCTCACTCACCCGACGCTGGTGAATCTGGCCCTCGCGCAGTTCCTGGGCGAACTCACTCTCGATACGGCTTGGAGAGCCGAGCGGCGAGGCGACGTGCGGCGCGCCCACATCGAGCGCCGGTCCGGGGAGAGACGTGATCCGGTCCGCGCAAGCGCGGGCCGCCGAGTCTTCGTTCCTTCTGACAGGCGGCTGGCCGAACGGCGCACCCGGTAGCGCCTGGGTCCTGGGCGATATGGGCAACCCGATTCAGACGCCTGTGGAATAGGCGGGCGGTTCGAAGATCTTCATCTCGCCGACCTGTGGGTGCGCGTCACATGGTGATGATGACTTTTCCTCGGGCCTGGCCTTCCTCCAGGTACCGGAGAGCGTCAGGGAGTTGACTCAACGGGTAGCGCCTGTCGATGACGGGTGCCACGCTGCCGGCTTCAATGAGCTCCTTCAGGAATGCCACATCTTCCTGTTTGAATGGTTTCCACCACCACATCACTGCCATCTTCCTGCTACCTGTCATCGAGATCAACGGTCCTAGAAACGTGCCTTGGAGCAGTAGATCCGTGGAGGCACCGAGCATCACATAAACTCCCGCGGGACTCAGCGCTCGATTCCACTCCAACATCGAACGACGAGCCACGACATCGAGGATCAGGTCATACTTCCGCCCGTTTCGGATGGGGTCCTCACGGGTGTAGTCGATTAGGTGGTCTGCGCCGACCGAGCGAGCCATGTCCAATTTGCCGGTGCTGTCCACGCCTGTCACTTCCGCTCCGAAGTGCTTAGCGATCTGCACGGCGAAGGGACCCACGTTTCCACCCGCACCGTTGATCAATACCTGGTCTCCTCGCTGGATCTGCTTTTTGCCGCGAAGGCCTTGCAGGGCCAGGACTGCCGATTGCGGCACGGTCGCTGCTTCCTCGAAGGTCAACCTGCCCGGTTTCAACGCAAAGGCACTCGCGGGAGCGCAGACGTACTCTGCAAATGCGCCGAGTCCATGCTGGGTCATGTTCCCAAACACCTCGTCACCCTCATGAAAGCGCGTCACGTCCTTGCCAATCGCCTCGACCTGGCCCGCCACGTCGACTCCCAGACCTCGGATCCTCGGCTTGCGCAGCCCGGTGGCAATCCGCGTGAAGGGAGATTTGCCGTAGAGGTACTCGAGGTCATCCGCATTCAGTGACGCAGCGCGAACTCGCACCAGCACGTTTTGATCTTTGACGACCGGTTTATCGAATTCTTCGAGTGTGAGGACATCGGGTGAGCCGTATCGGTAGCGGACGATCGACTTCATTGTGTTTTCTGTTTTCCCCATCGACGCCGGGTCGCAATTGGTCGGTGGTGGGCTCAGATACTGATGACGACCGTTCCTCGCGCATGTCCTTCGCCGACATGACCGATCGCGGCGCCGGTCCGACCCAGTGGGTACATTCCGTCGATGACAGGCGTGACCTTCCCGCCTTCGATGAGTTCCTTCAGCACGAGCAGGTCCTTGCGGTTCTGAAACTTGATCGACGGGCCGGCTTGCCGGGGGTTGAACTTCGACACTGCGGCAGTTTTGATCACGGTACCTGTGGTGCCGAACCACCGACCGCCAGCCGTTCCATTGTTGGACAGCAGCTTCCCGGTCGGGGTCAGTACGCGTCTGATGTCTGACAACGAGCGGTTCCCAACGTTGTCGAGGATGAAGTCGTAGCGCCGCCCACCCTGGATGAAGTCCTCTTTGGTGTAGTCGATGACATGGTCAGCGCCGATCGAGCGGACCATTTCCACGTTCTTCGTGCTGCAAACGCCTGTCACTTCGGCGCCGAACGCTTTGGCGACCTGCACTGCGAACGTCCCGACGCCTCCCGATGCGCCGTTGATCAAGACCTTCTGACCCGGCTGGACCTTTCCTTGATCGCGCAGAAGTTGGAGGGCCGTGGATGCGGACACTCCGACGGCGGCGGCTTGCTCGAACGTGAGGTTGACCGGCTTCCCCACGAAGTGGTTCGCCGGGGCGCACGCATACTCGGCAAACGCGCCGGTGCACCAGCCAAACACCTCATCGCCTGGTCGGAGTTGTGTCACGCCGTTGCCGACCGCCTCGACTATCCCTGCGACATCCGTTCCCGGAACATGGTTCTTTGGCTTGCGCAGCCCGACCGCCATCCGGGCGATGTACGGTACGCCTCTCACGAGGATCCAGTCGCCGACGTGGACGGAAGCCGCGTGAACGCGTACCAGCACCTCGCCATCCTTGACCACTGGCTTGGGGATTTCCTTGAGCTGCAGAACCGCTTCGGGTTCGCCGTACTTGTCTTGAACGATCGCTTTCATCAAGCCACCCGAGCGACCAGGGTCGAGTTGGCCGGATTCAACGCTTTCCGCAGGCAGTGCAGCCATCTGTTTAGGACTCCCAAGATGAACGTTGGATGCCAAGCTCTTGCAGCGTGACCGTCGAACACCAAACGTCTCCTGGCCGACATAACAGAGTCAGCAACCATCAGCCGCGCGAAATCGAACTTTAGAAGGGTCGTGGAGCCCAAGCCCGGATTCGAACCGGGGACCTTTTCCTTACCAAGTGGTCTTCGGACCCTGGCGAACTCAATCTGATCTTAGCTCTGCGAGCCACTTTTGGTGGAGACCATTTACCTAGCGATCACTGCGATCACTGCATTCGCCGCGCGATTACGGTAGACGCGCGTCAAGCACGGCTTTTGCCGCCGCGTCTTGGCCATACGCAGCGCTGAAGCGATCCTGAGCGCTCGCCGTCTCTGGGCTGGCCAGTCCAGGTCTTCGGCGTTCGACATCGCCAACCACGCGAAGGCGCCGGTGACGCTTGCGTTCCCGTTGACGACGAACACGATCGGGTCCTTGCACGGATGCGGAAGGTCGACCAGGCCATCAATCGCGGCGTCGCCCGCGGAACTTGCCGGGAATGCGCTCGTCGTGACGTTGACCACGCCGTGAGGGGTCAAGCAGCTGACGGTCGCTCTCAAGTGCGCGACCGGGTTCGTTGAGCCGTCGGCAGAGACGACCAAGCCGGTGACCTTCACTTCGACATTGCCCTGCCGGTCCACCTCTCCACTGCCTGAAGTGATCACCCACGGCAAGCGGCCGCCAGTGATCCCGCGATCGTTCACCGTCAAGAACCCTCCGGTGCCCTCAGCCAGGCAGCTCGCTTCCTCCGACGGGGCTTCGCCGGCCAATCCCGCCTGAAAAGAGAGGATCCTGGGGTCAATGCCGATCTCTCGATACCTCGATCGCACGCTGCCCCTCAGCCGCAACCCGCGAGAGTCCGAGCTCCGGATCCTGGTGCCGATCGTGCGCGCGCAGGCAGCGCAGACGCTGATCGCCGTTGGTGACGCACTGGCTAAACCTCGGGAGGCTGACGGCAAGGTGCTCGGGTTGGTGGAGATTCCCAGACAGCAGGAGTCCAACGTTGCGAACCAGGTTATTCATCGCCGGCGCGATCTCCTGAAGTGGATCGCCTACCAGGAGAGCGTCAGGGGCTCCCCTGGCCGGCTTGGCATCCTCGTCCGCGTGGTGCACAGCGTGCCTCTGGGGATTCGCGAAGCCGTATACGAAACGGGTGCCAACCTCGTCGTGATCGAATGGCCGGGACCAACCAGCCCGCGCGCGGGGACACTGGCCTCCGTGCTTGACGACTTGAGTTCATTCCCGCCAGCTGACCTCGTGCTCGTGCGACCTTCTGGACGAAGTCTGGAGATGACAGGACGTCCGATAAGAGTCGTCGCGCCAATACGTGGGGGCCTGAACGCGCGGCTGGCCCTAAAGGTGGCCACCGGGCTGACCGCGGCCTGGGGCGGCGAGATGTCGCTGCTGCACGTTGTTGACGCAAAGCATCACCCGGACCGCCGGGCCAATGACCTGGCGAAGGCACGCGCCATAGCATCAACCGTGCCATCGGCGACGTTGACCGTGATCGAGACGGCGGACATCGGCCGCGCCATAGTCTCTGCAGCCGCGGCCGCTGACGTCGTCGTGCTGGGTGCCTATTCGGAGGATGGACGTCACCCCGTGCTGGTGCGACCCGAGCTGGCTGAAGCGTTATCCGAGATCGAGGGCCTGTTGATCCTCGTCCGCGCCGCCCGCCTCGAGGCCGAGGGAGCTGTCGAAGGCAGTTCTACGCAGACTGCCCACCAGACGGAGCGAGCAGATCTCTCAGGTCGTAAAGCTGCTGCTGAACCCAGCGCGTGATGTCGCGTTCGCACACGGTAGCCCTGAGGCTCAAAGCCGTTGCCGCACGCGATTCACGCGGAAGTGTCAAGGCCCGGTGGATGGCTTGCGCTGTGGCTTCGACGTCAAACGGGTTGACCCCGATCACGTTTTCGCGCAGCTCCTCGAAAGCCCCAGCGTTCTCCGATAGAACTATGACTCCGTCGCGCCCGTTCAGGAATGCGCCTTCCTTGGCGACCAGGTTCATCCCGTCGTAGATCGGATTCACCAGGAGGACGTCAAAACCTTCGTAGCCCGCCACCGCGCGGTGCATGTTCTCTCCATACTCCAGGCGGATGGCCGTCCAATCGGGGCGGGCAAAGCGCCGGTTGATGGTGCGGGCAGTCTTGTCTATCAACTTGACGTAAGTCCGGTACACACCGACGTCCTGCCTCGAGGGTTGTAGGAAAGCCCAGAACTGCACCTTGCCGATGTGCTCGGGATGCGCTGCCAGCAGCCTCTCGTACGCCCAGAAGCCTCGCAGGATGTTCTTTGAGGGGTCGGTTCGGTCGACTCTGACGATCAGCTTATGAATCCTCGAAGATCTCAACCTGGCGAGCTCGGAACGGGTCTCGGGCGCGGCCGCCAACCGGTCCAGCGATGAGGTGTCGATCGAGATCGGATAGGCGCGAACCCAGACGACGCGTCCCCGGTGCAGCACCGCTTGTTCCTGATGGTCGACACGCAGGCCCAAGAGCTCCGAACAACCGCTGAGGAAACGCATGACGTCACCGTTGGTTTGAAAACCGATCACATCATTGGCGAGCAAACCGCCGAAGATCGCGTCACGCATCGAGGAGGGCAGGACCTTCCAGTAGTCCGCCGCTGGCCACGGAATGTGGATGAAGTGCTGCATCGCGATGTCGGGAATCTGGTGACGCACGAATCCCGCCAGCAGATACAGGTGATAGTCCTGGATGAGCAGCAGAGGCGGGGCCTTCGACTGCGCCGCGACCTCGACGACCTTCTCCGCGATCAGGCGATTGACCTCCACGTACCCTCGCGACCAGGCGTCATGGATGCGCTGGTTGATCACAGGTTGGCGCGCGAGGTCCCACAGGTGGTGTTGAACAAACCAGAGAAGCGGGTTCGCGATCACGGAGTAGTGAAGTCCGTACGCTTCGTCGCCTGGGTCGACGTAATGGATGTTCAACGCCGGCCGGCCGGCCGACGAGGCCATGACGGATCCCTTCCCTCGCGCGAGACTCCGCTCGGTATCAGTTCGCGCGCACGCGATCCAGCTGGCACCCGTCGCTTCGGCGACGCTGAGCAGTGCCGTGACCAGGCCTCCGCTGCCACGCCTGAACCGCAGCGGGCCTGCAGGCTCATAGGGGGCACGGTTGCTGACGATGATCGGCGACCAGCGGCCGAGCTGGCTTGCGGCGATCGATCGGATGGCGTCTGCAGTGTCGGTTCGTGGCTGCATGGCAGCGTCTCCGCTAACGGTCATCCATCACGGTCAGAAGACGGGGATCGAGCACGGCAGTCCATCCACGCATGATGCGAGATCATGCCAGTTCGGCGAGCACGGGTACTGCAAGAAGTCCGGTGGGATGTCCGGAAGTTCCTCTACGAGATGGACACCGGTATGCGAATGGATGCCCTGAACGGCCATCTCCGCCTTCGTCTTGGCGGCCTCGGCGCCAGCTGTCTCCATCGCGAGCTCGAAGCCGCGCTCGTTACCCGGGCCGGGGGCTACCCAGGGCGCCGGCCGACCTCAAGACCCTGGTTCCGTCCCTATCCGACCAACCCGTCGACGACCGAATGACAAGCTTGAACTGGCATCAGCCACCCAGATCATCGGGCTGATGACGCCGCGGCGCCATCGGACATCCGTTCGGGAATCAGAGCTCCCCTAATGGTCGGTCTGGCCCGAGCCGCGATTTGAGTGGTGGCTCCGGTCGGCGACCGGAGACCTGTGATCCCCTTTCTCCGACTCCTCAACCGTGTTGCCCCCTTGCTCGGACTGTTCACCATCACTGTCCGAATCGACCTTCGCCGCAGTGGTCGCGGCAGTGGTGGCCGACGGGTGAGTGAGCCGAACGGCTGTGGTGACCGGAGTGTTTGGAGCATCCGGAATGGAGGTCAACGGCAGGACTCGTATCAGGGCCGACCTGGTCGCGCCGGGCAGGCTCGGCGTCAAACGAGCAGTCGCAGCCGGAGCCGAGTGCCTTGAGCTCGAAGCGTGGAGGTTGGCAGCGACCAGGCCGATGCCACCCACGGTCACAGCGCCCACCGCAACGGCGCCAACCAGTTTGTGTGGCCAGTCCAGCGCAGCTGCCCGATTGGCCAGACGTCCCAGCCTCGCCAGGTGTCCGATTGCAGAGAGCAGGCCCAGAAGCACAATCGCGGACACCCAGGTCCCTGCGCGGCGAAGGTAGCCGTCGAGATGCTCCAGCGCCAGCCAGAGCCGCCGCCTGACGGTGCTCACGGACACGCCCAGCATGGCCGCGATCCGGGCGTTGGTGTGGCCCTCCAGGTAGGCGAGGGTGACGACCTGGCGCTCCTCGGCGCTCAGGTGGGCCAGGGCGTTGTGGATCGTGTGCCGCTGAAGGGCTGAGACCATCTCCAGCCAGCCCCCCACAACACCCGGGGCGATCCGGCGATCCTCTCCGAGAACTCGCCTTGCGAGACCGCGCCCACCGAGCCGGCGGGGATCAACCGTGAATGTGTGGATGCCCCTGACCAACCAGGATCGTATGGCGTCATTCGCCGGCCGATCGGCCGGCGTTACTGGGTTGACGAAATCGGCAACGCCCTGCTCATCGTCTTGACCGCCGCCTGTGCGCTCCCAGCGCGCCGCTCCCACCCTCTTGCCTTGCTCCTACTGCCGAGGCTACACCAACGAGCGGAAACCTGCGGGATTTAATCCTCAGCGGTGCCTGGCGCTAGCGCGGGGCGCCCGCTTGCGCTTTCGATAGGCGGCCGGGATGGGCTGCCCAAGCTCGCGCATCGTCCTCCGCCAATCGTCATCGTGACCGGCGGCGGCGAGGAGGTGGGCGAGCTCGTGCATGACGGTCGTCGAGAGCTGCCGGCTGCCCCGGCGGAGAACGTCCCTCGGCGAACGGATGCAGACCCAGCCTCGGTTCGAGTCTTTCGGGTACTGATGGGCGTGGGCGTAAACGTCCGGGGGCAGCGGCGAACCGTCCACGCACTGGCCCACGGACAAGCCGCGTACGTGGGTATGGGCCAGGAACTCGGGAAGCGTCATGAGCGTTTGATGCTCAATCGTTGGTGTTTGCGGAGCGGTTTTGATAGGCAGTTTGTCGCAGGTGGGTCTGGGCTAATAGTCCGCGGTTGGGCGGCGTCGCGGTCGCTCAGCCGGAGCGGAGCCAGCCGGCGATCTTCGAAGACTTAGTCAGACGGATGCCCCTGGATAGGGTCGTAAGCCCCACCTCGCACGGCCCTTCAGTCAGGCGGTGACCTGGTAGACGCCCTGCCAGACGCGGATATCGTCCTGGTCGGTCGTCGCGGTCGTTCGGGTGCCGCCTTGGCACTCTTCATAGTCTCGTTGCGGCACACCTGGGATCTGCGCAGGTGACCTCGGCGCGCTGTACGAATCGAAAGACTCGTCACACAGCTAGAAGATAGGCGCTGAGTAGCCCTCCGAGGTGGTCGGTCCGCTCAAGGTGCACAACGCACCCTTGATGTCAACGCCTCCGCGTCGTTGGGTTTGGTCCCGCCTGAAACCTCCCGTTTCGAAGGTTCACTAGGTCGCTATTGAAGATCTGAGGGCGCCGATTTGAAGCGGCGCTCCAAGTCGTCGATGGGACTGAGCATCAGGCAGCCAACCTGATCGTCCCGGCGGAGGATCCAGTTGGATATAGCGAGCACCTCGCAACCGCCATAGCCACGCGCAGCCGCCAGCAGCATCGAGGCCCATAAAAGACGAGCGCCGCGTCGCTAGTGAATGAGAGTGGTCGTGCGTACGACGGGGTCAGGACCAGCGCGATGAACACGATGATGTTGATGGTGGTCCCCAGGGGGCCGGTCGCTTCATAGCGGGTCGGGGTGCGGCGGGCACGAAGCGGTCACGTCGCGCAAGGTGGTGTAAATCCAGCCGTGCGGTTTGGTCATTAGGTTAAGCCGACTCGAGCTCGAGCAGAGCCTTGACCACCTCCTCGTTGCTTGGTTGCAGCAGCTTGTTCATGGATTCGGTGCTGAAGTAGCGACGGCCGACGGCCCACTCATCGTTCTGCTCCTCGAGCACGGCGCCGACCAGCCTCAATAAGGAAGACCGATTCGGAAAGATGCCGACGTAGGTTCGATACGCTGAACTGGCCCCACCCCGATACGCTGATTTGGCCCCACCTTCCGCGGGACTAGCGATGGCTACTCGGTTCTAGCCGGCAACCTCCTCGACCTCGAAAATCGGCGCGATGGCGCCGCTGCGCAAGGTATCAGGAGTCGCATCGATTTGCTTCCGGGCGTCCTTGGGCTTCCTGTGAGGTCGTTTTGCGGAGAGGTCGTCGCGGCAAGCATCATTTCGAACCTTTGTCTGGTTTTCGCGCCCGCGCCAGGCTGGTCTTGAGCCGCCAGGAGTCGGTGCCGGTCTCGACGATGTGAGCACCGAAGGTGAGACGGTCGACGACTGCCTTGCACAATCGCGCGTCGGTGAAGATGCGCGTCCACTCACCGAAGGGCAGGTTGGTGGTGACGATAATGCTGGCAGCCTCGTTGCGCTCGGCGAGGACCTGGAAGAGAAGTTCGGCTCCAGTCTCAGAAGATTGGACGTAGCCAAGCTCGTCCAGAATCAGAAGCTCAATGCCTGAGTAGCGCCGGACAGCGCGGCCGAGCTGGTGAGCATCTTGCGACTCCTGGAGCTCAGTCACCAACGCGGCCACGGTCGTAAAACGGACGCGACGTCCTTGGTGGCAGGCGGCGATACCAAGGCCCGTGGCGAGGTGACTTTTTCCGGTACCGCTGTCGCCGATGAAGATGACGTTCTCGGCACGAGCCAGATATTCACCCTTGGCCAGCTGGTGCAGCAGGGTCGCGCTAACCGAGGACTGCTCAAAGCTGAAATCCTCGAGCCTCTTGCGGTGTGGAAAGTGAGCCTCTTGCAAGCGCCGCTCGGCGCGGCGCTGACTGCGGTCGTCGAGTTCGAGCTCGAAGAGATTGGCGAGGTAATCGCGATGCGGTACGCCGTCGCGCCCTGCCTGGTCGGCCAGGTCTCCGAAACGATTACCCACAGTGGGTAGACGCAGTTCGTGGGTCTGGGCTTTGACCAGAGCGTCGACCGCGGCGTTGGACTTGCTCATGAACGACGACCTTGGAGGAGTTGGT
>JBAUTF010000321.1:0-12238 GCA_049582065.1 Candidatus Dormiibacterota bacterium | reverse complement strand
AGGCAGCGTACAAGAAGTTCGCCGACTCGGCGGAGCAGGGCAAGCGCTTTCACCAGATCCAGGAGCTCCTTGCAGGCGAGCCCGAGTGGCACGACGGCGAGGTCATCCACCACGACTCGAAGGTCGTGGCGCACCGCTAGTCCGCTGCGTCGAAATCAGCTTCCGAGCGGTCGTTCGCGCCCTGCGCGATCGGCCGCCCGGGGTTGACCGACTCTTGGTTTGCGGGCATTGCTTGCCATGTGAAGGGGGCGCGCGCCTTCTTGGTCGCAACTCGAGTGAGTTTCACCTCCCCACAGGCGCTGCGCGCCACCTCCCCACTGGTGGGGAGGAGTGGCTCCGTCTGAGGTGAGCAGCCCTGGCGACGCGCTCGCGCTCCTGGGCACCACCCCCGCTTTTTTCCGGCTTTGATCCCACTGAGCTGGAGTCGCTGCTGTCCGAGCTTCGGACCGGCTTTTTCGGCGCCTGAACGATCCGCCGCCGGCGGCGAGGGACCTCTAACCGAGAAGCGACGCCTCGATGACGTCGGCGGCTCGAAGGTCGCCGCCCTCGGCTCGCTCGCGGAGCCGGTCCGCAACTTTCAGCTTCGTCTCCCTGGTGCCGGCCGGTCCCGTCTTGAACTTGATCTGCCGCCTGACCACGCGCAGTCGCATGGTCGCGAGGCGCCGGAGGCGCGGGCCGTAGAAGTCGCCCATCTTGACGGGCTCGTACGCGGCGCCGGGTTCATACGCGGCGAGGAGGCGGCTGAGCGCGCCCGCGACATCGTCAGGATCAGTCGACACGCGCTCGACGTCGCACTCAAAGGCGACCGCGCGGAAGTGGAGGGTGGCGCGCCCCGCGTCCCGGTCGTCGACCCAGCTGTGAGGCGACCAGGCGAGAAAGTCCGACACGAAGAAGGTCACGCGCGGGTGAGCCCGAACCGCATCGAAAGTCGGGTCGCCCTGGACGCAGTGGAGCTCGATGATCTCGCCGGTCTTCACAAACGGAAGGATGCTCACCTGCGGGTAACCGCCGGCAGTGCACGCGATCAGCGTCCCGTGCCTCATCTCGGATACAAAACGCTCGGCCGCCGCTTCGTCAGGAGGGTAGTTGGAGCTTGCAAACACGTCGATCAGTTTGGCACGCGGCCACCGCCTGATCTAAGGACCGCAGGGCGGCCCCTCGACCCGCTCCATGAACGGGCCGGGCGCGACAGAACGGGGGCCGAGAAGACCGGCGTGCCAGTTGGGACTTGCGTCGAGGCCCTAGCATCGCCCCATGGACCCGGAGATGTGAGCGCGTCCGACCTCCGGGCCGCGATATCGCAGAACCTTCGCCGATTCGATCGCCGCGCATCTCCCGAGCCGCTCATCCCGGCGTCGGTGGCCGTCGTGCTCCTCCAGGAAGATGGCAGGCCAAGCGTTCCGATCTTCCAGCGGACGCTCGGTATGAGCAGGCACGCCGGCCAGATGGCGCTTCCCGGCGGCAAGGTGCACCCGGGCGAAGATGCACGAGAGTGCGCCATCCGTGAGCTCCACGAAGAGCTCGGCCTCGCGGCCGGCGATGCCGACGTCCTTGGAATGCTCGACGACTTCGACACGCGGTCCGGATTCACGATCACGCCGGTGGTGGTTTGGAGCGGGGCAGATGCCGCGATCCTGCGACCTTCCGCTTCCGAGGTGGGGGAGCTCTACGTGATCGGCGCGCCTGAGCTGCGCGAGGCCGTTGCTGCAGCACGTCCCGGCGCGTCTCGCTCCTTCTCATTGAGGCTGCGCCGGGTTGAGGTGTTCGCGCCGACGGGCGCCATCCTCTACCAGTTCAGCGAGGTCGCGCTCGACGGCCGTTCGTGCCGCGTCGCCGATTTCTATCAGCCGCCTTTCACGCACAGGTAGGAGGCTCAATGAGTTCAGGGGCCGGCCCCAGAGTCGAGGACCGCGTGCTGCTGTCCACGCGATCCATGGCCTCGATCGGGGCCACCTTCCTGTTGATCGGCATGGTCGTGTCGGCCTACGGTCCGCTCCTCCAGATCCTCGCGCACCGGTTCGAGGTGAGCCTTCCGATCGCCGGCGGCGTGCTGAGCGCGCACTTCGCGGGCGCCCTGGCGGGCGTCATCGGCTCAATGCGCGCCATGGAGCGGCTGCCCAATCGTCGCGTGGTGGTGGCCGCGCTTGGATTTGTGGCGGCCGGGTGCGCGCTGGTGGCGCTGGCGCCGGCTTGGCCTGTGATGCTGGCCGCCGTCTTCGTCCTCGGAATCGGTTTCGGTGCCCTCGACATCGGGCTGAACCAGATCGTCGCCCACAGCGAGGGAGCCCGGAGGACAGCCGTGCTGAACATGCTCAACGGCGCATTCGGGATCGGCGCTGTTCTGGGCCCGATCCTCGTCGCGCTCTTCGGGGAGCACCACTTCGTCTTGCTCTATGCCGGGGGCTCAGTCCTTGCGCTCGGCCTCATGTGGGAGGGACTTCGAATCCCAGGGCGCCTGCCGGTTGCGCCCCAATCGTCGGCGCGCCGGCCTACGGCCCTCGTCGCGATCTTCGTCATCGCGTTCGCCCTCTACGTCGGGACGGAAGCCGGCGTCGGCGGCTGGTCGACCTCGCACCTCCGGTCGCTCGGCCTGGGAGCCGCGTCTGCGGCCGCGTTGACGTCCGGGTTCTGGCTTGCGATGGCGGTCGGCCGCCTGCTTATCGGCCTGGTGCCCTCGCGAGTCCCCGAGTGGGCGATCGTGACGACGGCCTCGGCCCTGGGGACGCTGGCCCTCCTGGCGGCGATCTCGGCAGTCGCCGCCCCAGTCGCTTATGTCGTGACGGGCCTGGTCATCGCGCCGATCTTCCCGACCGGCATCGTCTGGCTGGCGAGGCTCCTGCCGGGCGACTCACGCGCCACCTCGTGGCTCTTCCCAGGAGCGATGTTGGGTGGCGCCGTGATTCCCGCCGTCATCGGTTTCGCAATCGCCCGGGTCGGGCTGGGCGGGGCGCCGGTCGTCCTGTCGGCGGTGGCCCTGGGCACCTTCCTGGCGTTCTCCGGAGCCAGGCTTGTGAGCTCTCGCCAACCGGTCCGCTGAAACCCGCCATCCGCCAGCTTGGGGCAGACTGCTCGGTGTGCTGGCCGAGAGGTTTGGGATCACCTGGATGGTCAGCGTCGGAAAGGGGTAGCGCTCCTACTGCGTTCAGGCTTCCACAACAGGAATAAAGGGATTAGGATTCCCGCCTATGAGAGCACCCGCGAACGTCCCTGACGTCGCGGGAGATCTCTAGCCTCCGCACCGGGCGCTCGATCTTCTCCCGCTCCGACCGTTGATTCGCCGCGCCATCGCGCCGGCGGGAGGAGATCCTTCACGTGCGCATCCGGTCCAACGACCCGACATCCGTCTACCTGCTCATGAACGTCGGCGTGTCCTTCTTGTACACCGTCGTATCGGTGACGAATCTCGTCTACCAGGTCGAGGTCGCCCATCTCGACCCCCTCCGCCTGCTCCTGGTCGGCTCCGCTCTCGAGCTCACCTGCCTCATATTCCAGGTGCCTACCGGCCTGCTCGCCGACGCCTTCAGCCGCCGTTGGGCGGTGGCGGCAGGATACTCGCTCGCCGGCGCCGGCTTCATCTTCGAAGGCCTGGTCCCGCGGTTCACCGCGATCGCCCTCGCGCAGGTCATCTGGGGCATCGGCATCACGATGGCGGATGGCGCTGACGACGCATGGATCACAGATGAGGTGGGCGACGAGCGGGCTGGACGGCTATTCTTGCGGGCTTCGCAATACGCCCAGGTCGCCGGCCTGCTCGGGATCTTCGCCGGGGTCGGGCTGGCCACAGTGCGGCTGAACCTGCCGATCGTGGTCGGTGGTGTCCTCTTCCTTCCTCTATCGGTTTACCTGGGGTTCGCGATGACCGAGAAAGGTTTTCAAGCCGTTCCTCGACATGAGGCCGGGGCAGCGCGACTGGTCGCGGGCCTCCGATCGTCCATCGGCACGATATCCGCCAGGCCGCTGGTCCAGACGATCCTGTGCATCACGGTTTTGTGGGGCCTCTCGGGTGAGGGCGTCGACCGGCTGTACCAGGTCCATCTCATCAAAGACATCGGGCTTCCGAGCATCGGCGGACTCTCGCCGGTTTGGTGGTTCGGGCTGATCAGCGGAGGATCGGCCCTGATCGGAATCGCCGCCATGCAGGTCGTCAGGAGCCGCCTGGACCTGGAGAACCATGCTGTCGTCACCCGATCACTCTTTGCTTTCAGCGCCGCTCGCGCCGTGATGATCGCCGGTTTCGCGATCGCCACCAACCTGGGCATGGCGATCGCTTTCATCTGGGCGGCGTCCGTGATGCGCCAGGTGTTCGGCCCAGTCCAGCGCGCATGGCTCAACCGCTCGCTCGACCCCGCCAACCGGGCGACACTGTTTTCGGTCGACGGCCAGGCCGACGCCCTGGGGCAGATAGTCGGTGGGCCGATGCTCGGTGTGGTCGCCTCAGGGGTGTCGATTCGAGCCGCACTGGTGGCCAGTGCTGCCCTGCTCGGCCTTGCGCTTCCTCTGTTCGCGCGCGCTTTCGGCCAGGCCGCGGCGCGGTTGCCAGGCCACGAGGTCCCAACTATGTGATCGCCTGTGACAGCCCTGAGCTCAGTGAGGCGGAATCGGGCAGCCGCCGGTCAGGACGCCGGTGGTCACGTCGACGCCGAAACCCCAGCCGTAGTAGACGGATGCTAGCTGATAGGCGCTGCACTCGACTGCGCCTGTGGCATGACCGCTCAAGTCCTGGCGGATCGCGGTCGCGACATCGGTGTCGGCCGCGAAAATGCCCAGTCCCATCACGGTCAGGTCTTTGTCAGCGAAGTATCTCCAGGCGATGCGGTTGACGTCGCCGTTGGAACAGAAAAGGGGCGAGACGCTGCCGTCCGCCAGGAATGTGAGCTGCTCCGTGCACAGCCCGCTGACCGGCGGACCGGGCGCCGGCGGTAACACCTCGGGGCTCGGTGAGCTGTGATTGCCCAGCGCCAAGCCGGCAATCGCGACGGCGATGGCGCAGACGATGGCGAAGGCGCCGATTCCCAGAGCCAGCCGGTTCAGGTCGCGACTACCAGACCGACCTGGCGACCCTGCCCACGAGCTCCAGCTTCTCGCGCTGCTGCTCGGGCGAGATGCGGTTGCCCTCCATGGTGGAGGCAAACCCGCACTGCGGGCTGAGGGCGAGCCGCTCGAGGGGAACGTACTTTGACGCGTCCTTGATGCGGGCGCGAAGCTCGTCCTCTGGCTCGAGGGCTGGTTTCTTGGTCGTCACCAGGCCCAGCACCACCGCCCGGTCCTCGGGCAGGTGCCGCAGCGGTGCGAACCCTCCCGATCGCTCGTCGTCGTACTCGAGCAGGAAGCGGTTGAACAGCGTGCGCTGGAAGATCCGGGCGATCGGCTCGTAATCGCCTTCGGCATAGAACTTGCTCTGGTTGTTGCCGCGGCAGATGTGCAGCGCGAAGGTGATCCCGGGATGGCCCGAGACGATCGCGTTGTCCATCTCGATGCAGCGGTCGATGATCTCCTCGGGATCGCTGCCGCGCTGGCGATAACCCTCGCGCATCTTCGGGTCGAGGAGGGCGCCGTACTGAGGGCCGTCGATCTGGATGTAGCTGCACCCGAGCCGGATCAGCTCCGCGACCTCGCGCCGGGACAGATCGACGATGTCAGCGAGGTATGCATCGCGCGTGGCGTACGCGCCCTTGGACTTCTCCGGGTCGTAGTAAGCCGCCGCCTGCTGGGCGCTGAGCATGGTGACCTTGGCGGGACCCTTTGCTTTGGCGCGGATGTACACCCATTCTTCCGAGCACATGCTCCGGCGCCAGCGCAGCCGCTCGACCACCACGGGCCGTTTCAGGATCAGCTCCTCTCCCTTCTCGTCCCGGAAGGGGATGGCCCAGCCACCTTCCTTGTCGAACCCGTCGAACGAGTCGATCAGGTGGCCGTAAAAAGCGTACCGCCTCTGCTCGCCGTCGGTGATGACGTCGATGCCGGCCGATTCCTGGAGCTTGATGGCATCGTCTACAGCCCGGTCCTCGACCTGCTTGAGCTCGCGGTCGGAGACCTCGCCTCGCTCGTGTCTCTGCCTCGTAACGGCCAGGTTTTTTGGCCTCAGAAGGCTGCCGACGACCTCGGAGCGCGCGACCACGGGGAATAGGGTACGGCCTTGAGCGAGCCCGGAGCGAATGCCACCGGCGCGTCCATCGCATC
The DNA here is from genome assembly GCA_049582065.1 of Candidatus Dormiibacterota bacterium. Lineage (GTDB taxonomy): Bacteria > Chloroflexota > Dormibacteria > Dormibacterales > Dormibacteraceae > DATKSS01. The sequence goes on along the minus strand of JBAUTF010000321.1, from coordinate 6,058 downwards.
GCGTGCAGGCTCTCCACCGGGGAGCACCTGGGACTGGCCTGGACACCGCGGCGCCGCTCTACGACACTGCCGATCCCCGGTACGCGTGGCTGAACAAGATCCAGGCCGTGGCGAAAGGAGTCGTCACCCCGGACCTGAGCCGGCTCGACTACGAGATCTTCGAGCTGCGCTGACGGTCGGGTAGAGCCGGGAGGCGAACCCGGGCTGCGCCCGACGTGCGTACCGGGCTCCTCTCCATAATGGATGTTGATGCCGGAGCTTTCAGATTTCCGGCTCGGCGTGGACGTCCTGGCGAGCGACGGCGGCAAGGCCGGAGTCCTGGCCAGTGTCCTGGTCGACCAGGAAGGTTTTGGCCCACAGGCGATCGTGCTCAAGGACGACAGGTCGCTCGTCGGCCGTCTCATCGCCGCGGAGAAGCTCTACATCACCGATGAGGTGATGATTCCAATTTCCGCGGTCGAGTCGGCCACACACGACCTGGTTCGCCTTTCGATGTCCGCAGACGAGATTCGTGGCCAGCAGCCCTACCTCAGCTACCGGTTCAAGCCGCTGACTGCGGGCGAGGCCGTGCTCGACGAGGCGGAGACCCTGACAGGCGGTGTCGGGCTCACGAACACAGAGGAGGTCGCCAACAAGCCGAGCGGCGCGATCGAGATCGATGACGACGAGAACGTCATGCTCGGCCACACGGGCCGCCGCCTGGGCCGGGTCCGGGCGCTGCTTTACGACAAGGGAGAGCTGGTCGGGGTCGTGATCACGCCTGAAGGGTTCTTCAAGAACGAGGTCGTGCTGCCGATCCGGTTCATCTCGCGCGCCGACGACATGGCGCTGTTCGCCGACCTCGACGAATCGGAGATCGAGAACCTGAAGCCGTTCACCAAATGAGCGAGTAGCCCAGGGGCGTTCGGCCCGCCGCCATCGGCACCAGTGGCACTGGCTGTGCAATCGCCTCTGACCGAGCATCGGGATCGGAGGTGCCACTGAATCCCGCATTGTCGAATTGGAAACCCGACACGGCCGCTGGAGCGCCGGGCCGAGTCGTCATTCCAGCCGCACGGCTTGACGAGCTCGTGCAGGCGCTGAAGCGGCGTGGCTACCTGGTTCACGCACCTGTGCTTGCCCATGGTGCCCTGGTCATCAGACCGATCGAGTCGGCGGCGGAGCTGCCACGCGGCGTCGTCGACGAACAGTCACCGGGCACCTATCGCATCACCCGGAAAGGTGATCGCTTCTTCGATTACACGGTGCCGGCCGACTCCTGGAAGCGCCTGTTCTTCCCCGCTCGCCTGGTCATGTGGCGGGCCTCGCTGAAGGATGGGAAGGTCACGACCGCCGAGGAGCGTGATTCGAACGCTCCCCTCGCTTTGCTTGGAGTTCGCGGATGTGATCTCGAAGCGATCCTCATCCAGGACCGGGTGTTCATCGGTGGAGACCATCCCGATCCGCACTACCGAGCCCGGCGCGAGAACGCCTTCATCGTGGCGGTGAACTGCGCCCGCTCGACATCCACCTGCTTCTGCCCTTCAATGCAAGCGGGGCCGCGGGCCCGGCGCGGTTACGACCTCGCCATCACGGAGATCGATGAGGGCGGCCATCGATTCGTGGTCGAGGCGGCCACCGAAAACGGACGCGAGCTGGTCGCCGGCCTGTTCACCGAGACCGCTTCGACGGCAGATATCGAATTGGCTGAATCAACAGTCGCAGCCACGGCCGCGAGCATCACCCGCACGATGCCTCCGAGCATTGCCGCGACCCTTCGCGGCGCGCAGGCAAGCCCGCGCTGGCAGTCGATCGCCGAGCGCTGCCTTTCGTGCGGCAACTGCACCATGGTCTGCCCGACCTGCTTCTGCTCGGCCGTGGAGGACACCTCCGACCTGGCCGGCACGGCCAAACACGAGCGCCGGTGGGACTCGTGCTTCAACTCGGGCCATTCCTACATCCACGGCGGCAGCGTTCGCGCTTCGACGGCGCCGCGCTACCGGCAGTGGTTGACGCACAAGCTCTCGACCTGGCACGACCAGTTCGACACCGCCGGTTGCTCCGGCTGCGGGCGCTGCATCGCGTGGTGCCCGGTCGCCATCGACATAACACAGGAGGCGCATGCCTTCACCGCGGAGGCCGCCGCAAGCGCAGGAGGAGCCAACACATGACCCACGAGATCGAGACCGTGAGAGACCTGCTCGCCCAATCGCGCGTCTTCACCGGGCTGCCGGACGCGGTGCTGGACGAGCTCGCGGGCTGTGGCACGCTCGCTGTCTTCGCGGGAGGCGCCGCGATGTTCCATACCGGACAGCCGGCGGGGACATTCCAGGTGATCCGCCACGGCCGGGTGTCGATCGAGATGGCGGCGCCGGGAAGAGAACCCATCATCGTGGCCACACGAGGTGAAGGCGAAGCGGTCGGATGGTCGTGGCTGTTCGAGCCGTATCGCTGGCACTTCGACGCGATCGCGCTCGAGCCTACGCGGGTGATCAGCCTCGACGGTGAATGCCTGCGGGGAAAGGCGGCCAGGGACCACGAGCTCGGCTACGAGCTGATGAGCCGCTTCGCTGACCTGGCCATCAGGGACCTCGAGCTCACCGAGCTACAGCTGCTGGACGTCTATGGCCACGTCGCTTCCCACTGACGCGCCCTTCGGGCTACCTCGAATGGTCACCGTCAAAAGCCGGAGGAGAGAGACGCGCGACACGGTCAGCTTCGACTTCGATGACCCGCTGGCCTCATACGAACCCGGTCAGTTCAACATGCTGTACGCCTTCGGCCAGGGCGAGGTCCCCATCTCCATCAGCGCCGTGAACGGCGGGCGTGTCACTCACACGGTGCGGGACGTCGGCCCCGTCACCAGGGCGCTGACACAGCTGCGCGCGGGGGCGTTGCTCGGAGTGCGCGGACCGTTCGGTGTGGGTTGGCCGCTCGAGGCAAGCCGGGGACGGAACGTTGTGGTCGTCGCCGGCGGCCTGGGATTGGCGCCGCTGCGTTCAGCGATCCACATGGTGCTCCAGCGTCGCGCCGAATACGAGCGCGTGGTCATCCTCTACGGGGCGCGAACGCCGGGCGATTTGCTGTTCGCGCGTGAGGTCGAACGATGGCGGGGCCGGTTCGACGTCGACGTGCACGTGACCGTCGATGCCGCCGCGCGCGGATGGAAGGGAGAGGTCGGGGTCGTGACCAAGCTGTTCAAACGTATCTCTGTGGAACCCGATTACTCGACTGCAATGGTCTGCGGCCCAGAGGTGATGATGCGGTTCGCGGCCGCCGGCCTGACGGACGTTGGCATCGACCCGTCCAACGTCTGGCTCTCGATGGAGCGGAACATGCAATGCGGCGCAGGCGTGTGCGGTCACTGCCAACTGGGTCCGTTGTTGATCTGTCGCGACGGCCCGGTGCTGCCGTTGTCGCGCCTGACGCCTTTGATGGCAGTGAAGGAGCTGTGATGGGACAGCGCCCCGTGTCCAAATGACTCGGAAGCCAAAGTTGGCCGTGTTCAAGTTCTCATCGTGCGATGGTTGCCAGCTGAGCCTGCTCGACCTCGAAGACGAGCTTCTCTCACTCACGAGCGAGGTGGATGTCGCTTTCTTCCTCGAGGCTTCGACGAACCCCAGGGGCGGACCGTACGACCTCGCCCTGGTGGAGGGCTCGGTGGCGACCCAGAAGGACGTCGCGCGGATTCGGCGAATTCGCCGCCAGTCGCGTCACCTGGTCGCGATCGGGGCGTGCGCCACCGCCGGCGGCATCCAGGCGCTGCGAAACTTCGGCGACCTGGGAGATTTCGCCTCGGGCGTCTACCCGCGCCCACAACAGCTGAAGGTCCTGGCTACGTCGACTCCGATCTCAGACCACGTGAAGGTCGATTTCGAGCTGCAGGGCTGCCCGGTCAACCGGCACCAGCTGCTCGAGGTGGTCATCGCTTTCCTGCACACGCGCCGGGCAGCGGTTCCAGCGCACAGCGTCTGCATCGAATGCAAGCTGCGCAACCACGAGTGCGTCGTGGTGGCCAAGGGCATGCCGTGCATGGGTCCCATCACACGCGCGGGTTGTGGGGCGATCTGCCCCGCCTATGGCCGAGGCTGCTACGGCTGTTTCGGCCCGTCGGAAACCTTCAACGCAACGTCGCTCATCGCGCGCTGGAAGGAGCTGGGCGACCGGCGCCTCGATGTGGTGCAGCGGCTGCGGAACGTGAACGCATGGCAGCCGAAGATGCGCGATGAATCCGTGAGACAAGATGCCGTGGAGGAGCCGCAGCCATGACCGACGCCGATCGCACGATCAAGGTGGCGGAGCTGGGCCGCGTCGAAGGCGAGGGCGCTCTGCACGTGCGCATCAAGGGCGGGCAGGTCAAGGACGTGCGCCTCGAGCTCTACGAGCCTCCTCGCTTCTTCGAATCACTTCTGCGCGGGCGCTCCTACCTGGAGCCGGTCGACATCACAGCCCGCATCTGCGGCATCTGCCCGATCGCCTACCAGATGAGCGCCGGCGTCGCGATCGAGGACGCGTGCGGAGTCACAGTCGGCGGGCCTATCCACGACCTGCGCCGCCTCATCTACTGCGGCGAGTGGATCGAGAGCCACGCCCTGCACGTCTACCTGCTCCACGCGCCAGACTTCCTCGGCTACGACAGTGCGATCGCGATGGCGCGCGACCACGCCGACGTCGTTAAAGCCGGACTGCAGCTGAAGAAGGCCGGCAACCAGATCGTGGAGGTGGTTGGAGGCAGGCCGGTGCATCCGGTGAACCCGCGTGTCGGCGGCTTTCACAGAGCTCCTTCACGGGCGGAGCTCGAAGTCCTGGTCGCACCGCTGGAGAAGGCCTACGAGACGGCGCGATCCACCGTGCGCTGGACGGCCACGTTCGATTTCCCGGAATTCGAGCCCGACTGGGAGCTGGTCTCGCTGTCGCACGCGCGCGACTACCCGATGCTCGGCGACAGGATCGTGTCGACGCGAGGGCTGGACATCCCGGTTCGCGATTTCGCCGTGGAGTTCACGGAGCAGCAATCGGGTCACTCGACGGCTCTCCTGTCGCGGCACCGCGGCAAGCCCTACCTGGTCGGACCGCTGGCCAGGTTTGCCTTGAACTTCGACAAGCTGTCCGCCGATGTGCGTGCGGAAGCGACGCTGGCCGGGGTCGACGCAGGTTGCCGCAACCCGTTTCGCAGCATCATCGTGCGAGCGCTCGAGACGATGGAAGCGTGCGCCATCGCGCTCAATGTGATCCGCGGTTACTCCGAGCCGCAGTCAGGTTACGTGGACGTGCAGCCTCGTGCCGGCACGGGCTACGGGGCCAGCGAAGCCCCGCGAGGGCTCCTGTATCACAGCTATGAGCTAGACGCGGCAGGGTTGATCACGCAGGCGGTCATCGTTCCCCCGACCGCCCAGAACCAACTGGCCATCGAGGACGACCTGCGCGGCGTGGTCGGGGCCAACCTACATCTCGAGAACGATCGGCTTCAGGCTCTCAGCGAGCAGACGATCCGCAACTACGACCCCTGCATCTCGTGTGCCACTCACTTCCTCCGCGTGGAGGTCGAAGAGCAATGACGAGGACTCTGGTCGCGGGCATCGGCAACGAGCTGCGCGGAGACGACGCGGCAGGCCTGCTGGCGGCACGGGCGATTCGCGCCTTGCGGCTCGACAACGTTGACGTGGAAGAGAACTCGGACGATGTGGCTGCTCTCGCCGAGTCGATGGCGCGCCACGCCGAGGTGGTCGTCGTCGACGCGGTGGTGAGCAGTGCGCCACCGGGGACCGTGCGCGAGCTCAACCCGGACGGCTCGGTGACTCGCGGGCGATCCAGCTCGCATGGGCTTGGTGTCTCTGAGGCGCTGGCGCTCGCGCGCGCGCTGGGCGCCACGCCGCACGTACGCCTCATCGGGATCGAGGGAAGCCAGTTTGCATTGGGTTCGAAGCCATGCACCGCGGTCGCCCGTGCCGTGCGCGTGGTCGCCGAGCGCTTCGCGATCCAGCTCGAGGAGTCACCTCCATGTGCATGAGCCGGCCCGGCCGGATCGTCCGGCTGCGTGGCGGCGAGGCAGAGGTGGAGTCAAACGGCCGGCGCGCCT
>JBAUTF010000320.1:0-16221 GCA_049582065.1 Candidatus Dormiibacterota bacterium | reverse complement strand
GCGTAATCAACGTGTACGGTATTCGTACTGGACCAAGTGACGAGGTCACCTTCACTTTCCCGGTAATGCTCTCGGCCATCGACCCGGTTCAGGAAGCGAAGCTGGTCGGGTTGCAGCAAACGATGGTCTCCGGCCAGTATTTGTCCGAGACGCAAGGGTTGTCTGCGCCGATCAGCGACTTCAACGGACTCCCGGTTATCGCCTCGTCACGCACCTTCCTTGACGAATCACTCACCGCATCCGTGCAGCAGCTCGTGATTCCGGCCGGCGTCGACGCAGCGCAGCAGCTTGCCAATCCCGACGGTACCAGCGTCGAGGATTTCCTGCGGAGTCTCCCTGCCTCAACTGTGAAGGAGCAGACCCTCTCTGCACAGTCGAGCTACACGACACTGCTCCACCAGTTGCAGTATCCCCTCAGAGGCTTCATGAACGAGGCGATAGACAGCAGCGCGATAGAGGATTACTGGACAACGTCTGGAGTTCAGTACCGAGAGAACGGCGGCGTCCTCACTCCGGTCGAGACGTCAAACCCCACCTCTGTATGGGACGCAGGTGACAACGAATTCGAAATCCAGCTGTTAGCGCCTCCCGGCAACGCGGACAAGCAGTTTCAGAAGTTGACATCACATCAAGGTAACAACGCCTTCAACTTCTCCACGGGCTACAGCGGGACCGTGACCCCCAAGCTGATCGGGGAATTCGATCCTGACAAACTGCCAGGCTTCAATTCGCTCAGTGCGGTCCCGCTGGAGACGTACTACCCCCCGGTCGTCACTGGTGCGAACGCCGCCTCACGCAAGGCTCTCAAGAATCAGCCACTCGGCCCGACGATGAACCTCGGCGGTTATGTGGCTCAGCCCCCTCTGCTGCTGACTTCGCTGACCGCAATGCAACAGATGCTTTCCCAGTCTTGCTACACGGTCGCAAACAAGATCGTGCCCTCCTGCACGCGGTACGGCACGACCGACATTGCAGCGCCGATTAGCGCAATCCGGGTTCGTGTCGCGAATATGCATGGCTTCGAACCGATCGATCGTGCTCGCATCCTCGCGGTAGCGACGGCCATCAAGAAAGCCACTGGATTGCAGGTGGACATCACTGCTGGTTCGTCACCTACCACTGTTGATGTGGATCTTCCGGCGGGATGCTGCGGCGAGCCTGCACTGACGGTTGCGGAAGGTTGGGTGCGCAAAGGGGCTGCGCTAACGGTACTCAACGCAGTCGATGCAAAGAGCCTCGTGCTCTTCGTGCTTGTGCTTGTTGTCTGTGTGCTCTTTCTTGCCAATGGTGCGTACGCGAGCGTGCGCTCGCGACGCACCGAACTGGGAGTGCTGGCGTGTCTCGGCTGGGGCCGGGCCGCGCTCTTCCGACTCGTCCTCGGTGAGCTTGCCCTGGTCGGTCTGGCCACGGGAGTGATTGGCGCAGCATTGGCCGAAATACTGGCCTTGGCGCTGCGCTTGGATCTGCCGTGGTGGCACGCACTGCTCGTGGTGCCGATCGCCCTTGGACTCGCCTGCGTCGCCGGGCTCGCGCCTGCGTACGCCGCGACTCGGGGCCGTCCACTGGACGCCGTGTACTCAGTTCCCGGCGGCGGCGGACGTCACCGCGCTGTTCGCCACGTCTCCGGGATCGCGCGTGCGAACTTGCTGCGTCGCCCGGCGCGGTTGATAACCGGTGCACTCGGCTTGTTCATCGGTGTCGCTGCCTTTGCCGTATTGCTCGCCGTACAACTGGCATTTCAAGGCCAGGTGGTCGGGACGGCACTGGGCAACCTCGTCAGCCTGCAGGTGCGTGGCGTCGACCTGATTGCAGCGGTACTCGCGCTGCTGCTCGGTGCCTTCAGCGTCGCCGACGTGCTGGCCGTGAACCTCCGCGATCGCGCCGGCGAGCAAGCGGTGCTCGCGGCGACCGGTTGGCGGCCGGCGAGGTTGTTCCGCCTCGCCTTCACTGAAGGGATGGTGGTTGGGGTCGTCGGTGCCATTGCCGGCGGTGCGGTGGGATTGGGGCTCGCTGCGCTGCTCACCGGGTCGGCGCTCGCGGTGGTTCCTGCGGCGATCCTGGCTGCGGTGATCGGGCTCGCTCTTGTCGGCGCCGTGCTCATGGTCCCTGCGTGGCAGGCTTCGCAAACTGCACCCGCCGCAGCACTGGCTGAGGACTGACGGGTGGTTGGTGACCTCCTGGGGCTCATTGGACTCACCAGATGACGTCCGGCGGCTTGTGGCGGATGATCGGACGGCAGGTGCGATCGCGCCGAGACCGGTCGATCGCGCTGGGTGCGGGCATCCTGGTGGCATCGGTGAGCTTCTCGCTGCTCACTGCAGCAGCATCGACCAGTCAGCTCGAGGTGCACGGCACTATCGATGCGGCAGCGCGACCGGCGTACGACATCTTGGTGCGACCGAAGGGAGCTGCCGACGCGATTGAGACGCAGGACAACTTGGTCCGGGACAACTTCCTGGCCGGCACGTTCGGGGGCATCTCGATCGCTCAGTGGCAGAAGATTCTCGCGCTGCCCAACGTCACCGTGGCTGCGCCCATCGCGAACATCGGGTACGTGATCCCGCAGGCGACAGTGGTGGTGCCGGTGGTCCCACTGAGTAGCTCAGACCCGTACCAACTGTTTCGTGTACAGGTGACATGGAAGGCCGCCAATGGCTTGTCGTCATACCCAGGAGGCACCGACTACGTCTACTACACACCGACCGATCGCCTCGTAATCGTGCAGCAGGCGGATTCGAGCGTCGCGGTCGAGGAGGTGGTCACGGGCCACGCAAAGCCAGTGGCGTCGTGCCCAGAACTGCAACTCAATCCACCCGGAGGGCTAAACACTGGTGGTGAAGAGAACCTCGCGTGCTTTTCGGGGATGAGTCCGACGATCAACACATCGTCCCTGCTCGGTACACCTTCGGCACCTGGCGCAATCGTGACCTTCAGCTTTCCCATGATGCTGTCGGCGATTGATCCGGTGCAGGAAGCAAATCTCGTCGGGTTACCTCAGACCGTGGTGTCCGGGACGTACCTCTCCGAGTTGCAAGGTTTGCTGCCGCCTGTACAACAGACACTCGGACTTCCCGTCATTGCAGCGTCACGCAACTTCCTTGATGAATCGCTCACCGCAAGCGTGCAGCAACTGACCGTTCCACCTGATGTGAATGTACCCGACGAGCTCGCGAATTCTCAAGCGGTTCAGAGCTTTCTGCAGGGACTTGCAGGACCGGTCGTACAACAGCGGACGCTCAGCGCGCAGTCCAGCTACGCGACCTTACTCAACCAGCTCCGGAGCGGCGAGGTCAGCGTTGAGGGGCAATTCCAGGGCGGCATGATCATTACGTACTGGACCTCGTCGGGCGTTGCTTATCGGGCTCAGCGGAGCGCTCTTGCCCCGATCGCTACCTCAAACCCTGCGTCAGTTTGGGATGAGGGTGCGGGCACCTTCGAGACTGAGATGCCAGCACCACCGGGTAATGAGGACACGCAGTTCCAGCGACTCACAGGCCACCAGGGGAACCTGATCTACAACGAGGACCCAACCAACGGATCCTTCGGAGTGGTGCAACTGAAGATCCAGGGTGAATTCGATCCCGACAAGCTGCCGGGCTTCAACCCACTGAGTGCAGTGCCACTGGAGACCTATTACCCACCGGTCGTGACCGGAGCAAATGCCGCCTCCGAGAAGGCGCTCGACAACCAGCCACTGGGTCCAACGATGAATCTGGGCGGATACGTCGCGCAGCCGCCGATGCTGCTCACCACCATCACCGCCCTGAAGCAGATGCTTTCGCGAACCTGCTACCTCAGCGGTAATTTGGCCATCACGGCGCCGTCGTGTACTCGCTACTCCGACACCGATGCCCCTGCGCCGATCAGCGCGATTCGCGTGCGGGTGGCAGATGTGCACGGCTTCGAGCCAATCGATCGCGCCCGCATCCTGGCCGTGGCAACAGCCATCAAGAAGGCCACTGGGTTGCAAGTTGACATCACAGCGGGATCGTCGCCGACCACCGTGGATGTCGATCTGCCCGCGGGCTGCTGCGGCGAACCTGCACTGACGGTTGCGGAAGGTTGGGTGCGCAAAGGGGCTGCGCTAGCTGTACTCAACGCAGTCGATGCGAAGAGCCTGGTGCTCTTTGTGCTCGTCCTTGTCGTCTGCGTCCTATTTCTCGCCAACGGCGCCTACGCGAGCGTGCGTTCGCGACGCACCGAACTGGGAGTGCTGGCGTGTCTCGGCTGGGGCCGGGCCGCACTCTTCAGACTCGTCCTCGGCGAGCTTGCCCTGGTCGGTCTGACCACGGGAGTTGTGGGCGCAGCGTTGGCTGAAATCCTCGCGTTGGCGCTGCGTCTGGATTTGCCCTGGTGGCGTGCGCTGCTCGTGGTTCCGATCGCGCTTGGACTCGCTTGTGTCGCCGGCATTGCACCGGCATACGCAGCCACTCGGGGTCGTCCGCTGGATGCCGTGTACTCGGTGCCTGGTGGAGGCGGGCGTCATCGCGCGGTTCGCCACGTCTCTGGGATTGCGCGCGCGAATCTTTTGCGTCGCCCCGCGCGCTTGGTGAGCGGTGCACTTGGTCTGTTCATCGGAGTTGCGGCGTTCGCGGTATTGCTGGCGGTGCAGCTCGCGTTCCAGGGCCAGGTGGTCGGCACCGCGCTCGGCAACGTGGTCAGTGTCCAGGTACGCAGCGTTGACCTAATCGCTGCGGTCCTGGCGCTGCTGCTCGGGGCTTTCAGCGTCGCCGACGTGCTAGCGGTGAATCTTCGCGACCGCGCCGGCGAGCAGGCGGTGCTTGCGGCGACCGGGTGGCGACCGGCGACCCTGTTCCGTCTCGCTTTTACGGAAGGCATGGTGGTGGGGATCGTCGGTGCGATCGCCGGAGGTGCAGTGGGACTCGGGCTCGCCGCCATCCTGACCGGGTCTGCACTGGCTGTGGCTCCCTCGGCGATACTGGCGGCGGTGATCGGGCTCGTCCTGGTTGGCGCCGTGCTCATGGTGCCGGCGTGGCAGGCCTCGCAAACCGCGCCCGCCGCAGCATTAGCGGAGGACTGATCGATGCCTGGCGTCGCCGTCACCGGCCGTGGATTGACGCGCGATTACCCCGCCGGCGAACGCTCGCTGACAGCACTGGACCACGTGGATATCGACATCGACGCAGGTTCCCTGGTCGCAATCACGGGTCCGTCGGGTTCGGGAAAGTCCACCCTCCTGCATGTCATCGGCGGCATGGACATCCTCACCTCGGGGACGCTGCGAGTTGGGGACACCCAGCTGGATGAATTGCCACCGCGGCGGATGGTGACGTACCGACGGAAGGTGGGATTCGTGTTCCAACGGTTTCATCTGCTACCCGCACTGACAGCGGCAGACAACGTGGCGGCGCCGTTGTTGCCCTACGAAGCCGGAAAGAAGCTGCAGCAGCGAGCTCGCGAGCTCCTCGAGCAGGTGGGCTTGGGTGACCGGGCCGATGCGCTCCCTTCCCAGCTGTCCGGAGGTGAGCAGCAGCGGGTGGCGATTGCGCGGGCGCTGATCGTGGATCCGCCATTGCTACTTGCCGATGAACCCACTGGAAATCTCGACTCTTCGACCGGCGAGACCATCATCGAGCTGCTGCTCGAACTGCATGCCCGCACTGGGGCGACCCTCCTGGTCGCCACGCACGATCCGGCGGTGGATGCGCGATGCGATGTGCACTTGGCGATTCGGGATGGGAAGATGGCGCCCCCGACAGCTACCGCAGCGCGAAACAGCTTCGCCCGTCCTGAGACCCCATAAGGCCTCGAAACGCTCAACGCCCGAGTGTCTGCTGCGTGCGGTCAGTCGACTCCCTTTCTAGGCAGTCTCGGCGGCCGCGGGATCAGCGGGCGGTGCCGGTTGAGCCCGAAGTTAGACCTACCTTAGACCCTGCCCTAAGAACCTGAAATACGTTGGCCCATAAGCCGCGTGCGGCCGATTCTGTATTCGAAATCGCCGATTTTCCGGCCGGCATCTTGGTAAGGCGTAGGCCGTGAGTTCAATCCTCACCTTGGGCTCCAGCCCCCGACGCCGCCGCTCCTGAACTCGATTCTCAGGGATTCCACGGGCCACCCGCCGAGCGCGTTCCCTCGGCCGGGGCAAACAGGACGACGAGCACGAGGTCTTCGACGATGCTCACGAAGTGGTGCGGCTCGCCGGCGGGAACGTAGACAACCGACCCATGCCCGACCTCAGCAGTGGCGTCTTCGGTTGCAAGAGCGCCCCGCCCCTTCAGCACGACGTAGATCTCGTCCTCGGTATGCGGTTCCTGCGTGTCCACGCTGCCGGCGGCGAGGGAATAGGTCCCGACACTCAGGTCTGTGACCCTGAGATGCTCGACCCAGTGAGGCTCGCCCACGGTGGTGGCGCCGAACTGATCGGCGCCGCTCAGCACCTGCACCGGCTCTCAGTGCACATGGGCGGGTGCGGCCCCGCCGCCGATGTCGAGCAGCGAGGTCAGCCCGCGTTTGGCTATCTCGGCGGCGATGATGACCCGCTGGATCTCGGAGGTTCCTTCCCAGATCCTGTCGACGCGGATGTCCCGGTACAGGCGCTCCACCGGACTCTCGCGCATGTAGCCGCGGCCGCCCAGCACCTGGAGCGATCGGTCCACGACCCGGCCCGCCATCTCCGAGGCCGACAACTTCACCATCGCCGCCTTGGCGTGAAGGATTCGTCGTTCCAACTCTCCTCCGGCCTCCCAGGCGACCTGATGCACGAGGGATTGCATCAGCGCGATGTCAACGGCGCAATCGGCGAGCATCGCCCCGATCAGCTGGTGCTCGACGATGGGCCGGTCGAACTGCACGCGACCCCTTGCGTAGTCGGTGGCGACCTCGAGCGCGCGGCGCGACGCGCCGATGCAGCGCGCTCCGATCATCAGCCGCTCTTCGACAAACCACTCCTTGGTGATGTCATACCCGCTGCCCACCTCACCGAGCACGCAGTCGGCCGCGACGACAACGTCCTCCAGAAGAAACTCGGGATGCTCGAAGACGAACGTGTGCATGTATCGCGGAGTCCGCTTGATGCTCACGCCCGGCAGATCCTTCTCCACCAGGAACAGAGTCGGGGCTCGCTCCGTCCCGGCGAGCGCGAGCACGATGAGAAAGTCCGCCACATCCCCTGTGGTGACGAACCATTTCTCGCCGTTGAGGCGGTAGCCACCGTCCACACGCGTTGCGGTGGATTTGATGCGCGACGGATCGGATCCGGCGTCCGGCTCGGTGACGGCGAAGCAGTCACGGCGCTGCCCATTGATCGCGGGGATCAGAAAGCGCTCCCGCTGCGCTTCCGTGCAGTGGCTCAACGCGTTGGCGGGACGCCAGACCAGGTCCCACAGGGCGTTGGTGAGTCCGCCGAGCACCGACTGGACGATCACCTGGTCGAACGTGCTGAGACCCTGACCGCCCCACTCGGCGGGCATGTTGATCGCGTTGAGCCGGTGATGCCGGATGCGATCTGCCGCCCACGCGAGAGCCTCTGAGTCGAGGCCCGCGTTCGCCTCGCAGCGGTCTTCGAGCGTCATGAGCTCGGCAGTCAGCGACGCCGCGCGCTCGCGCAACTCGTGCTGACCGGAATCGAGCCTGAGGTCCATCGTCAGAGCTGCGCCGCAAACTGGTCGAGCGCGGCACCGCCCTTGATCGTATCGTTGCGCGTCATGCGCCGGAACACGACGAACCCGATCACCAGGGCCACGATCGAGATGACCAGCATGATCGTTGCCAGCGCGTTCAACGCGGGCGTCGCAGTCGAACGCGCGCCGTTATAAATCTTCACGGACATCGTCTCCGAGGACAGCTCTGCCGACAGCGCGCGCACGATGACGAAATCATCGATCACGTCGGCGAAGACGAGGACGGCACTCGCGAAGATGGCCGGCCACAGCATCGGCAGCAGCACACGGCGCACCGCCTGAATCGGTGATGCGCCGAGATCCATCGCCGCCTCCTCGTACTGACTGCCGATCGACAGGAGCCGGGCGCGCACGATCACAACTGGAAAGGAGAGCTGGAACGTCACCAGCCCGACGACCTGCGCCGGTGTTCCGAGCGGAATGAACGTCGTGAGCTGGGTGAAGACGAAGAGCAGCGCGACACCGATGATGATCTCCGGGATCACAAACGAGACGAGCATCTGGAAGTTGAACACCGCCGGGAGGCGCCCGCGCCAGCGGTCGACACCGATGGCGAACGCGACCCCGATCGGCACCGCGATGATCGTCGTGATCCCAGCCAGCTTGAGGGTCTGAAACAGCGCGTCACGCAGCGTTGGATCGTTCCATACGGACCCGGCTGGGTCCTGGAAATACCAGCGCAGGGAGAAACCCTGCCATGCCGTCCGGCTGCGTCCGGAGTTGAAGGAGAACAGCACGGCAAGTCCGACCGGGACGATCGACCACAGCAGGTACAGCCAGGTGATCGTCTCGAGGAAAATCGGACGCCGCCATGGATTCGAGCGCGAGGGGAGGAATCGATAGAGGGGCGAACGTCGATCCGCCACTCGAGGGAGCGGCAGGCGACCGCGCTCGACGGTGACGTCGCTCATGCCTCCACCATCGAACGCCGCGACGTGCTCCTCGCGTAGTACACCATCGGCGGGATGAGCAGGGCGAAGAGCAGCAGGACGAACGCCGCACCCTCGGCGGACTCACCGGGGGTGGACACCGCGGTGTTGATGAGATTGCCGAGCATGGAGGTTCGTGGCGAGCCCGAGAGGAGGTCGTTGGTGAAGTAGTCGCCGAACATCGGCAGGCTCACGATCAGCAACCCGGTGAGAATCGCCGGCCGGCTCATGGGGAGCGTGACGCGGCGGAAGGTCGAGAAGCGTCCCGCGCCGAGGTCGCGTGCCGCCTCGAGCAGGCTGTTCTCGATTCGATCGAGCCCGGCATAGAGCGGCAGGATCATGTAGGGGATGTATCCGTAGACGAGACCGAGCACGACGGTGATCGGCTGACCTGACAGCCACGCCACCGGCGTGACGCCGAAGATCCCGAGCGTGTGGTTGACGAGACCGTCCACCTCGAGGAGGTTCACCCAGGCGAGCATGCGCATCATGTAGCTGACGCAGAACGGCGCGAGCAGGAGCGCAAGGAACAGCACACGGCGGCGACCCGCGAATCGCGCAACGAAATACGCGACGGGATACCCGACGACGAGCGCGATCAGCGACGCCGCCGCGACGTACAGGAACGTGCGGACCATCGGGGGTCCGAAGAACCCGGCGGCGCCGACCAGGTGGCCGAAGATGAACTGGAACTGCGAGGGATCCCACTGCAGCGGATTCCACGTGGGGATCGGACTGCGGAAGACCGGGTCGACTGATCCGAAGGCGATCGCGAGCACCACATAGAGGGGAAGGAGGAAGAAGAGCGCGAGCCACAGCATTCCCGGGGTCGCGAATGCCGGCCAGAGTCCGCGCGGGTACTGGACTCCGCGCGTACCGCGCCGGCGTCTCGCAAAACGCCGAGGTCTGGGGCCTGGACGGTTGGAGGCGGGCGATGCCGCCTCCGCCTCAGCCACCCGCCTTGAACTCCTGCCACACGTTGTGCCACGCGGTGTCGGTGGCGGGGCTCAGCTCGAGCTCGCGATAGCCCACGTTGAAGTACTGCGGCACCACGACCACGCTTGCGAGGTTGGCCGGGATCGTGCCGTCGCTCACCATCGTGTTCGGGTCGATGCCGTTGTGCGGCGTCTGATACCCGGTGAACGCTGCGTTGGATTTGGCGTTCTTGAGGTCGAGCATGTAGTTGAGCCAGAGGTGGGAGAGCACCGGGTTCTTCCCGGCGCGCAGGATCACGAAGATGTCCTGGTTGACGGCGCCCTTGCCGTTCTTTGGATACCAGTAGCGAAGGACGCTCGGGCTCTGCCCGGCAGGCATGTTGTACTGCGCGTTGATCATGTCCCCCGACCACGCCTGGCTCACGTCGGTGGTGCCGTCGGGAATGTCCTGGTAGTCGGTGATGTTCACCTTCGGGTTCGTCTTGCTGATCATGTCGGTGAGCTGATCCGAGACGAGGCTGAGCTTCTTCGGATCGCCGGTGAGCACGTTGGTGATCCCGTTGCGCAGCAGCACCATCGTGATCGCCTCGCGGTAGTCGTCGAGGATTGCGATGCGCGAGCTGTAGATGGGATCCCAGAAGACGTCATACGGGTTCGCCCGCAGGCTGATGTCCTCACTCACCTTGTCGGCGCGCCAGCCGATGCCGGTGGTGTAAATCGTGTACGGGACCGTGTAGCGCCATTGCTGATCGTAGAAGGGGTTGAGGAAGGTCGGCCACACCTGCGAGATGTTGGGGATGTAGCTGTGCGTGAGCGGACGCAGGAAGCCGCCGTACACGAGCTTGCCGATGCTGTCGTATGAGGGGACGAAGAGGTCGAAGTCCACCTCCCCCGTGCGCAACTTGGCAAGCGCCTCGTTGATGTCGTTGAACGTCGAGATCTGGACGGTGACGTTGTACTGCGCGAACTGCTTCTGGAAGTTGGTAACCGCGGTGGTCTGATCGAGATAGTCCGGGTAGTTGTAGATCTTGAGCGTCGCGTTCATCTCGGGCTGCAGCCCCGACGCGATCGGCGGGTTGTTCTTGTCGATCGGCCACAAGACGGGGTGCTGGGGGCTCCCGAGCGGGAAAGGATTCACGGCGGCGACCGACGCCTTGCCGCACGCCTCGAGGAACGGGCCAAGACCTGCGAGCGCAAGCCCAGCGCCCATGGACCTTCCAAGGAAGCGGCGGCGACTCCACTCCGCCGCCAACAGGCGATCGATCGACCGTTCGCTCGTCATGGCCACACCCCTGCAGTGCTGCACCTTGCGGCTCGGGCGGAGTGTGGCATAGACTGAATGCTTAGTCAACACACCGTTTCGTTGAGGGCTCGCTGCCGGAGATGTACAGCCTCACCGCCGAGGACCTCGAGATCCAGGGACGCGCGGCGTCGATCGTCGAGGAGCTCATCCCCCACGAGACCGCGGCAGAGTTGAACGGTGGCGTCCCCCCTGACGGAGTCCACGAACACGCCTGGCAGCGCGTCCTCGATCTGGGGCTGCAGGCGATCAACATGCCGCGCGAGCTCGGTGGCGGTGGATTCACCATGCTCCAGCAGGTCCTCGTGCAGGAGCAGACGGGCCGCGCGACCAACGCGCTCGCATGGGTGATCCCTGCACCCGCCGCGTGGTTCCCCGGCGTCGCGAGCGCCTTCCAGATGGAGCAATGGGTGATGCCGACCATCCGGGGCGAGATGCACGAGTGCTACGCCATCACCGAGGAGGGATCGGGCTCCGACGTCGACGCGCTGACCGCCACCGCCGCGCGCGACGGTGACGACTACGTCCTCAACGGGGTGAAGTGGCACGTCACCTCGTTCAACGAGGCGCAGTACGTCTTCTTCCAGGGAAAGCTCGCAGGCGGTCCGAATGCGGGCGCGCACGCGATGTTCGTCATCCCGCTGCCGTGGGACGGTATCCGCGTGGTGCGCACGCCCGCGTACATGCACACGTTCGCGCACCACCACCCGATCGTCGCCTTCGAGAACGTGCGGGTGCCGGCCACACATCGCGTCGGCGCGGAGGGCGACGGCATGACGTTCGCCCACGAGTGGTTCCGCTACGAGCGGCTGATGATCGCGGCGCGCTGCCTCGGTGCGGCGGCACGGCTCATCGAGGAGGCGACCGCTTTCGCGCGAGAACGCGTCAGCGACGGGCACCCGATCATGGAGCACCAGGCGGTGCAGACCCTGCTCGCGGACTCGATCACCGAGCTCTTCGCAACGAAGACGATGACGTACGAGGTCGCGCGCACCATCGACTCCGGCGCCGACACGAAGGTGCAGCACGCGCAGTGCTCGATGGTCAAGCTCTTCGCGTCGGAGATGGCGGGGCGCGTCGCGGACCGCTGCCTGCAGATCTTCGGCGGCCGTGGCTACATGCGCGAGAACGTCGCCGAGCGCTTCTACCGCGAGCTCCGCGTGGAGCGAATCTGGGAAGGGACTTCGGAAATCCAGCGCGTGATCATCGCCGGGCAGCTCGCCAAACGCGGCGTCGCCGGCCTGATCTGACAGACACCAACCACGGGAGACGTATGACACCCCAGACCATTGCGGCAACGACGATCGACCAGCGGCTCGATGAGCTCATCGAGGAACAGGAGGCATTGCTCGTGGCGCGGCAGCCGCGCTCGCGTGAGCTGTCCGCCCGGGCGCGCGCGTCGCTCGCAGGTGGCGTGACGTCGAGCTGGCAGATCACACGCCCCCAGGCGATGTGGATCCACCACGGCGTGGGCTCGAAGATCATCGATGCTGACGGCATCGAGTACGTCGACCTCCACGGTGGCTACGGCGTGAGCGCGGTCGGACACGTGCATCCGGCAATCGTCGAGGCTGTGTCGCGGCGTGTGCGCGAAGGAACACACTTCGCGCAGCCGACCGAGGATGCGTTCATCGTGAGCGAGGAGCTCGCGCGGCGCTGGGGACTGCCGCTGTGGCGTTTCGCCAACTCCGGAACCGAAGCGACGATGGACGCGGTGCACCTGATGCGCGCCATCACCGGCCGCAAGTTGATCGTGAAGATCGAGGGCTGCTATCACGGACACCATGACTCGGTACAGGTGTCGGTGTATCCGTCCGAGGAACAGATCGGCTCGCCGACGCACCCCAACAGCGCTGCGTCCAGCTCCGGAATCCCGAGCGAGATCACCGATCTGACGCTCATCGTGCAGTACAACGACCTGGAATCGCTGGCAGCCATCCTCGCGGAGCACCCCGGTGAGATCGCGGGGATGATCCTGGAGCCGGTGATGATGAACGCCGGCATCGTCATGCCGGATGACGGATACCTTGCCGGGCTCATCGACATCGTGCACGGCAATGGTGGTCTGGTCGCATTCGATGAGGTCAAGACCGGCTTCACAGTTGCGGCGGGCGGCGCGACCGAGTTCTTCGGGATCCGCCCTGACATCGTGTGTCTCGCAAAGGCACTGGGCGGCGGCCTGCCGGTGGCAGCGATCGGCGGGACCGCGGAGGTGATGGAGCGCGTCGTCGACGGCACGTACGAGCAGGTCGGGACCTTCAACGGCAACCCGCTCGGGATGGCGGCGGCGCGCGCCGCGCTGACCGAGGTGCTGACCCCGCAGGCGTACCGGCGGTTCGACCGGTTGCGAGAGTTCATCGTCGAGGGATGTGAGACAGCGATCACCGCGGCGGGTCTCCCCGCGCACGTCGTGGCCATCGGCGCCAAGGGATGCGTCACGTTCACCGCGAGCCCGGTCAGGAACTTCCGTGACTTCCTCGAGCTCGACGAGCGCTACAGCCACTGCCACTGGCTGTTCCAGCACAACGGCGGTGTGTTCCTGCCGCCGTGGGGCAAGGCCGAACAGTGGCTGCTCTCGGCGCAGCACAATGAGGCGGATGCGGAGCTCTTCGTCGCCAACTTCTCGCGATTCGTCGCGGCGCTGACCGGCTGACCATGACCAGGGGCGCGATCGAGCTGGTGGGCATCCGCAAGGAGTTCGGGAACGTCGTCGCGGTTGCCGGAATCGACATCGGGATCGCCGGCGGCGAATTCTTCTCCCTGCTCGGCCCATCAGGCTGCGGCAAGACGACGACGCTGCGCATGATCGCCGGTTTTGAGCAGCCGTCGAGTGGCTCGATCTTCATCGACGGCGTGGACGTGGCGCGAACTCCACCGCACAAGCGCCCCGTCAACACGGTGTTCCAGAGCTACGCGCTGTTTCCGCTCATGACCGTCTACGAGAACGTCGCCTTCGGACTCGCGTACGTGCGCGCGACCAAGGGAGAGATCGAGCAACGGGTGCGCGCGGCCCTGGCGATGGTGCGGCTCTCGTCCTACGAGAAGCGCCGGCCCGCCCAGCTCTCCGGCGGGCAGCAGCAGCGGGTCGCACTGGCGCGTGCACTGGTGCTGAACCCTGCAGTGCTGCTCCTCGACGAGCCGCTCGGCGCGCTCGACGCCAAGTTGCGCAAGGCGTTGCAGATCGAGCTCAAGGCGCTCCAGGAGGACCTCGGGATCACCTTCATCTACGTCACGCATGACCAGGAGGAGGCGCTGACGATGTCGGACCGCCTCGCCGTCATGGCCGACGGACGCGTCGAGCAGGTGGGGACACCCGATGAGGTCTACGAGGAGCCGGCGACGGCCTATGTTGCAGATTTCCTCGGGCTTTCCAACCTCATGGACGGGCAGGTCTCCTCAACGACCGGTAACGGCGCCTGTCGCGTACGAATCGGGGAGACGGAACTCACCGCGAGCTCGAAGGACACTCCGACCGGCGGCGTGAAGCTCGTAATCAGACCCGAGCGGGTGCGCCTCCTGCCAACCGGGAGCGAGGGCAAGAACTGCATATTCGGCACGGTCGACCGTGTGATCTACCTGGGCGCGACCCGACAGGTCGTGGTCCGCCTCGGCCACGGCGAGACGATCCAGGCGATGCTGCCGAACACCGGCGACAGCGTTGCGTACTCACAGGGAGAGTCGGTCGTCGCAGAGCTCCCTCCGGATTCGCTGCGCGTGCTCCCGGACCGCGCAACGAACGGGGAACTCGCGTAGCCGGTCAGGAGCCGTACGCGCCGGCCACGAGCCGAGCGCCGTCGAGCCCTCTCGCGCGATATTCCCTCCGCACCATCTCGACGAAGTGCGCCACCGAGCCCTCCTGGTAGCCGAGAGGCCCGGGCCGGTACGCGGGTGAGCTCACACCGCGTTGCACCGACTCGCACGCCGACCAATCCTGCTTGTTGGTGACGTCCCAGAACTCCACCGCCGGTCCGAGACTCCCAGCGTCGCATGTCTCCGGGAGCGACAGCCATTCGCATTCGATGAAAGTGCGGTCGGGCGCGAGGGGCTCGAGGCGATGCGTCATCACGTAGTCGGGGTGCATGCTGAGCAACAGGTTCGGAAACAGGCTCACGTAGAGCACGTCGCGCAACCCTGCTTCGGAGATGCCGGGCAGCGGGCGCCCACCCTTGCCCGTGAGCGACATCGTCTCCACCCGGTCGCGCAACTCCATCGTCCCGCCGGCCCACATGCCGCGGGGCTCGCACGTTGTCCCACTGTCGCTTGCGCTCAGCTTGACCAGCTGCGGGTGGATGCTCGGACAGTGGAGGCACTCGTGGTAGTTCTCGACGATGACCTTCCAGTTGGCGCGCACCTCGTACGAGTGTTTGTCGATGGACACCAGGCCCTCGGGCGCATAAGGGCGCACCAGCTCATCGAGATCATCGACGAAGGTAACCACGTCCGCCGCGTCGCGAGTCGGGTTGACGAAGATCCAACCGTGCCAATCGGCAACGGAGACGCTCACGAGCCCAGTGCGGGCCGGGTCGTCGTCCGGAAGGTCGTCGAAGTTCGGCGTCGCGCGCACACTGCCGTCGAGTCGGTACGCCCAGGCGTGATACGGGCAACGGATGAAATGGTGGTGTCGAGAGTCACCGATCGGCATGAGTTCGTGAGCACGATGCCTGCAGACGTTGTAGAAGCAGCGGAGAGTATCGTCGCCGTCGCGCACCATCAGCAGCCCCTGGCCGCCGGCGCTGAACGCACGCTGATCCCCGGCGTCTGGCAGGTCGGTTGCGCGACCGACGCAGATCCAGCCTGCGTGGAAGAAATGGTCCAACTCCCACTGGAGGATGCTCGCGCTCGTGTACGCGGGAGCAGGGAGGGTGCGGACCAGTTCGCTCACGGGATCACGCGACCGCGGCTTTCCGCGCTTCTGCGGAGGCGCGCGCGGAACGCAGCGCACGCCGTCTCGGCAGCGCAAACCCAAGCGCGGAGGCCGCATACCCGAGGCAGAGGCGGAGCATTCGATCCGCGTCGACCTCGGAATCCTCGAGCGCGACCTGTACCGCAAGTCCATCGACCATCGCCGCCAGGCGGATCGTGAAATCGCTCACGTTCACAGCTTGGAACTCGCCGCTCGCAACCCCCTGGTCGACCACGCCGCTGATGGTCTCGCGCCAGTGCCGGTCGAGCTTTCGCCGATGCTCGGCGACTTCAGGGTTGCGAGCCGCGACCGACCACAGATCGAGCCAGAGGACCCATGCCGGTTGATCGGGGTCGTCCGGATCGCCCGTCGTGCAGCTCAATTCGAGGAGACGCACCAGCTTTCGCGCCGCGGTCGAGGATTTCGCGAGTTCAGCGGCCGCGCGATCGTAGAAACGAGCGTCCGAGTACGCCAACGCTTGCGCGAGCAGGCTTTCTCGTGACCCGAAGTAGTA
>JBAUTF010000319.1:0-3812 GCA_049582065.1 Candidatus Dormiibacterota bacterium | reverse complement strand
GCCCAGCATCGAGCGCCTAGGTCGCCGTCCCGCGACCAAAGTTCGAACACGATCCAGGGTTGCCCATAGAGCAGTCGCTTCCACAGCGGATACGAAATCGCGTACAGGCTTCGGTAGAGAAGGGTCCAGGCACGCAGGTCAGCACTCCCGCCCTCCGACGGAAGGATGTCAAACAGCACATTCGGGCGCCGACGTTCTCGATGACGAAGCACCGCAAGTCCGACGGTCGCGATCACAAGCGTCAGCTCGGCGAGCACAGCCACAACGACGAGGTGGCGAGTCATTGAAGATCCTCCTTGCTGAGCGGGATGAATCCCTGGATGTGGGGATCCGGCCACCAGATGGTTCGGGTGTTGACTTCGCCGAAGCTGATGAAGTACATCTCGCTGATCGTGTAGGCGGTCGATGAGACAGCTATGACGACCGCGACGTGGCCGAGCTGGCTGTAACCCGAGCCCGGCCGATAAACCACGATCGCGCCGACGGTCGGCGTGGGTTGGGTGTGGAATCCCTGTGCAGAAGCGTTCTTGAGCCAGTCGACCGCGTTGCCGTTCCAGGTGACGTGCCGGTTATAGGCCGCCCACCAGGTGCACCAGCCATACGGAAAGCGGTCGGGGTAGCCGCCCGGCGGCACCCACGAAAACAGCCGGACCTGTGGCGCGGGGTGGGGCGCGGTCGCGATCGTCGCGGCCGCGGAGCCCACCACCGCCGGAAAGGTGACGAGGAGGATGAGCCCGGCAAGCAGCATTTTCATTCGGAGACTCCTTTGCCCGCGATCAGGCGGGCCTCCTCGTCGGTAGCGATCACCTGGTAGGGCACCCGCTTTCCCTGGGCGACCATCAGCGCTTCGCCGCGCTGCGCGTTCAGCAGCCAGGATTGCTCAGCGGGCGTCAACCTGAAGAGTTCGGCCAGCCGTGGCATTGCTTGAGGCGCCTGCTTCATAAGGATCTGGAGCGCGGAGTTGGCGATCATCGCCTCGCCTTCGCGTTTGGCGAGGACGTCGCTGACGTCCTGAGTGATCAAGGTCAGTCCGGCTCGGCGCTTGCGCGCCGTCTTGGCGAGCCGGAACAGGAACGATGCGGTGTCCGGGTGGCGCATCAGCCACCAGGCCTCGTCGACCACAACCAGGGTTTGGCGGCTGGAGCTCGCGAGCTGGCCCCAGATCCGGTCCAGCACCAGGAACATCGCGGCCACGCGTTCCTCGTCCGGCAATCCAGCCAGGACGTACGCGGCGCTGTCGCCGACAGTGGGTGCCAGGGATCCCGAGAGGAGCCATCGACCAGCGCCGGTTATGAAGCGTTCGAGCCTGAGCGCAACATCGTCCATACCGGCAGTCACGCGAAGTCGAGCCTGAACATCGATCAGTCGCGGTGCAGTCAGTCCTTTCGACGTGATGCCATCCGCAAAGCCCGACCGTGCGTAAACGAGCGCAATCGCGTCCTCGATTGAACCTCGCTGGCGCGGCCTCACCTGCCCGGCAAGCAGGCTGATGAACGTCGTGAGTGTCGCTATGCGGGTGTCGAGCGCACCCGGCGAGGTATCGGTGAGCGCGAACGGATCGATGCCGGTGCGAGTGCCAGGGCTAACCTGAATAACCTCGCCACCGAGCGCAGCCATGATTGCGGCGTACTCGCCTTCGGGGTCCACAACCAAGGCGCGCGTACCACTGAGCAGCGCGCGGATCAGTTCGACTTTGACCATGAATGACTTGCCGGCTCCACTGGTCGCGAAGACGACAGCGTTGTGGTTTTCGAGAGCGAAGCGATCGATGACGACCGCGCTGCGGGTCGCGGTGTTTACGCCGTAAAGCAGCCCTGAGCGGGCGGGCAGATCGGTGCCGCTGAATGGGAAGGTGGCCGATAGCGCACTGGTGGACAGCGCCCGGTGCAGCCGGACCTGGTCAACGCCAAGTGGCATCGAAGAGACCAGGCCCGGCCGCATCTGCAGCAGCAACCTGCGCGTGTGAATGAGTCGCGTCCCGAGGAGTGCCTCGAGCCGGCCAGTGGCCGCGTCGAGATCCTCAGGGCTATCAGCCCATACGGTCATGTAGAGCGCGACATCGAAGAGCCGTTCCGAACCGTCAGCGATCCTGTCCTGAAGCTCAATGGCATCGTGCAGTGCTGCGCGCCGCCAGGGATCGGGGCGGCCACCGCGGTCGTCGATGATTCGGAGCGTCGACGAGAGCTCGCCGATTCGGCGCTCGAGGAAGGACATGACAGCCGGCCCACTGCTCGGCCAGATGTGCAGGGCAAGGTCCAGGTCGCCATCGAACCCTTGGAGGTCGCCTAGCCAGCCGGGGTGTAGTCGAGCGGGATACCTGCTCACACCGATCACGCGCGCGTGGCGCCCGCTCACTGACACCCGATCCGCGCACTCAGTAAGCGCCGCGGGAGCGATTAGGGCAGAAACATCGGCGAGTTCATCATCGACGGCAGTGGGCTGGACCGACGTTGCCGGATCCATCGGACGCCGCATCAGCTCCGCCAACGAGTGATCGCTCAGGCGTCGCGGTTCGAGGTCCAACCGGCGGAGGCACTCGGTCACCCAGGCCACGCGCTGGTCGAGGAACTGTCTTGCGTCTCCGGGTTGGTGCGACTTCGACGCATCCCACGGGACGACGACGAAGAAGCGACGATCGAGCACGCGCCGCTCGTCGGTGAGGGTCTCAACGAGGCCGCGGTACGAGTCGCGCAGCTTCTGGTTGTGGTCCGCGGGCGGCGGAAGCGCGGACGTTTCGAGGCGGCGTGTCCGTATAACAACCTGAAGCGGGTGGGTCAGCGAGTTGAGAAGCGAGGACCAGCCCGCGACAACCGCGCGCTGCTCGGGCTCACCTTTGATTCCAAAGGCGAGGGTCTGACATTCGAGGACCGCGCGCCGTGATCCTCCGCGAAGGACCAGAGCCGATTCTTTGACCGCGTCGACAGGGAGCAGCTCAGTGGTATGCCTCGCTCGCAGCCCGATCATCGCCCGCCTCCCAGGAGCAGCCGGCGCGGTCGCATGGCGTACTGCAGGGCAAGAGCGACCCATTCGCGCAGCGCGAAGTCGCCGAATCGAACGACCCCGAGCCCGAGACCAACGACCGCTGGCGGGACTGCGGCTCCGATCCGGACGAAGAGGTCGCCGGGGAGAAGCTCATACAGCCACCATCCAGCAGCGGCACCGCCGGCCACAAACATCAGGTCGGTCGCTCCGAGTCCCCACGCGATTACGTCGTCGAGTTCCAGGTTCTGCGGGACTTTTACTGGCTCCACGTCAAGCCACCGCTGCGGCCACCAACTTGGCCGCGGTGACAGCCGTCTGGACAACCGGGCTCCGGCTCAGTGGGTGGCGGAAAGCCCAGTGGTAGGCCGCGAACGGGAGCTTGAATAGGAGGTATAGCAACGTGATGAGGACGAGGCCCGAGGTGAGGTCGGACACCGGCCCGCCAAGCCAGTCGGTGTGGCGTAGCAGCTCGATGCCAACCTCGACCAGGATCGCTTGGATCACCTGGACGAAAAGCAGGGCACTGAAGACGCGCCACCAGATCCGTGCGATCTCGTCTGTCTGTGGGAGCGCATACGTCGCGAGCGCGAGGGGCGACAGCACGGTAGCCACCAACAGCACGACGTCGCGGCCGATGTAGAGGGCGACCAGCAAGATCGCGAGGACCGCAGCGGCCAGCCCAACCAGGCTGCCCACGATCTGGTCTGCGGCGTGTGGGCTCTGAACGATGGCTGACAGCTGCCCAAAGGTGCTCGTGCCCGGGTCGGGGCCGAGTAGGCCGTTGATCAGCGCGTTGTCGAGCTTGATCAACCCGCCGCAGAGGGCAAGAC
>JBAUTF010000318.1:0-12797 GCA_049582065.1 Candidatus Dormiibacterota bacterium | reverse complement strand
GATTTCTCCCGTGGCGGCGCTGTTCAAGGTCACGTGCAGTCCACCCGCCGGCGCCGCCTTGGAGTTCTGGACGTACCACATCGACACCAGGCTGTTGATGCCGGCCTGCGTCCAGTTGCCGTTGATGTTGTCCGACACGGTCGGAGGCGCAGTGGTGGCCCTGAAGATGCCGACCAGCAGGTCACCGGCAGCCACCGCCTTCGGGAGCGTGGCCGTAATGGTCGTGCCGTTGCCGACGTTGGTCGTGTTCTGGATCCATGTGACCGGGCTGACGCAGCCCGGGTTGGCGCTGTAGCCGAGCGTGAGGTTTGCGGTGGAGGTCGCGCCGGCAAGGCCGGTCGTCCAGTAGTTGAACTGGAACGTGGTGCTCGAGCTGATGGTCTGGCTCGCCGAGGTCGCGGTAGGCGTGGACCACGTGAAGATGTCGTTCGCTGCATTCAACGGGACCGTTGTCGGCACACCCGCCGCAGGCACAG
Organism: Candidatus Dormiibacterota bacterium; assembly: GCA_049582065.1. GTDB lineage: Bacteria > Chloroflexota > Dormibacteria > Dormibacterales > Dormibacteraceae > DATKSS01. Next base: position 12,321 of record JBAUTF010000318.1, on the reverse strand, counting down.
TGCTGTCCATGACCGCGGTGGCCGGATCGTGCATGTAGAGCGTGGTGCCACCCGCGCCCGCGACCGGCGCGTGCTCGGCGCCGTACCCGATGCCGGCGAGGGCGAGGATCATGGCGCCGACGGCGATCCAGGCCGCGTGGCGGGCAGGCCTCCGCGGCGGCATGGCGGTTGCGTAGGCCGGTATGCTCGCGCGACCGTTGCGCTGAAGGGGCCCCAGCCAGCGGCGCAGCCACTTGAGGCGGCGCAGGTGGCGCACGGGATCGGTGACGCGTCCTGTCTTCGGGGTGCGGTACCAGGGTCCCTCGTCCTTCTCGAGCAGGCCTTTGAGCGCCGCGTACGCCTGGAACGGCACGAGGAGGAACGAGGTGGCGAGGGCGCCGGCCACGCCCACGAAATCCTTCGGCGGCGCGCCTTCCAGGAGCAGCCCGGCGAAGTTCATGATCGGCAGCGCGAGCAGGTTCGTGAGCAGCAGCGACCAGCCGAGCGTGGCGGTCCAGTCGGGAACATGGGCGTGGAGGACGATCTCCGCGAACAGCCACATCGCGCTGCCGGCTACGAAAAGAGCCGCCTGCAGGTAGTAGGTCGAGTAGTACAGGAATTCGACCTTCTCGACGAAGCCCAAATGCGGCGAGCGCATGATCTCGCCGAAGTGGCGGCGCACGTTGAAGCTGTGGCCCTCGGCCCAGCGCATTCGCTGCCGCGCGAGCCTTCCGAGCGTGGCGACGCACTCGGCGGGTGACTCCGCGTACGGCGTGTAGACGACCTTGTACCCGAGCGCGTGGAGGCGAAGGGTGAGCTCCCAGTCCTCCGTGAGGCTGCGGCCCCAACCCAGCTGGCGCAGGAGCTGGGCCCGGATCATGTACGCGGTCCCGGCGATCATCTTCAGCGAGCCGATGAACTCCTGGAAGGGACGTTCGACCATGTAGCTGCCGGCGTACTCGGCCCGGACCGCCTCGGTCAGCCAGTTCTCGCTCTTGTTGAGGATGTGCCACTGGTAGCCCTGTACCGCCGCCACCTCGGGGCGGGGCTGGGGCGCGTGGCTCGAACCGGCGCTGCCGTTGGAGCCGCCGTTCCCGTTGGCCTTGAAGAAGTGGGGAAGGAACGTTTGGATCGAGTCCGGGAACGGCACCACGTCCGCGTCCCACACGATCACGAACTCCGCGCGCGGGTCGGTGTACTGGAGCGCGACTGCCAGCGCGCCGCCCTTGAAACCGTCGCGGCTCGCGCGGTGGAGGAGTTTGAAGCCAGGGCGGCCCTGCCAGGCCTGCAGGATGGACGTCGTCTCGTCGGTCGAGTCGTCGACGACGATCACCTCGTAGTTGCCGTACTCGAGCGCTGCGCAGCCCTCGAGCAGGCGGCTGATGACGCGCTTCTCGTTGTAGGTCGCGATGTGGATGGAGACGAACGGCTCGTAGCCGAGCTCGAAATGCCCGTTGCCGTTGCCGTTGCCGTTGCCGTGCCCGTTGCCGCGCCGGAGCAGGCGCATGAGCCCGTTTGGATGGCCGTTGCCGCCACCCGTGCCGTGTCCGTTCGAATAACCGTTGCCGCCGGCGAGCACCAGCGACGAGAACAGCATGACCAGGCTGGCCAGGTAGTACCGGACCGAATACAGGAAGAAGATCGAACCGAGGACCAGGGCGCCGAACGACAGCCCGACGCCAATTGAGCTGGAGCCGCCGATGCCGTCCCGGATCGTCACCACCAGGCCTAGGGCGAGGGCCAGGAACGGCAGGAGGGCGACGACCGCGGCCAGGATCAGGAGGAGCCGGACGAGAACGGCCAGAAACACAGCGCGCCTGCGGCCAGGGGCCGCTGCGCGCCCTACTGGCGCGGCCTGCCGGGTCTCCAGTGCCATGGGCTACCCGGCTTCGAGGAGACCACGTGCGTGCTGTGTCAAATTGGTAATGCTGCCTTTGGTGATCTCGGTCAGCGATGGTAACAGGAAATCCCACGTTTTCTTGTGCGCTTTCGAGCTTGGGAAGGGCGGGCCCCTGGGCGGCCCGGCTGCGACGGAGAAACATCGCTCGATCCCTGTGTGATGCCCGAGTTGGTGAAGGCGATGGAGCGATATCAGGCGGTACAGGCTGTTTCTCCCTTACGTGACCCTCGGTCATCCTCAGTCCCTACACGCTGATCGGCGTCGTCGCGAGCATCGATGCCGATGCAGCGCGAGAACGGCTCGCAACTGCGCGAGCGCGACTCGTTGGGGGCACCTTGATCTCCATTGGCGCGGCCGCGATCGCTCGGTTGACTTCGGTTGTCGTCAGCACGCTGGGAAGTTCGACGGCGGGCGCCATGACGCTTCGTTCCCAGGGAACGGTGGCGGTCGACTACCTGGTGGGAAGCGCTCCGCTTTTAAATTGGCGGTGTGCTCCTTTGGCGGCGCGAAAGTCTTGGTTAAGCTGCCGCCCTTCGTCGACGGAAGGTTGTCATTCAAAAGCTGGTGGCCGGGGGTCCAGGTCGAGAGCCGGAGTTCGATCACACCGCTCTTCCGGGTTCCTCATTCTGGTCAGGTTCGTACGCTGTATCGAATGGCTGGGGAGGAAGGGTTCGAACCTTCAACCTTCTGATCCAGAGCAACACGTGATATCGACAACGGCCCTTTGGAATTAAGCCGCCGCGTCTGATAAGTGAATTACGCGGCGGCCCCGCATCTGAGCCCAGGGCGCGAATTTGGAGCAGATCCAGCGCGTAGCGCTCCTGGAAGGCTCCAAGTCCTTGGGCCAGCCGAACTGCGTTGCCGTGCAACATGCTGCAGGTCGAGCTAAGCCCCCTCTTGTACCTCGATGAGCTCATCGGCCACCAAACCGTGGGCTTCACGATGCACTGCGTTGGCGGCTTCCTTGTTGGGAGCCTCGACCAAACAGAAGGCCTTGCCAGAGGCCTCATCGAACCAGTACTTGTGGTATGTAACGCCGTGCTTTTTCTGAACCTTCACGTCTTGTTCGTGCGCGCCCTTGATCGCCTCCGCTGTGAGGCCGTCGATCTTGTGATGGATATCCATGTACAGCGGCATCCCGAACCTCCTTCACGAGTCCAACTCCATGGCTACACCCTACTCGCCACGGCGCACCGGCGGAATCAACCGTTCGGTCGATTTCTCATAGATTCGCCGGGTCGGTGAGGTCGTGCTCGAAGGCGAACAGCGTGGCGCCCGCCCGTGTGTGGACGCCGATCTTGCCATAGAGATTGATCACGTGCGTGTGCACCGTCGCTTGAGAGACGTGGAGCTCCCGCCCGATCTGCTTGTTGGCAAGTCCGCGCGTGATCGCCCTCAGCACCTCCACCTCACGATCGGTGAGTCCGGCCGGCCACGCCCGGCTTGACCTTCCGCTTGGCAGGGGCTGACCAGCGGCGACGAGTACAGCATCGACTGCGCGGGCGTCTAGGCGGCGAGCCGCGACCTCATCGCGCAAGTGACTCGTCGCCTCCCTAGGCGTAAGTGCCGGCCGCCATGCACGATGCTCGGTCATCGACTGATAGATCTCGGCGACGGCGAGGAGACGGGCAGGCAGAGGCACCGCTGATGCGGGCAATCCGCGGTGGTAGCCGGAGCCGTCGAGTCGCTCATGATGCAGACCCGCTACGGATGCTGGAGACCGCAACGGCGCCGCCGGGCTGAGGATGCGCTGGCTGTGGTATGCGTGCAGGCGAACCCGCTCCCACTCGGCAGGATTGAGCGGCCCGCGCTTGATCCACACCCGGTTTGGGACGCTGACCATGCCGAGGTCATGGACCTGCCCGGCGCGCCTGACCGTCGCCGCCTCTTCCGTGTCAAGGCCCGCGTTTAGCGCTGCGCCCTCAGCCAGACGCGCGACCCGGGCCGAGTGCCCTGACGTGAAGGGCGACGCGAGGTCGACGAAGTCGGCGAGAGCGCTGCACACATCGTCCAGATGGGCCAGACCGACGCGCCGGCGGGGCTCGGGTTCGGTGTACAAGGCTTGATCCCAAACCGAATCAAGTGGCACGTTGCGAAGCAGATCGTGGCTGTTCTGCAACCACAGCCTGGCCAGGTCCGGGTCGAACTCCGTGCCGCTGCGGCGACGCACCACCTCATCCGCGGCATCGGCACCACCCATCTGGTGGTATGTCTGGGCCACGTGCACCAGGTGTACGAGGCGAGCAGTCGCCGATAGTCCTTCGCCGCTTGGTAGCAACGGGAAAACCTGACCGTCCCAGCGTCCATAAGCGTGTCTCAACGATGAAGTGACTCGAGGACTCGCTCCCAGCCTTTGTGAAAGGCGAGCGGCGGCCTCGGCTGTGTTGGCCAACGCCTCCGGGAGATTCCGTCCGGCGGCCGCTAACGCTGCCATTGCTGGGGCCCAAGCCGTGGGTCCCCACTTCGGAGCGAGCCTGGTGACGGCAATGCGTAGCAGCTGCGGACGATCTGCGTAGTCGGCTTCGGACATCCACCGGCGCACGCTCAAGTCGTCGCCCGCCCCAAGCCGGCTCTGTGCTGCGACTGCGCCCGTGCAGCCAATGTGATACAGCAACGCGAGGTAGAACACATCCGAGAGGTGAGGCTCAGACCAGCCCGCGAGTCGAGCCAGCTCAACTGCAAGTACAGCGTCCCGAAGCGCGCTTTCCGCCGGCACGTCATGTGCGAGGTCGGTGGCGAGCGAAACCGCGGCGAGCAGCTCGGCCAGGCCAAGCCCGCGCTCGGTTTTGCCTTCGTTCGCTACCCGGCCGCCTCCCGTCCTGTCGATGATCCGAGCATTATGCGGGCGCCGCCGGACGCGCTGGCCCGGCGTTTCTGAGGCAACATGACCCGGGCTCCCGACGCGTGGACAAGCCTAGGCCGTCAGGCGAAAGACGATGGTTCAGGCGCCGGCCACCAGTTTCTTAGCCCCCGCATCAATCGAGCACTGAACGACTGCGTCCTTTCCGGCGACGGCCGCGGGCTCAACTTCCCGCAGAAAGCCTGAACAGAGCAGGTCGATCTCGCTAATGCCGTCAGGCCCGACATCGACGAACGCGACCTGCTCGATGATCTCGGGCGCCTGGTTGTTGCGGCTCATCCGAAAACGCCAGCTGAGGCGGTGGCGGAGCCCAACCAGCTCGTGGTGGGACTCGAGGACACCGAAGTCGGATCCGGACGCGAACCAGCCTTCAAGGCGCCGCGCGATCTCATCTCGTCCTGAGCTCACCTCCGGCCCCCGCGGCAACAACATCCGTGCTTGTGCCGACGGCGCGAGACACTCTGCGAGGCGGCCGAAATCGCGCAACGAAAGCGCTGTGAGAAACGCGTCAGGTATCGATCTGTCATTCATGGGACCAAACGTAACGCCGGCTCGTTCGAACGAACATCGACCGTTCGGTTGATATTCACGCCACGAGACTTGGCTGCGGAGGAAGTGGCTGGGGAGGAAGGATTCGAACCTTCAACCTTCTGATCCAGAGTCAGCTGCGCTACCGTTGCGCCACTCCCCAACTTGCGAGGTGCCCGAGAGGCTCCCGGGCCGCTCATTTTAAGGAGGCGCCGGAAGGCTACCGATCCGAGCCAGGCGGGATCTCGTAAGACGGCTACTCCCGCGTGATGATCACGTCCGGCTGCTTCGCCGAGCCCTCCGACCGCACGGTCATCCGGATCGACAGCGGCTCCGGCTGCCCCATGAGACGCCCGAAAACGCGCTCCATGAGCACCTTGGCCTGGTGCAGGTTGATGGCCCAGCCGATGCCGAAGACCCGATCGCTGAAGAGGTGGTCGGAGTGCGGGTTCCAGTAAGCGTCCCGCATCCGCCGCAGGGTCGGCGGCCTGAAGTCATACGGCACCAGGCCGACCACCCTGCCCTCCCAGGTGCGCTCCTCCGCCGGTTTGGCCAGCTCGGTGGCCACAGCGGCCACGACCAACCCAAAGACGGCGAACCGAACTAGCCGACGCACCCGCCGTACACTCCGCATACTTCAGATGAAGCGTAGTCCCAAAGTAACTTTGACCGTTTTGAATGCGTTGAAGCACACGGGGTAGATGGCCGACAAGCCTCATACCATGTCGAGCTGGCTGCGGTGGCTGACGCCTGGTCTCCAGATCAAGCGGTGGCTCTTGCTGCTCATGGTTTCCGAGCTCGTGCTTGTGCTCGGCGTCGCCTATGCCCTCAAAGAGATCTACCAGACGGTGACCCTCCCTCATGGGTTCTATTACGTGACGCTGCAGTTCCTTCCTTACTGGGCGCGCGCCGGAGTCTTCGGCATCGTCGGCGTGGGATTGCTGGCGATCAGCTACCTCAAGCTGACGCAGTCGGTGCTCGGGCCTTTCATACCCGGCAACAGCACCAGCAGCATCGTCGAGGTCATCCATGCGTTTCGCCTGCGCGGTCGCGGACCCCGAATCGTGGCGATCGGCGGTGGCACCGGCCTCAGCTCACTGCTTCGCGGCTTGAAAATCTACACGTCGAACCTATCCGCGATCGTGACGGTCGCGGACGATGGCGGCTCGTCAGGCCGCTTGCGTGACGAGTATAGGATCCTGCCCCCTGGCGACTTTCGCCAGTGCCTCATCGCGCTCGCCGACGCCGAGCCCCTGATGAAACAGCTCTTCGACCATCGCTTCACGGAGGGCTCGCTCGGAGGGCATTCCTTCGGAAACCTGTTCATCATGGCGATGGCCGACGTCACCGGAAACTTCGAGCACGCGCTCCGGGAGTCCGGCAAGATCCTCGCGGTCAAAGGTACGATCATCCCGTCGACGCTGCAGGACGTCACGCTCGTGGCGTCGATCAACGGCAGCACTGTCGAAGGCGAGTCCAAGATCCCCAAGCAGAACGCACCCATCGGCCACGTGCTGCTGAAGCCGGATGGCGCGCAGGTCAACCCGGAAGCGGCGCAGGCGATTCTCAGTGCGGAGCTGGTCGTTGTAGGCCCCGGCTCGCTGTACACGTCGATCCTGCCCAACCTCCTCGTCGAGGGGATGGTGGAAGCGATCAAGGCGTCGCCGGCCCTCAAGGTCTACATCTGCAACGTGGCCGCGCAGCCCGGTGAGACGGACGGCTACGGGGTGGATGACTACCTGCGCGTGATCCGTGAGCATGTCGGGGCGAACCTGTTCGATTTCGTGCTGGTCAACTCAAACTATGCACACGCGCCGACGGGCGGCCAGTCGGCGGTGGTCTTCAAACCGTCCGACAGCGCCCATCATCCTGAGGTTCGGTTCATCGCGGCCGACGTCGTGAACAACCGCATTCCGTCGCATCACGACCCGGACAAGCTCTCGCGCACGATCATGCGGCGGGTCTGGCAGGCGTAGCGGCTCGCGATTCGCGCCGGGCGCGCCACCTCGCGACGGTTTCGACTGCGATCGTCGCTACAGCCACGTAAAGCAGGCCGTCCAGCGCATCGACCACGTAGTGCTCGCCGAGGTACACGATCGACACGCCCACCGCGAGCGCCCAAAAGATCAGCCCGACGGACAGCCACCGGTACCTGTTCCACGCGTACACGGCCGCCAGGGACGGAAACGCCGCGTGGAGAGATGGGAAGGCTGCGAACTCGTTGGGGTTGAAGCTGTGATAGATCTGCGAGACGAAATACTTGTTACCCCAGAGCGCGGCGACGGTCTGGTTGTTGATCTTGACGACCTCTTTCGGAAACTGGTACCACGGGGGCGCGCTCGGCCAGAAAAGGTACGTTGCGAACGCAATGAAGCACATGAGCAGGAGCGCGGCCACGAATCGCCAGTAGTGCTCCCGGCTGTTGATCCAGAAGATGAAGCCGACCACGATAGGCAGCGGGAAGTGCATGAAGTAGAAGAACATCGCGACCACGTCCTGCCAGCTGACGACGCCGGGTCGGTAGAAAGCGTGCTGCAGCACGATGGTCGGAATCTGACCGCCGAACAGGGCCCGTTCCAGCCCGGAGAGGTCGTGCGGAGCGAAACCTGTCTTCGAGGCGAAGCCTCGCATCGCCTCATATGCGAAGAAGAGCAGGAGAAACGGGGCCCAGTCGGTGATGAACGTGCGGCCGCGTCCCATGGCGATGGCGATCACCAGAAGCGCCAGCACGACCCACTCGGGCTCGATCGAGACGCCGCGCCACAGCATCACGCCGAAGATCAGCGCGAGGTAGAACACGCTCCCGACCAGGATGGCGCGGGGCCGGCGCACCCGCGCCGGCCGCTCAGCGGGTTCGGACAACCGCCACTGCAGCGATCTCGACCGTCACAGAGAACGGCAGCGCGTTGCTGCCCAGGGCCGCCCTGGTGTGCTTCCCCGCTTCGCCCAACACGTCGACCAGGAGGTCCGACGCGCCGTTGAGCACCTTGGGCTGGTCGCCGAACTCGGAGGTCGAAAGGACAAAGCCGGTGAGCTGCGCCAGCTGCTCGACGTTGTCCAGCCCGACCGCCGCCTCGATCTGCGCCAGGATGTTCACCGCGCACACCCTTGCCCTTCTGGAAGCTTCGTCCACCGGCACCTCGTCCGGACAGCGGCCGGTCAGCAGCCGGTCGCCCTCACGCGAAACCTGGCCGGCGATGTAAAGCAGCGCGCGCTGACCGCCGAGCGGGACCAATCGCGTCGGAACGTATGAGGCGGCGGGCGCGGGCGGAGGCGGAAGCTTGATCCCAAGTTCGCTCAAACGCTCGTGCGGTCTTGACACCGTGGCCAACCGAGCGAGTCTAGTGGAACACCTGCGCTACCTGCGACGCCCACGAGCGTTCGACACGAGGGCGGCCAGGATCAGCAAGAGGGCGCCGAGCCCGAGCCCGATGTACGGGGCCTGCGACGCTGTGAGGAACGCGAAGACTCCGGGCCCCGAGGCTCCTCCCGACGTGCGGCCACCGCTGGCGACCGCCGGCGGCGAGGCGGCCGGGCGCTGCGGGATGCCGCCTGTATCGTGATACGCCCACAGCGTGGCCGCGTGGCTGGACGGCTCGAAAACGGCCGCGTACAGGATGGGTGACTCGTCGTTCGACACTGCCAGGGCGGTCACCGATGCCTGCGGCGGCGCCAGTGACACGAAGTCCAGCCCAGCATCGCTCGTGCGCCACAATCCGCCCGTGCCGGAGCCGCCGCCGTCGCTGGCGACATAGAAGCGGTCGTAGTGGTCTGTGATGAAGATCACCTCTGTGTAGTCGGTCGAGGGCAGCAGCTGGCCGCCGCTGAGCGGCGTGAACGACGTCCCGTTGTCCGTCGACTGAAACAGCCCGGCGTTGGTGCCGAGGACGAGCGGCCGGACATTTCCCGTGGGAGGCAGCGGGCCGGACGCGAGCTTGACCGCGAAGGCCCCGCTGATGGGCGGTGTGAATGTGGCCCAGGTGCCGCCGCCGTCGAGGCTCTGATAGAGAGGCAGCGGTGCTCCCGAGGTCGACGAGTCGCTGCCGGCCACCAGGCGGACCGGCGTGTGGATCGCTTCCACCGCAAGGGCGCTGATGCTGTGCGTGGCCAGGCCGGAGGGCGTCCAGGTGAAACCGTCAGGGCTCACGTAGACGCCGTGGTCGGTGCCGGCCGCGATCAGGGTCAGCGAGAAGGCGAACACGCGCACCGCGCGACCTTCCAGCCCTGTGGTCGGTGTCCAGGTCACCCCTCCGTCGCGGCTGGCTACTGCGCCCGAGCCACGCGTGCCGGCCAGCACCAGTCCGGCCTGGAACGGGCTGAAGACGATCGTGGTCAAGACCGCCTTTCCACTGTGCACCGTGGTCCAGGTCGTGCCGCCGTCGGCGCTCCTCAACAGGGACCCATCCGAGTTCCCTGCGATCACCGCCTGGTTGTTGGAAGGGTCCACCGCCAGGGCGAAGACGGCGGCTCGGCCCTGGTGCGGCAGGGGCTTCAAGGCGACCCACGTCGAATCGGGAAGGGCGTCCGCGCGGACAGCCGCGGCTGCCGGCAAGAGCAACCACAGGGCCGCAAGCGTCGCGACAAGACGTTGGCCAACAAGCGACACGAGCCTGCCGATTATCACCCAAGCCGAAACCCGAGCGGGCGGGGGGTCTGGGTCCCGCGAGGGCCGGTTTGCCTACAATCCGTCCGTGCCGGCTGACAAGGGTTCCCGAGACTTGAAGTTGAAGCCCCGGGGATCCTGGATCGCCCGGGCGGGAGCATGGCTCGATCGAGCAGCCTTCAAACCCGCGTCGCTGCCCGATGACCTGGTCACCGGGATTGCGCTGACCCCGCCCGTGGTCGCCGGCCTGATCATCTTCAAGTTCCCGGCGTTCGAGATGCTGTTGGTCGCCCTGGCCATCGGAGCGGCCGCGCAGCTCGCGGTCCGCTGGTTGTGGCGGCACCACATCCCGCGCTTGCCGGCGAGCCCGATGATCGCGGCGATGTTCGGAGTCGCCCTCGTCGGCGCCGGGGCGGGCATCATCACCTCGGTCGAGATCTCGCTGCTCGCGGTGATCCTCGAATCGCTTCGCGCCCGCTACGTGCCGGCGATACGCGCCCAGGCCGGATTGCTCGCGTATGCGGCGGTGGCTCTCGCGACCCGCGGAGCGCCGTACGTGTATCTCAACCCGTCGAGCGGAAAGCCGTTCGGAGATCCGATCGGCACGTGGTACCGGTTCTTCAGCCCGGAATCCGCACCCATCGACCCGATTCGGCTCTACGTTGGCAACGTTCCCGGGCCGGTATTCGCCACGTCGCTGCTGGCGGTGGCGATCGCCGTGGCCTGGCTTGCTTACGCGCGTCGAGTCAGCCTTGTCGTCCTGGCTACATTCCTGGCGGGCGGGCTGCTGGCGATCAACACGTTCCACTGGGACTACATGTTTCAGCTCGACAGCGGACCCACGTGGTTTGTCGCGGGACTGGTGCTCTCCGACCGCCGCCTGCTGCCCGGGTCTTGGGCGGTCCGGCCCGCGCTGGGTTTCGCCGCGGGGCTGTTCGCGATCGGCCTGCGGCGCAACGGCTATGGCATCGAAGCGGCTCTTTTCACCGTCGCCGTGGTGCAAGGGGTGATGGCTGTCGCCGCCGTGCTCTTGTGGGCCGCCTCGAGCTCGATGGAGCGCTGGAAGCGCAACCGCCGGCTGGCCCAGCGCGAGGCCCACTTGAGGGTCGTCAAGAGCGTCCCACGCGCGAGCTGAGCCTCGTTCAGGCGATCTCGACCTCGCTCCTGCTTACGCCCAGCGCCTCCGCCAGGGAGACCGTTCGCGCGCGCACCCCGGACACCACGCGGACCGTCAATCGCCGAAAGGGCACGACTGTGACTCTCAACCTCCCGTCCGACGCCGTGTGGCTCCAGGTGCCCATGACACGCCCGTCGACCAACACGACGGCGGAGATCCAGCCGGCAGTCCGGCTCACCTTCGGCGAATGCACCGCGTCGAACAGATGGCCGCGCCCCGCATGACCCATCAGGTACGGGTCGAAAGAAGGAAGGAGTTGAACCGAATCCTGGATCTTCGCCTCGGCCAGCAGGGCGAGGTCAGACGCCAGGACCTCGGCGCGGCGGCCTTCGACCGACACCGGTACCAGCTCGCCCGAAAGGCCCGACCAGGCGGCGTTGGCGACCCCAGGCCAGCTGCCCCACCAGCGAGCGAAATCTAGCTTCGTCGCCGGGCCGTAAGCACGCAGGTACCGGCGCGCCACCTCGACCAGCGCGGCGTCAGGGTCGATGTCACGCCACCAACCCAGCCACCGCTCGGGCCTGACGAATGTGACGTTCTGGCCCCGACTCGGCCCGAAGCAGAGCAGCCCCTGGCGCGCGACCGGCTTGAGCAACCCACCCCAACCAGATCGAAGCGCCAAACGGACCGGCTCAGGCTGGCCCTTCGCCGCCAGCCCGAGGATCTCCTCTCGCGTCTTAGGCTCGCCATCGAGGACTTCCGCGATCGTGTCTGTGAACCGCATCAGCTCGGGCTCTGTCATCCCCATGAACTCCAGCCATGCGTTCCGCGTCTTGATCCACCTCGTCCGCATGGCCGCCGTGTAGAGAGGCAGGTCAGCCGCCGGCACGAGGTGGAGCGTGCCGCGCATGAGCCAGGTCTTGACCAGGGTCCGTTCCTGCCAGAGTGCCCTTCGGACGTCCTCGACCGAACCCTCGACTCGGACGCAGACCTGCAGCTCCGCGGCGGACATGACCTGCGCCTGGGCTCCGCCGATCTCCCCAACGGCCTTCACGAGATCTCGCTTGGGAACGCGCGACGGAAGGTGATGGCGCGCCATGCGAAACGCGTGTACCTGGGGCCAGCTGAGCTCGGTGACGGGGGACGGTTCTACCTTCACGCGCGGTCAGTCGAAGAGCTTGCGGCCCCGCGTCACGAACTGGTCTCGGCGCGGCCCGGTCCCCACCAGCTCGACCTTGACCCCCATCAGCTCGCCGACGCGGTCGATGTAGTCGCGGCAGCGCTGGGGCAGGTCCTCCCAGCAGCGCGCTCCGCCGATCTCCGTCTCCCAGCCG
>JBAUTF010000317.1:0-11300 GCA_049582065.1 Candidatus Dormiibacterota bacterium | reverse complement strand
GATCGCGACCACGACCAGGTCACAACGTTCGTCGGTCACCATTGCCTCGACGTGGGCGTCGAAGTCAGTGTCTCCTGCCTGGCCGCGCACCACGTGCTCCGCCGTGCGGTGGGTCGACCGCGTGCCTTCGGTCATTCCGAACAGCCGAAACCGCGCCGGATTCCGGTCGATCACGTCCAGCGTCTGCCGGCCGATCGATCCTGTTGCGCCGAGCACCGCGACGTTGATGGGGCGCGTCATCAGAATCCCGAGAGGTGGAACATCGTCAGGTAGAAGAAGACGAGGATAGGTGGGAACAGAATCGAGTCCAGCCGGTCCAGCACCCCTCCGTGCCCTGGAATGATGTGCGACGAGTCTTTGACCTCGGCGATGCGCTTCATCTGCGATTCGGCCAGGTCCCCTATCTGAGAGCTGACGCCGACCAGCAGGCCGAGCACGAGGGCATGCCACGGTGAGATGCCGAGCACCGCTGAAACGCCGATCACCATGACCACCACCGAGCCCACGAGACCTGCCACCGCCCCCTCGACGGTCTTGCGCGGGCTGATGTTGTGGAAGAAGGGGTGGCGGCCGATCCGGCTGCCGACCAGGAGCGCGGCGACGTCGCTCGCGACGACGGCGAGGATCGTGAACAGGGCCCATTCAAGGCCATCCGGCCGTGACGTGTACAGCAGTAGGTAGAAGTTGAACGGCATGCCGATGTACAGCCCGCCGGCGAGGCCCATCGCCCAGCGCCCCAGCCCCTGGCGGCGGCCCGGAACGACCAGGAAGGCGGCCAGCCCACCGACTAGGGCCACAGCGAGCACCAGGTTGACATCGACCCCTTTGAGCACCGTGCCGCTGAATGCGAAGAAGATGCCGAGGGGAAAAAGGAGCCAGGCCGGCGCGCGCGAGCCCATGCCTTCTGAAAGGCCGATGAACTCCCACAGGGCGAGCCCACCTAGCAGCAAGACCAGGACATAGGCGCCATATGTGCCGGCCAGGATCAGGCTGATGACGATGAGGAGGATGACGAACGCGCTGAGAGTGCGCACCATCAGCTGGCTCGGCTTCCAACCGCCGGTCAACGACGTGTCCCTGGTGGTCATCTAGGAGCCCGAGTCATCCGGCCGGCCGCCAAAGCGGCGGACGCGCGAGGCGTAATCGGCCAGGGCGGCTTTGAGGTCGACGACGTCGTAATCCGGCCACAGCGTCTCGCTGACGAGCATCTCTGAGTAGGCGCCCTGCCAGAGGAGGAAGTTGCTGACCCGGCGCTCCCCGGCGGTGCGGATGATGAGGTCCGGGTCCGGCAGCTCCGGGTTGTACATGCGCGCCGAGATGGCCGCCTCGTCGATGTCGGATGCCCTGATCCCTTCGGTGACGAGCTTCCTCACCGCGTCCACGATCTCGGCGCGCCCACCGTAGTTGAGACAAACGTTCAGCACCCCGTTGCTGTTACTGGCGGTGCGCACCATCGCCTCTTCGATACGGTCTCGCATGCGCGGCGACAGGTCGTCGCGCCGGCCGCTGACCACTATCCGTACGCCGCGCTGGTGCATCTCCTCGATCTCGCGCTGCATCGTCTCGTGGAAGAGCCGCATCAAGGCGCGCACCTCGGCGCGGGGCCGTGACCAGTTCTCAGTCGAGAACGCGTAGATCGAAAGCACCTTGACGCCAAGCTTCTCGCAGGCGTCCAGGACCCTTTTGATCGTGCGGACGCCGGCACGATGGCCGTAGCTGGCGGGCTTGCCGCGGCGGCGAGCCCAGCGGCCGTTGCCGTCCATGATGATCCCGATATGACGGGGAACCTGAGAGTCCACGGGCCAGCAAAGCGTACCGGCTACGCCCGCCACCGGCCGGAGGCCTCCTGACGCGGCTTGGGCGGCCGAGTTCACCTCGGCCGCGACTTGGTCGTTCTCGACTCCCAGCGTCGCCGGGAGGAACTAATCCGAAGGCCATCCCGGGGAAGGAGAGCAGCGCCCTCGGCGAAGCCGACGGCGCGATGAGAGGGAACCGCCGAGGTTCCCTCTCATTACTTACACCTCCATCACCTCGGTCTCCTTCCTGCCGGCCAGCGCGTCGACTTTCTCGATTTGCGACTCGGTGATCTTCTGCAGGCGGGCGTGGGCGCGCTTCGAATCGTCCTCGGTCACCTCGCCCTGTTTCTGCATCAGGTCGATCCGGTGCAGCTCGTCGCGCCTGACGTTGCGGATCGCGACACGCGCCTCCTCGGCCTTCTGCCGGACGAGCTTGACGAAGTCGCGGCGGCGTTCCTCGGTCAGCGGCGGGATCGGAACGCGGATCACGGTGCCGTCGCTCGCCGGGTTGAGGCCCTGGTCCCCGCTCCGCAGAGCCTTTTCGATGGCGCCGATCTGGCTCTTGTCATAGACCTGGACCACGAGCAGCCGCGGTTCCGGCGCGCTGATCTGGGCCAGCTGGTTGAGCGGTGTCGGGGTGCCGTAGTAAGGCACCATCACTTTGTCGATCAGCGCGGGGTTGGCTCGCCCGGTGCGGATGGTGGTGAGGTCGACCGCGAAGTGCTCGACCGACTTTCCCATCTTCGACTCTGCGTCGCGCAGGACCGGATCAATCATTGCGCGGACCGACTCCGGACGCGACCAGCGTGCCAATCTCCTCGCCCAGCACCACGCGCTCGATGTTCCCGAGCTCCAGGAGGTTGAACACCACGATCGGGACGTCATTGTCCATGCAGAGGGTCAGCGCCGTGTTGTCCATCACCTCGATTCCTCGATTCAACACCTCGAGGTAGCCCAGCCGCTCGAACTTGGTAGCGGTGGGGTCGCGCTTCGGATCAGCTGTGTAGACGCCGTCGACCTTGGTTGCCTTGAGGATCACGTCGGCTTCGATCTCGACCGCGCGCAGCGCAGCCGTGGTGTCCGTGGTGAAGTAAGGGTTGCCCGTTCCGGCAGCCAGGATGACGACGCGTCCTTTCTCGAGATGGCGGACGGCGCGGCGCCGGATGTAGGGTTCGGCGACCTGCGGCATCTGGATGGCGGTCATCGTGCGCGCCGGAATGCCGGTGCGCTCGAGCGCGTCCTGCAGCGCGAGGGCGTTGATCACGGTGGCCAGCATGCCCATGTAGTCTCCCGTCGCACGGTCGAACCCGCGCTCGGCCGCGGCCAGGCCCCTGAATATGTTGCCTCCGCCGACCACGAGGGCGATCTGGACTCCCATCTGGTGCACCCGCTTGACCTGGCCGGCGATGGTCTGCACCACCTCGAGGTCGATGCCATAGTCACGCTTGCCGCCGAGCGCTTCACCGCTCAGCTTGAGCAGGATTCGGTTGTACTTGGGCGAGCGATCTCCCACTTCTTCTCTCACAATGCACCCTCGCCGCCCGACGCCGGCGACTAAGTCTCCCTGATGTTAAAGCGCGAGAAGCGGCGCACCGTGATGTTCTCCTGGAGCTTGGAGATGTTCTCCTTGATCAGGTCCTGGATGGTGTGCTTCGGCTCGCGGAAGTACGGCTGCTCCATCAGGCAGTTCTGCTTGAGAAAGTTCTCCACCTGGCTTTCCACGATCTTGGGGATGATCTGCTCCGGTTTGCCATCCTGCTGCGCCTTCGCTTCGTAGACGCTCTTCTCTTCGACGAGCACCTCGTCAGGCACGTCATCGCGTGAAACCCATCGCGGCTCGTACCCGGCGATCTGGAGCGCCAGCTCCCTGGCCAGCTTGCGGAACTCCGCGCCCTTGGCGACGAAGTCGGTCTCGCAGTTGACCTCGACCAGCACGCCGACCTGCGGTGGAAAGCCGTCGCCCGTGCTGTGCAGGTAAGCCTCGACGACGCCCTGGCCTGTCGGGCGCCCTTCGCGCTTGCTGGCCCTGGCAATGCCTTTCTCGCGCAGGATGGTGTAGGCCTTGTCGAGGTCGCCTTCGGCCTCCTCGAGCGCCTGCTTGCAGTCCATCATGCCTGCTCCTGACATTTCGCGGAGCTGCTTGACCAGCTCCATGGGAACCTTCGCCACTAGCGCGCCTCCTCGTCGTCGGCGGTGCGCCCGATAAACTCCTCTTCCGACACGGTCGGCAGGTAGTCCTCCTCGTCCTCGAGGTATTCCTCGATCTCTTCGTACCTCGGTGTCTCGAGAAACTCGCGCTCCTCGACCTCGGGCAGGATCTCGCCACGCGCCTGCGCCTCCTGGCGGCCTTCCTGGCACGCGTCGGCGATCTTACCTGTGAGCAATTTCACTGCGCGGATCGCGTCGTCGTTGCCCGGGATGACATAGCTGATGAGGTCGGGGTCGCAGTTGGAGTCGGTGATGGCGACGACCGGGATCTTGAGCCGGTTCGCCTCCGTGACCGCGATGTGCTCCTTGCGCGGGTCGACCACATAGAGCGCGCCGGGAAGCCGCTTCATGTCCGCGATGCCGTCGAAGTGGAACATGAGCCGGTCGAGCTCGTCCTGGAGGTGCTTGGCCTCCTTTTTGGGCATCTGCTCGAACTGGCCTTCCTGCTGCATCTTGCGCAGCTCCTGGAGCCTTTCTATGCGCTTTTTCACCGTGCCGAAGTTGGTGAGCATGCCGCCCATCCACCGGCGGTTGACGAAGTACATGCCACAGCGCGCGGCCTCGGTCTGGATCGTCTCCTGCGCCTGCTTCTTGGTGCCGACGAACAGCACCGGCCGGCCACTCGCGGCCACGCCCCGGACGAAATCCCATGCCTCGTCGAGCAGCCGTACGGTCTTCTGCAGGTCGATGATGTGGATGCCGTTGCGCGCCGTGAAGATGTAGGTGCGCATCTTCGGGTTCCAGCGGCTGGTCTGGTGCCCGAAATGGACACCTGCCTCCAGCAGCTGCTTCAAGGTCACTTGAGCCACGTTCGATTGCCTCCCTGTTGCACTTCCGCCCGGTTCCGGCCTTGTACCTCCTCCCGACATGACTGTCGGGGTCCCTGCGAGACGGCTGGTCTCGTGGGGTGACAAGGACAGGGGTGTTGCCCCGGGCGTGCTAACTCAGTCGTGAAGGACTGGCCCCAGGAGTATACCCAGCGTCGGCGAGGCTAATCAGAGACCGCCGGGAAAGCGGCCGGCGCACTCACCCTTCTGTGACACGGCCGGTGCGGTCGCGGTGACCTACAGGTTCCGTCAGCAGCGTCGCCGCTGCCAACACCGAGAGCCGGGTCATCGCCGGCTCCAATCAAACCCGAGCAGGCAGGCGCCTATGAGGCGGCTTCGACTTTCTTGACGCCCTTCGGCCCTGGGCATTTCGGATAGTCGGAGCAGGACTTGAACAGCCCGTACCTTCCGCGCCGCTCCACCAGGGGCTTGCCGCAGACCGGACATGGCTCATCCAGCACTTTCGGCCCGGCGGTCGGCTTGCCGTCCTTGCCCAGGTTGGTCCTGTACTTGCACTCGGGATACCGCGAGCATGCGATGAAAGGCCCATACCGGCCGGTCCTCTCGACGAGCTGGCCTTCCCCGCACTGGGGGCATTTCTCGCCGGTGGGCTTGGACTCGCCTTGGGCCGCGTCACGCTTGATGTACTTGCACTCGGGGTACCCGCTGCAGCCGACGAAATCGCCATACCGTCCGGTGCGCAGCTGCAGCGGCTTGCCGCATTCGGGGCACATCTCTTCGAGCAGCTTCGGCTGCGGGGGCTCGCCGTCTGGGGTGAGAGCGCGGCGGAACTTGCACTTGGGATAGCGCGAGCAGCCCATGAACGGCCCGTAGCGGCTGGCCTTCCGGACCAGGTGGCCCTCATTGCACAGAGGGCAGACCTCGTCGGTGTCCGCCGGCGTTGCCTCCTCCGCGGCTGTGAGCATCTGCTGCAGCGGCCCGTAGAAATCGCTGACCACGGGGACCCATTCCTGGTTCCCCTGCTCGACCTCGTCCAGGCGCTTTTCGAGCGTCGCGGTGTATTCGTCGTCGGAGATGACCTTGAAGTGGTCGACCATGATCGAGTTGACCGCCTCGCCGATCTTGGTCGGGTGCAGCCTCCGCTCCTTCAGCTCGACGTAGCCGTGGTCCTTGATCGTCTCGACGATCGGCGCGTACGTCGACGGTCGCCCGATGCCGCGCTGCTCGAGCTCCCTGATCAACGTCGCTTCCGAATACCTCGGCGGCGGCTGGCTGAAATGCTGCTCGGGCTTGAGACCGTGGTAGTCGAGGACCTCCCCGCCGCTTAGTTCGGGAAGCTCGTTCTCGCCGTTCTCCTCGCGTGGCCACACCTTGTAGAAGCCGTCGAACGCCAGGACGGAGCCGTTGGCCCGGAACACGTAATCGCCGCCTTCGATCTCGGCCTGCGTCTGGTCGTAGACGGCGGGCGCCATGCGACTGGAGACGAAACGGCGCCAGATCAGCTCGTAAAGCTTGAGCTGGTCGGCGCTGAGGTATTGCTTGATCGAATCCGGCGTTCGGTTGACGTCCGTGGGCCGGATCGCTTCGTGCGCATCCTGGGCGCCCGGCGTCGACTTGGCGGTGCGGGAGGTGCCGAGGTACTTCTCCCCATGCTGGGCCTTGATCCAACCGTTGACCTTCGTCTCCGCCTCGGCGGAGATGCGAGACGAGTCGGTTCGCATGTAGGTGATCAGACCGGTCGACCCTTCGGCGCCGAGCTCGATTCCTTCATACAGCTGCTGGGCGATCCGCATCGCCTGGCGCGGCCGCATCCGCAACCGGCTGGACGCGTCCTGCTGCAGGGTCGAGGTGATGTACGGAGGGTTTGAGCTCTTGGTGCGGCGCTTTTTCTCGACCCCAACCACCCTGTAGTCGGCGCCCTCGAGCCGGCGCACGATGTCCTGCGCCTCGGCCTCGGTCCGGACCTCGAACTTGACGTCCTCGCCTGCCGACGGCGCGGCCACCGGGCGGTTGAGCCGGGCCAAGAAGCGCTGCTCCTCGCCCTTCTTGGACAGTTCGGCGTCTATCGTCCAAGTCTCGACCGCGACGAACTTGCGGATCTCGTCTTCCCGGTCGCACACCAGCCGGAGCGCGACCGAGGACACCCGGCCGGCCCCGATTCCCTTCTGGACCTTGCTCCACAAGAAGGGGCTCAACCGATAGCCCACCAGGCGGTCGACGACGCGGCGGGCTTGCTGTGCGTTGACCAGCCTCATGTCGATGTCGCGCGGGGACTCCAACGCGCGCCTCACGGCGTCCGCGGTGATCTCGTGGAACTCGATCCGCTTGGGGTCCCGGAGGTGGAGCACCTCGGCAAGGTGCCAGGCAATGGCCTCGCCTTCGCGGTCGGGGTCGGAGGCGAGGATCACCTCCTGTTCTCCCTTGGCGGCGGCCTTCAGCTCGGTGATCGTCTTGCGGCGGCTCTCGACCACCTCGTAGTGAGGCTTGAACCCGGCGTCCACGTCCACGGCCATCTCGTTTCCAGGCAGGTCGCGGACGTGGCCCATGGAGGCGCGGACGTCGAAACGGTCACCCAGAAACCGCTTCAAGGTCCTTGCCTTGGCCGGCGACTCGACGATGATCAGCCCTTCTGACACAGCTCCTCTTTATTCCCACCCGGGTCGGTTTAATCCCAACCGCCCCTGCTGAGGCGGGCATCCTACGCTCGTTGTTTCCCGCGGCGCAATGCCCTTAGGTACCCGTCCTGGTGACGGCGCACAGCGCCGTCGAGCTCGAGGGCGGTGAGCCGGCCGAGCGCCTCTGCGACCGGAATTTGCAGCTTGCGGGCGATTTCGGCCGCGCTCAGCGCGAGGACGTCGGAGAGGTGAGCAAGGATCCCGTCGCGCTCATTTGGAAGGGCGAAACCTAGGCGGCCAGGCGTGGCCAGAGGGTCGTCGAGCACCTCGCCGCCAAAGCCGAGCGCGGCCAGGACGTCGCGCGCGTTTTGCACCAGCGCCGCCCCGTCACGTATCAGTCCGTGCGTGCCGATGGAGAGCGGAGAGAAGACGCTGCCCGGGACCGCCATCACCTCTTTATGTAGATCAAGCGCGGCCTCGGCCGTGATGAGCGCGCCCGACCCATGCGCCGCCTCGACGACCACCACTCCGTCGGAGAGCGCCGCCATGGTCACATTGCGCGCGGGGAAGTTGTGCCGCCGCGGCTCGGTGCCGTCGGGGAACTGGCTGACAAGCGCTCCTCCCGCGCCGAGGATCTCCTCAGCGAGCCGGCTGTTGGCTGCCGGGTAGACGAGGTCCACGCCGGTGCCCATCACGGCGATGGTCGTTCCACCGCCCTGGAGGGCTCCCCGGTGGGCGGCCGAATCGACGCCGAGGGCCAGGCCGCTGACCACGACCACGCCGGCCCGGGCCAGGTCGATGCCAAGCTGCTCCGCGACGGCCTCCCCGTAAGGTGAGGGGCGCCTCGAGCCGACGATCGCCACGCGCGGCCCGTCAGGTGGCGGCCAGCGTCCCCTTGTACGCAGCGGACCGGTGGCCTCAGAGGTCTCAGGCGGCAACGTCTTGCAACCGGTATCCGAGGGCTTCGAGCACGTGCGCCACATCGATCTGCTCCGAGCCGTCGAGGTCGGCCGACGTGCGCGCGACCCGCCAGGCTCGGTGAAATCCGCGCGCCGTCAGGCCGCGCTGTTCCGCCCAACGTTCGAGGGTGAGCCGCGACGCGGTGGACAGCCCGGCGAGCTGGCGGAGGCGCACCGGCCTGAGCTGGGCGTTGAGGCAACCCTGGCGCTCGAACTGCCGCTGCCGGGCGGCGATCACGCGCTGTCGGACCACGTTGGACGATTCCCCGCGCGGCTCCGATGCGAGCGTCTCGATCCTGACCCTTCTCACCTCGACCTGCAAATCGATGCGGTCGAGCAACGGCCCCGACAGCCTTCTGCGGTAGGAGTGGACCGACGCTGGCGTGCAGCGGCAGCCATGCACGCTGTCGCCGGCCCAGCCGCATGGGCAGGGGTTCGTCGCGGCAACCAGGGTGAAGCGCGCCGGGTACACGACCGACCCGGCCGAGCGGGTGATCACCACCCGCCCGGTCTCCAGGGGCTGGCGCAACGCTTGCAGGACGGGGACCTGGAACTCGGCGAGCTCATCCAGGAACAGGACTCCGTGATGAGCTCGGCTGATCTCTCCGGGCGCGGCGACGCCGCTGCCGCCGCCGATGAGCCCCGCCGCCGACACCCCGTGGTGGGGCGCCCGAAATGGGCGTGCCCGGTGGAGAGGCCGGTCACGCGGCAGCTCGCCCAGCAGGCTTCGCACCTGCGCGACCTCGATCGCCTCACCCAGGTCGAGAGGCGGCAGGATTCCCGGCAGGCAGCGGGCCAGCATCGTCTTGCCCGCCCCCGGTGGCCCGCTGAGCAGCAGGTGGTGGCCGCCGGCGGCGGACAACTCGAGCGTGCGCTTGGCCTCTTCCTGGCCGTGGACCTCGGCCAGGTCCTGTTCGGGAGGTTCGCACGCGGGAGGCTCGTGGTCAGTCCCGCGAGGCTCAGGCGCGATCGAGTCGCCTCCGACCAGGTGGCCGACCACGCCTGCGAGCGACGTGCACGGGATGACCTCGATGCCGTCGACCAGAGCCGCCTCGGCGGCGTCGACCGACGGCACAAACATCCGGACATATCCCAGCCTGTGCGCGCCCCTAGCCGCGACCAGTACCCCGTCGACATGCCTGACCGCGCCGTCGAGCGCCAGCTCGCCGAGGAAAACCGAACGCTCCGGCGGCGGCTTGTCCGCCCTCGCCAGGGCTATGGCAACCGCGATCGGAAGATCGAGCGCGGTGCCTTCCTTACGCAGCTCGGCAGGCGCGAGGTTCACCGTCAGACGGCGCGTGGGAAACTCGAGGCCGCTGTTCTTGATCGCCGAGCGGACCCTCTCCCGGGCCTCTTTGACGGAGGTGGCGGCCAGCCCGACCAGGGAGAACTTCACCTCCCCGTTGGCGATGTCCGCCTGGACCTCGACGCGCCTGGCTTCGAGCCCGACCAAAAGGCATGAGTCGACTGCGGCGAACACGCGCTGACGCTAGAGGACGCTGAACCCGGATTCAGCCCAGCCTGTTAAGGGCTCGAAAGGAAGCCGGCGACCTCGTCGTGGAAGGCCTGCGGCTGTTCGACGAAGAGGTAGTGGCCTGAGTCGCCGACCACGACCTGGCGCGCGCCGGGGATGCCGGCGCAGATCTCCGACGCGCACAGCGGCCCGCAGATGAAGTCCTCGTCACCCGTGATCACGAGGGTGGGCGCGGTGATGTTCGGCAGCCGGTCACGCAGGTCGAACGTCTCGAAGATCTCGCGGTTGAAGAGCCGCAGCGCATCGGGGTTGACCTGCTCCGTTCTCAACGTGTCGAGGTAGCCCGCTTCGACCGCGCCGTAATGCGCGAAGTACAGGGGCAGCTCTTTGAACAGGAGATCGTTCAGCTGGGCGGCTTCGAACTCACCTGCCTGCTCGGCTTCCAGGGCCGCAACCGCGGCGGCGTACCACGGCTGGTTGGACCTCTTGTCCATGCCCTCGCGCATGGCCGCCTCGCTCTCCGGTCCGAATCTCGCCAGCGTCGAGGCGAGGACGAGCCGCCGGACGTGGCCTGGATGCTCGGCCGCGTACGCCTGGGCGACGACGCCGCCGTGCGAGTGACCGAGCAGCAAGACGCGGTCGAGGCCGAGATGGCGGCGCAGCTCCTCGACGTCCGCGACGTAGTCCTCGATCCGGTACGCCTTTGAGTCGGAGGGACGGTCTGAGGCGCCGGTGCCGCGCGGGTTGACCATGACGAGCGTGTACCTCTCCCAGAGCCCGGCCAGGTCGCCGAAATACGTCGATGAATAGCCGGGGCCGCCCGGGTGGCAGATGAGGACGAGCCCATGACCCAGCTTGCGGTAGGTCAGCTTGCGCCCGTCGGCGGTGGTCAGCTTCAAGCCAGCCGCGGCTCGGGCTGCCAGCGCCCGCCCTCTTCGAGATACCCGGCAGGCTGGTCGGTCTCGTGGCTCAAGACCAGCAGCCATCGATGCTTCTCCGCCTCGTCGAACAGGCGGGCCTTCTGCTCGAAAACGCGCAGCGGCTCGATGTCCGCGGACATGTTCCACGGGACCTTCAGGTGCGGGGTCTGGCATACGAGGTCGCCGGTGACAGCGCACGCCAGCTCGCCCGAGCGAAGCACCAGCATCTGGCTGCCCGGCGTGTGGCCGCCCACATGCCTGAGGTGAACACCCGGCAGGACCTCCGCGTCGCCGTCCAGCAGCTCGACAAGCTTGTTTCCGTCGGCCAGGGGCGTGAAGTCGTCCGTAACGTAGCCGGCGCTGCTGCGTATATCGGGGTGCAGCGCGAAATCCCATTCACTTCGCTGGATGAAGTGCCGCGCGCGCTTGAAGGTCAGCTCCAGGCCGCCGTGGGCGTCACGTCGCGTCAACCCGCCCGCATGGTCCCAGTGCAGGTGGGTCGTCACGACGGCATCGACCTCTTCGGGCCGGATGCCCAGC
>JBAUTF010000316.1:0-8278 GCA_049582065.1 Candidatus Dormiibacterota bacterium | reverse complement strand
GTGACCTCATCGCCGCTCAAAAGAACGTTGCCGAACCAGAAGTCACCGTGTACCGCGGTCTTTGGGGTCAGGCTGAGTCGAAGCCTCGAATAGACGGCGCCGAGACTTCGGAGCGCTTCCCCCAGCTGCGCATCCCGTGCGAATCGCCGGGCCAGCACACCAGCCGTTCCGCCGTCCATGTCGATGGGAGTCGCCTCCCCGCCGGCGGCACCTTGAAACTGCACGAGCCACCCCTCAACGGTCGCGAAATCGGCGCGTACCGCAGCAGGTGACGCGAGGTGGCGCCACGCGTGATACCGGGTGGTCATCGGCACCCCGGGCAATGCAGTCGTCACCAGGGCTTTGCGACCTTGAGACTCCGGAAGGTCCGACACGGCAGGAATCGTGTGCAGCACTTCTTCAGACAGACTTGTACGGAGCTCGGTGAGCACGCGTCGTTCGGCGGCGATGCTCGCCTCGGCTGCTGCAGTCGCGGGAACCTTGACCGCGAGCGCCGGGTGTGAATCCCCGTGAGGGATCAGCAGGACGGTGAGCTTCGCGTTCGGATCCTTGGAAAGCGCCAGAACCACGGAGTGCATCCCTGTGGCGTCGAGCAGAGTCGCCTCACATCGCGTCTCGAATCCCTCGCCGGGTCTCGCCGCCACCCGGCCCACGATGATTCGAACCGGCGCGAGGGCGCCCAACCACGAGTACGGAATGACCCGAGAAGCTCTCTTCGCCACCCCGAACACGGCGGATAGAAGAGCGCCCCCTTTGGGGAGCGCCAGAAGCTGGGAGAAGAAATAGCGAAGCGCCGGCGGAGTGTCCTCGACATAGCAGGTCGGCATGTGGGCAGTTGGGATGGCGATGTATTCCCGCAGCACTTCGATTCCGCCATCTCGTGCAAAGCGACGGCATCGCCGGCGCGAAGCCAGGCCGCTGGAACATAGGACGACCGTCGTGCCGGCGGGAAGAGTTCGCATCTGGCGGTGAAGGCGTCGCTGACGCGTAGACGACTGTGGTACGTCGACCTGAACAGCCTCGAGGCTGGTCAGGAGCCGCCACGGCGGCTGAAGCACGTATGGCCGCACCTGCCTACCATCGGATTCCTCAGGCTCGGTGTTGCCGACCGATGACTCGATTAGACGATTGCGCTGACCACCTGGCTTGACCAACATGGAACCTGCTTAGAGCAGCTGCCGCAGCCACCTGGGGGTTCGGTAGTCAGTTCCGTTCAACACGATCCCGCTCACGCGATCCTTTCCGATTAGGTTGACCAACCGTTCCAGGTCTCGCGAGAATGTCACCCCGCTGCGCGCCACGATCAGCAGTTGATCCGCCAGCCCGTAAGCCAACGAGCCGTAGGAAATGTTCAGTGTTGGCGGAAGGTCGATCACAACGTTGCTGAAGCAACTTCGCAGCCCGACCATGACTTCCCTGTCGACCAGCTCATACAGGAATCGCGCCGGCTCATCCTGTCGAGCACCTGACGGGATCACGAACACGTTGGGAACCAGCGCCGCCCCTCTGACAATACGCAAACGTGCACCGCTGTCCAACCACTCGCCGAGACCTCTCCCCTGGTCGATGCCGAAGAACTTGTAGAACGAAGGCTCGGCGAAATCGCACTCGATGAGAAGTGTGGGTTTCTTGGTGTCCACGGCCATTGCCGTAGCAGTTCCGATCGCCACCGAGGTCTTGCCCTCGCCATAGGAACCACTCGTCACACCGAGGACCCGGCACTCAGACGATGAATCGAAACGCACGGACAGGTATGCCTGCCGGCACCGGTCGATGAACCAGGGCGGCAGCTCGATCGAGTTGACATGCTCGACGCGAGGGTCCGCAAAGCCCGGAAGTGTCTGCCGCGGACTCAGTGCCTCATTGATCGAGTCCAGGAACTCGCTCGCGCCCTGCGGGCCTTCCTCGCCTTTGGTCGCTCCCCCGTCCCTACCGGCGTTGATCCGGCTTGCGGCGGGTCCACTGGGCTTCGCCACAGGCTCGGCACCATCCGCCACAGGCTCGGCTCCATCCGCCACAGGCTCGGCTCCATTCGCCACAGGCTCGGCTCCATTCGCCATAGGCTCGGCTCCGTTCGCGACAGGCTCGGCTCCGTTCGCCACATGCTCATCAGCCTGATCGGGCACCGCGTTGCCGTTGGCAACGGGAACGCCGACCCTGGCCTTCACGCTCCTAGCCACGAGAGGTGACCAGCTTCGGAATCGTTGCCACGACGGGGACACCCAGACGTCGTTCCAGGAGCGAAGGGTCTCCGACTGTCTTGTCGATCCAGCCGAGGAAGCCGGCGTACACGCCAGCAGTCAGCAGACCGGCCAGAAACGCGAGAGCCGCCAATCGAACGCTCGAGCCGTCCCCGAAGGTTCGAGAGCTGGCCAACCGCGGCGTGTCCACAACCGTCGTTCCGAGTTGGCTGAAACGCGCGGAAGAAGTGCTGAGGTACTGGGCCAGACTGACGTTGTCCTGGGCTTCGACAACCTTAGCCTTCCACTGCCGAACGCCGTCGAGCAGCTGAACCACCTGCGGGTCGCCGGAGCTTGCGTCGGTGGATGCGTTCGGGTTGGCGGTGGCATAGCTTTGAAGCGCGGCTTCTGCCGATGCAAGGCTGACCTGGGCATCACCCAGCTCGCCTTTCCAGAAGGCAGTTGTGGCATCTGCCTGTGCCTGCTGCGATTGCAGCAGCTGCTCGCGGAAAACGACGATCGCCTGGCTCAGCACCTGGGCACACAGGTCAGAGCGATGGCAGGTGTAGGTCAGGGTGACGTCATGCGATCCGGAGGTGCTGATCTTCAGGTTGGTTCCGACCGAGCCCACGACCTGTTGAAGTTCGGCAGTGCTCGATATCACACCCGAACCTGACAGAGCCTCCGACAGGCTCTGAGAGAAGGCCGGCGCTTTAACCACCTGGCTGATGCTGTCGCTGAAGTTCTGAGCCGGGGTCAGGCTGGAGCTCCAGCCGATGGGCACGAACGTGGCGCCGAACGACGATGGGCTTTCCACCGTCATGGTCGCCGTGGCTTCATAGGTGGCAAACGAGACGAACAGGTACGCCCCGACAACGATTGCGATCAGAAGGATGACCATCAACCGGAGCCTGAACCGAAACAGGACCTCGACGTACTTCGCCATCAAGGCGTCCGCGTGCCGTGACGATTCCAGCGCACATACCGGGGCTTACGGATTGAGGATTCCAATTGACCAATCGTATGAGCGCATGAAGGTGGGCGCATGAGGCGGTGGTCCCGCTTGCCCTGGGACAAACCGGCGCTGATCTAGCAGCGCCACCGAGTCGGGACATCCGCCCAAACCGATCCAGGACAGTCGGGCCTGCGTACCGAGGCGGCCGATACCTGCCCCCGTTTGCATGCGGTCAAATGAAGGTGCATATGCAGCAACTGATGACGATCGACCACGCGCTCAATCGGTTGCTCGAGGCCGGCGGCTCAGACATCGTGATCAGCGGTGGCAGCCCGGCCCGGATGCGTAAGGACGGCAAGCTGGAACCGCTGGATCCAGAGGCGCCCCCTCTCTCGCCCACTGAGACCGAGAAGATCGTTCGAGAAGTGCTCAACAGCCACCAGTGGTCTGAGCTCACGCTGCAGCGCCACGTCGACTTCGCCTTCACCTGGCGCGAACATGCTCGTATCCGGGGCAACGCCTATTTCCAGCGCGGGTCCCTGGCGGTTGCGTTCCGCCTACTCCCCCTGGCGATTCCAACGTTCGAGCAGCTCGGCCTGCCCGAAGCGGTGCACAAGCTGCTGGCAAGGCGGCAGGGCCTGATCCTGGTCACCGGCCCTACCGGCTCCGGCAAGTCCACCACCCAGGCAGCGATGATCGACCATCTCAACCGGACCCGCGCCTACCACATCATCACGATCGAAGATCCGATCGAATATGTCCACAAGCACCGGTCCGCAATCGTGGACCAGCGGCAGGTCGGGGTCGATACGCCAACCTTCGCCGATGGTTTACGGGCGGTCTTCAGAGAAGACCCGGACGTCGTGCTGATCGGCGAGATGCGGGACCTTGAGACCATCTCGGCGGCACTGACCGTGGCGGAGACCGGCCACCTGGTGCTGGCCACTCTGCATACGAACGACGCGCCTCAGGCCATCGACCGGATCGTCGATTCGTTCATCGGAGCACAGCAGCAGCAGATCCGCGTCCAGCTCGCGGCATGCCTGGCGGGCGTGATCTATCAACAGCTCTTGCCTGCCGTGGGAGGGGGCCGCGTCGCCGCATTCGAAGTTCTCATGGCCAACGTGGCCGTCCGTTCGATGATCAAGGAAGGCAAGACCGACCAGCTGCGCAGCCTGCTTCAGACAGGCATTCGAGAGGGTTCTCAGACCCTGGAACGGTCTCTCAACCAGCTCCTCAGGGCCGGCCTCGTGGGCGAACGCGACGCCCGAGCCCACTCGCTCTACCCCGACGAGATCAAGGTCACCTAGCGTCAGGGACGGGCTGGCGCCGGACGCAGCCGAAGGCCACCAGCGCCACCCCAAACAGGACCACGAGCAGGAAGCCCACCGCCGCACCCGGCCACAATCCAAGCCCTATGAGCGACAGCGCCATGCACGCCCCGACCGCTGCCTCGACCAGGGGCGACGAGACTCCAATGGGCGTTCGGCACGTGGCGCACCGCCCACCGCGAATCAAGTAGCCCGCGACGGGAAGGAGGTCGAGCGCGTTGAGCACGCGACCACAGGCGCGGCAGTGGGAGCGGGGCCGCACCACTGATTCGCCTCTCGGGACTCGATCCGCCGCGAGGTTGATGAAGCTGCCCACCAGCAGCGCCACCAGGACCAGATAAGCCTCAATCGCCGGCAACTGAACGCTCTCCTCCAGAAAAGAGGTAGGGCGCCGCGTGGCGGCGCCCTACAACCCCCCTCACGTGTGAGCTACCTACCCTGAAGCTACGCACCCTGTCGGCACGGCCGGCCCGCCGGTCGCTGGCAGGATGGGGTTCTTGATGCGACCGAAATTGTCCCACGTGTATTTGTAGACGGTCGGCGAGTTGCGGATGAATGTAGGAGTTCCGGCCGCGTTGTACAGCGGATGTAGTGGGTTGCCATCTGGCGCAACCGTCATGTCCTCGGTGGAGTTTCCGGTCACCGAGCTCAGATCGTAGTAGGCCATATAGGAGTCAAGCGCCGCCTGCACTGTCTTGTATTCCTGTTCGCAGGCCTGCTTCTCGGCATTGGTGGTTATGCCCACCAGGCTGAGTGTGACGATTGCCGCCAGGACGCCCAGGATCGTGACCACGACCAGGAGTTCGATCAGCGTGAACCCTGACTGGCCCTTGCGCCCTCGCAGGTTCTTGCTGAAGTACCCATACAGACCGTGCATACGCTCCACTCCTTAAGCCTTGGTCCAGTCCGGCGTGCGATGCTCGGCCGGAGTTCCTTTCAACTAAGTGGTCTCACTCTATGCAGGGGCGCCTGAAAGCTAAATAGAGGGTTTGGCCCAGTGTCTGGGCGGTTGTCCGTCCCCGGGTGGGCCCTGGTCCGAGGTGTCACAGGGCGAGCCCTGCTGCAGTGGCCAGCGCCGCCAGCAGCATTACGCCGACACCGATGAAAGGAAGGATGCAGCCCTTCCTGGAAGGAGGGGCCTTTTCGGAGCGCTCGACGAGGAGGTTGACCTCGGCGAGATTTCGGCGCCTTTCCGTCTCGCTGGACTGCCCGGCGCGTTTGATCTTCATCGCCGCCTCATGATCAGGCCAATGCAGGCGAGGAAGCTCGCATGACGGATCTCAGGGTCGACCCGGTGCGGCGCTGGGAGAGCCAGGACAGAGTGGCCGATCTGGTTTTCGAGCGCTGCCACACCGCTGGAGGACAGAGATTGCTCAGGGTTGATGAAGATCGGGGCATCGGCGCTGAAGTCGCCACCGCCCTGCTGTCTTTTGAAGAAACTGAGCACCGAGCGAAGCGCCGAGACGGATTTCTCGATGACGTTGTCGGGTGATTCCAGGTCGACCTTGAAGCTGTGCCAGATCCGAGGCAGGTTGCCGTCGATGAGCAGAATCTCGGCTGGATCGGAGCCGAGGTCGAGCACCAGGCAAGCCGGCTCGTTGACACTCCTCGCCACACAGAGCGATTTGAGCTCTATTGCGGTCGGTTCCAGACCAGCCAGGCGGACGGTGGCCGCCAGACTCTGTACCTTCGGACGGTCGAAGGCGAGCGCATATATGGTCCGCTCGTCGCCGTTGGTTGCGACCTCGATCCGCTTACGGCCCATTCGACCTCCATCAGCGGGAAGCTGCGCCTCGACCAACGACTCGATCTTTGTCTCAGAGAGATCTTTGGCAATACTCAAAACGCGGAAGCTCGCCAGCGAGTCGTTGGCCGCGATCATGGCCCTTGTCTCTCTGACCTCGGCACGGGCAACCAGCTGCCTGAGGACCTTCGCCACAGCACCGCTGTCTTCAACAGCCCCACCTCGCAGCGCACCGACGGGGGCCGGCGCTTCGGCACAACGCATGGGACCCCCGGGCGTCCCGACGAGAATGCGGATCATGGGCCCTGAAAGGTCGATGGCCAGGCGGGGAGTGATCATTCGGAACTATGGGACGTTGTAGTAGGACCAGCCGACCACGTGGACGCCACTGGCCCCGACATACTTAGGATCGCCCACCTCAGCGCGCGTCCACAGGCGCTGGTTGCCCGTACAGGATGTCGAGCTTGAGCTAGGGGCAAGGCAGGCGGTCACATCCATTACGCGAATCTTTCCGATCTGAGCGAAATAGTCCCCGTTCCCTCCCGCCCCGAAGTACAGACAGACGACTCCGGAACATCCGCTCGAGCTCCCGACGACGGGCGAGCTACGCACCTGACCACCAGGTCCGAAGCGCGCGGCCATGAACATCAAAATCCCGGTCGACGGAGGCTCGACGTCGTATACAAATCCGTCGTTGGCCCCGAAATACCAGTCGCCGTTGCTGTCGGCCGCAGGTGTCGTGTTGATCGGAGAAGCGCCGGGATACCGGAGGAGCAGGTTCAGGCTGGTGTCGAGGATGAACAGCGTCCCGTTCTGGTTGCCGGCCCCTATCTTGTCCCCGCCAGGGCAATGGCACCAATCCGGCGCGCGTGTGAAGCTGCCTCCTAGAGCCACCTTCGGCCCGTTCGTCATCGTGTAGGTCCAGCCAGACCCACCCTTATCGGCGTTTATCGATGCCAGCGCGACCTCGCCGCCAACGAACGTGATCGCGAGCTCGATCGACTGGCCGTCAACAGGAGTGGTGGTGTTGAGGGCGAATCCGGCCGCGTTGGCGAACGGCAGCGCCAGGCTGTTAACGGGAACGAGGATCGGTTGCCCGTCTCCTGGGCCCTGGGTTTCTTCCTGGTAGCTGTATTGAACGAGGCGGCTGGACCCTCCTGTGTTCACCAGAGCGAACACCTGGGTGGTCGCGGTGGTGGTCCATTGGTCCCGCCCGTCACCGCCACGCTGCGTCGTAACCGTCCCCGAGAGCACCAGCGGGCCGCCGACCACCGGGCCGCCGATACCTGAGACGGTGGCTTGCTGGCTGCAGCTCCCGTCGGTCTGGGCGTCGTACACGTAAAGCCTGCCCGACGCGTCCCCAAAGTAACCGTACTCGGGGAAGAGCGCCGCTGTTCCCGCGGGCGGGTTTTCGAAGCCGGGACGTGCGCTGACTGTTCCCGTGGCAGACATCGAGCACCGCAGCGTTCCGCCTCCGGATCGAGTGTCAATCAGCGCGACGGAACTGCCGTTCGGAACCAGGGTCATGAGATGGGACGTGCGGGCCGAATCCACCTGCTCGCTCGGTGGGCCGGTCACGCCCGCCCCCACCGACACCGACCAGAGCGGCGCGGTCTGGCCGAAGCCAAAGTTGAAAACGCGTCCTCCGGAATCCCCGATCAGATAGCTGTCGTTGCCACCGATAGCCACGTGAGTACCGTCGGCCGAGAAAGTCCCGTTTACCAGCCTCGCGACCTGGTCGGGGACGATCGCTTGACAGTTCGACGCGGCGCCCGCGAACTGACCGTTCAAGTTCACCGGGAACCGCAAGCCTGTGTCCGTGGAGCAGCGGCTGGGTACAGTCCTGGTCTTGAGCTGGCCGAGTCCGTACTCCACGCTCGAGTTCATCGTGGCCTCGGTCATGATGCGTCCCGAGAGCGTGCTGCCCAGCAAGAACTGGCCCGATATCTCACTCATCATGGCGCCGCCAAGAATCGAAAGGAAGGCGACGATGATCAGCAGGGCGCTCAACACGCTCCCACGCTGTGCCCGCTCGCGCCTCTCGCGCCGAGAGCTCAGCATGGACTGG
>JBAUTF010000315.1:0-9195 GCA_049582065.1 Candidatus Dormiibacterota bacterium | reverse complement strand
CGTCGCGCAGGTGCGGTCGTTCGAGCTCGGGAGGTCGTCACTGAGCCAGCCGAACCGCTTACGATCGAACCAGTGGCAAGCTCAGACGCCCGCGAATTCGTAACCCTTCTGCGAAGCCTTAGAGCCGTCCGCCAGTTCACGGACAAGTCGCTGACACCCGACGCGGTCCGAGACATCCTGGATGTAATTCGCTGGTCGGGCAACGCCAGCAACCGGCAGGAGTTCCAGGTGCTATGGATTGAGGACCGAACAACCCTGCGGCGGCTGTCCGAATTGAAGGGATACGCGAAGCACCTCGCCGGGGCGGCGGCCGGGGCTGTGATCGTGACCTGGATGGATCGTGATGAGCTCAACGCCTTTGATGAAGGCCGTATAGCCGAACGGATCATGCTGGCTGCTCATGCACACGGCATCGGTTCGAGCATCGGCTGGCTTCGAGACGAGGGTCGTGAGGCCGCAAAGACATTGCTGGGCGTGCCCGCTGACCGAACCGTCCGGACCACCATTTCGCTCGGTTACCCGGCCGAGGGCTCCCTCCGTGGCGGCCGCCGCAAGCCTTTGACGGAGTTGGTCAAGCGAAGCGACTGAGCGGGAAGAGACCGCTGCTCTAACCAGGCTGAGCTACGCGGGCACAAACGAAAATGGCTTTTCGGGACTCCAGCTGACCGTCGGGGTCAAGCGTCGTGCGAGCCAAACCTGAGTCATCGCTCGGAAAGAAGGTTCCGGATCGTCACGGAACGGCTTGCCGGCCTTCCCCCTCTCACCCAGCCGGAATGCATCGAGGAATTGCTCGCCGGGCAGGCGACCAAAGCCTAGTGCTCATGGTCCCGATTGAGGCGAGCACAAAGCCCTCAGGCATGAGGACCAAAGACACCTTACGTCCGTGCTGGCCTGACCTACTTTGGGGATGGCCCCTCGCCGGGGCCGATTTCGAAGGAGGTGCTGAAATGATCCACCTGTTGCTGGTGATCGCGGCCATTCTTTTCGTGCTCTGGCTGCTGTTCCACGCCACCGGTGCCCTGGTCAATCTGATCTGGCTGGCCATCATCGTGCTGGTCGTGATCTGGCTGATCGGTCTCGTCCGCGGGCGCTCTGCGACCTCCTGAAGGCCACGAGTCCAACCAGGGGGACACTCACTGGGCGCCCCCTGTTCAGCAGGCGCCCGGGGACCGCGCCCGGCGCCTGCTGTAGCCTTGCCCCAGTGAAGGCCTGGGTGGTCCGCGAGCTCGGTGGCCCGGAGTGTCTGCGCTTCGAAGATGTCGACCCCGGCGAGCCAGCTGACGGCCTGGTCCGCATCAAGGTGCAGGCTGCATCCATCAACTTCCCGGACGCCCTGATGGTCGCCGGCCTGTACCAGTCCCAGCCGGATCTGCCCTTCGTGCCCGGCATCGAGGTGAGCGGCCTGGTGACAAACGCGCCGCCGGAATCCGGGTTCCAGCCGGGAGACCGTGTCATGGCCTTGCTCGACCACGCGGGCCTGACCCATGGCGGATATGCCGAGATCGCCGATGCCCCCGCGACCTCGGTGATGAAGATGCCCGAAACCATGCCCTTCGACGAGGCGGCCGGGTTCACGCTCATCTTCCAGACCGGCTGGTTTGGGCTGCACCGCCGGGCGAGGCTTCAACCGGGTGAGACTCTGCTCGTGCACGCGGGCGCAGGCGGGGTCGGCAGCGCCGCGATCCAGCTCGGCAAGGCGGCCGGCGCCACCGTCATCGCGACCGCGGGCTCCGACCAGAAGGTCGAGCTTTGCAAGAAGCTCGGCGCCGACCTCGCATTCAACTACAAGACCCAGGATTTCGTGGAAGAGGTGAAACGAGCCACCGCCGGGCGCGGCGCCGATGTCGTGTACGACCCGGTGGGCGGTGACGTATACGACCGATCCACGAAATGCATCGCCTTCGAAGGCCGCATCGTCCTCGTCGGCTTCACATCCGGCCGCATCCCGCAGGCGGCCGCCAACCACGTCCTGATCAAGAACTACTCGGTGGTAGGCCTCCACTGGGGCCTATACATGAAGCGGGCGCCGCAGCTCATTCCTGTGGCCGAGCAAGCGTTGCTCGGCCTATATCAGCAGGGCAAGATCAAACCCCACATATCGACCAGGCTTCCCCTCAAGCAAGCCCCGCGCGCCATGGCCATGGTCGCCGAGGGCAAAAGCACGGGCAAGGTCGTTCTCACCGTCTCGAGTTGAAAAGGCTCACCAGCGCGGCGGCGCTGATCGCAATCTTCGTCGGCGCATGCACGCAGGGCAACACAACCCCTCCCGAGGTCCTCGCCAAAGACCAGACGCTGAGCTTTCCCATTGCGCAGGACGCAGCCGACCTGGACCCGGCGCTGATCTCCAACCCGGCCGATGTCGACATCCTGCGCAATGTCTTCTCCGGCCTGTACCGGTTCGATGACCAGCTGCGCGAGGTGCCGGACCTCGCGGCCGGCCAGCCCACCATCTCCGCCGACGGCCTCACCTACACCTTCCACCTCCGGCAAAACGCGCAATTTTCCAATGGCGACCCGATCACGGCCGTCGACATCATCTACAGCTGGAACCGCGCGGCGGCCATGCAGGGCGACTACGCGGGCCTTTTCAACGTCGTGGCGGGCTACCCGAGCGTGGCGAATGGCACCGCCACTCAGATGAGCGGGCTGGCCAAGCTCGACGACTACACCCTGGTCGTGACCCTGGCCAAGCCCGCCGGCTACTTCTTTTCCGAGGTCGCGTTGTGGCCGTTCTGGGTCGTCGACCAGAAGGTCATCGCGTCGGCGGGCGAGAATTCGTGGTTCACCAAGCCTGAGACGCTGATCGGCAGCGGGCCTTTCAAGATGACCGCTCGCACGCCGGGCCAGTCGATGGACTTCGCGCCTGTCACCGGTTGGTACGGGGGCAAGACGGGCGCGCTCACGCGAGTGCATGTCGAGGTCGTGGCCGACACGACAGCCCAGGTCGCCCAGTATGAGTCGGGCGTGTTCAGCCTGGTCGGATATGGGAGGCAGAGCCTTCCACCGGCCGCCGCCACGACATACACGCACGATCCGAAGCTCAGCGGCCAGCTCAGCCTGGTCCCCATCGGCCTCACGTTCTGGGTCGGGTTCAACCTGAAGAGCGGTCCGTTTGCCGGGATCGACGCGGGACAAGCTGGCCGTCACGCCTTCAGCGAGGCGATCGATCGAACCGCGCTGGTCGACGCGCTGTGCAACCAGAAGACCGACTGCGTCGCGGCGACCGGTGGCCTGGTCAGCAAGGGCTTGCAGGGCTATCTGAAAGACGGCGCCGACGCCAACGCCAAGTTCGACGCCGCTGCCGCAAAGGTCGAGTACGAGGCCTGGGACCCTGACGGGTCGAAGGTCAAGGGCCTGACCTACACCTACGACACGAACCCGTTCAACAAAGCCGTGTGCGAGAACCTGTCAGCCCAGTGGAAGAAGAACCTCGGCGTCACCGTCGGCTGCGTCGAGATGGACCGCAAGACGTTCTTCGACGAGCGCAACGGACGATGCGCGTACCCGATGTTCCGGCAGAGCTGGAGCGCCGACTACGACCATCCCCAGGATTGGTTCGACTATCTCTTCGTCACGGGAGCGAGCTCGTCGGGGTCGTGCTACTCGAACCCGAGCGTCGACAGCCTGGTCGCGGAGGCCGACGCAGCGCCTCTGTCACAGGCAATCGCGAACTACATGACGGCCGGTTACCTGCTCATCAACACGACCGCTTTTGCACCACTCGTCTACGGGGTGCAGCAGTACCTCTCGCACGCGTACGTCAAGGGCGTAGGGGGAAACGCGCTGTACGACGACTACTGGACCGAGGCGCGGATCCTGCAGCACTAAGGGCTATTACACGTCCTGCGAGAAGTGACAGGCAGCGAGATGGCCACGGACCTTCTCCTCGAGCGGCGGCTCGACCTCCGCGCACGGTGTCGGCAGGTGCGCGATGGGGCAGCGCGTGTGGAAGCGGCAGCCCGACGGCGGATTGAGAGGTGACGGGATCTCGCCCGACAGCTCGACCAACCGCCGGCCACGCTGGATCTTCGGATCTGGAACCGGAATCGCGGAGAGCAGGGCCTTCGTGTACGGGTGCTTGGGATCGCTGTAGGTCCCGACGCTGTCGGCGACCTCGACGATCTTGCCGAGGTACATCACCATGACGCGGTCGCTGATGTGACGCACCACGGAGAGGTCGTGGGCGATGAAGAGGTAGGTGAGCCTGAACTCGCGCTGCAAATCTTCAAGCAGGTTGACGATCTGGGCCTGGATCGACACGTCCAGCGCCGAGATCGCCTCGTCACAGACGATGAGGCGTGGCTGGAGCGCAAGCGCGCGGGCGATCCCGATGCGCTGCCGCTGGCCTCCGGAAAACTCATGCGGATACCGGTTGTTGAAGTTGGGGTTGAGGCCGACCACCCGGAGCAGCTCCTGTACGCGCTCGTTGCGCTTGCGCCCGCGCATCACTCCGAAGTTGTCGAGCGGCTCGGCGATGATGTCGCCCACCGTCATTCGCGGGTCTAGCGAGGCGAACGGGTCCTGGAAGATGATCTGCATCTGACGGCGGTGCTGTCGCAGCTTCTCACCGCGCAGGCGAGTCAGCTCGACGTCGTCGAAAAAGATCTTGCCCGACGTGACAGGGATCAACTGCGCGACGAGCCGTCCGAGAGTCGACTTCCCGCAGCCCGACTCGCCAACCAGTCCAAGCGTCTCCCCTTCGTGGATCTCGAAGCTGACGCCGTCCACCGCTTTGACGGAGGTTCCGAAGCCTGCCGGAAAGTGCTTGACCGCGTTCTCCACCCGAACGAGCGTCTTGGCACCCGCGGGGAGCGGACGCGGATCCTGCTGCATGACCGGCTCGGCCATCAGAGCGGCTCCCCGGGATGAACGCCCGAGCCCGCCCCGGGCCGGATATCGACCAGGTCGTCGGCGCCCATCTCCTTGCGTGCGCGGTCCATCGTCACCCAACACGAGGCCGTTTGGTCCGGCTTGACCTCCCGCAGCGGCGGCGGGTCGGTGAAGCATCTGTCGATCCGGAATGGGCAGCGCGGGTGGAAGCGGCAGCCCGACGGCGGGCGCACCAGGTCGGGGGCCATGCCCTCTATCGAGCGCAGGCGTTCGTGGCGGAGGGCATCGACTCGCGGGATGGAGCGGATCAGCGACCAGGTGTAAGGATGCTGAGGTGAATCGAAGATCTGCTCCACGGGCCCCTGCTCCACGATCTGTCCCGCATACATCACGATGACGCGGGAGCACAGGCCCGCGACGACCCCCATGTTGTGGGTGATCATGATGATCGCGGTCCCGAGGTCGTGGTTGAGGTCGGCCAGCAGCTCGAGAATCTGCGCCTGCACCGTGACGTCGAGAGCGGTCGTCGGCTCGTCGGCGATCAGGATCGACGGAGAGTTCGCCAGGCCCATCGCGATCATGGCGCGCTGACGCATCCCTCCGCTCAGCTGATGCGGGAAGTCTTTGACCCGGCGTTCGGGCGCCGGGATGCGAACCTTCCGCAGGAGCTCGATCGTCCGCTCGCGGACTTCCTTCGAGGTTCCCTTCTTGTGCGCAAGCATCGCCTCATCGATCTGAAAGCCTGTGCGGAGCACCGGGTTGAGCGAGCTCTGCGGGTCCTGGAAGATCATCGCGATGTCGCACCCGCGGATGTCACGCACTTCTTCGTCGCTCATTTTCAGCACGTCGCTGCCGCGGAACTGAACCTCGCCCGAAACGATGCGGCCGGGCTCCGGGACCAGCCGCAGGATGGAAAGCGCCGTGACCGATTTGCCGCTGCCCGATTCACCGACGATGCCGAGGCTTTCCCCCGGATAGAGGTCGAAGCTCACGTCGTCGACCGCCTTCACGATCCCCTGGTCGGTGGCGAATTGCGTGCGCAGGTTGCGCACCTGCAGGATTGGCGAAGCCACGATCTATCGTCGCGAGCGCGGATCGAGCGCGTCGCGCAATCCGTCGCCGAGGAAGTTGAACGCCATCAGGGTCAGCGACAGGGCGACCGAGGGGAAGATGACCATGTGCGGCGCGTACTGGATCGCCTGCACGCCCTCGTTCGCCATCGATCCCCAAGATGGCGTAGGGGGCTGGACCCCCACTCCGAGGAAGCTCAGGAACGCCTCGAACAAGATTGCGCTGGGGATGCCGAGCGTGGCCTGGATGATGATCGGCCCGAGCGCGTTGGGCAGGATGTGGCCGAAGAGCATCTTGAACGGCCTCGCGCCGGAGGCGCGACCCGCCTCGACAAATTCGCGCTCTCTGAGGCTGAACGCCTGGCCACGAACCAGGCGCGCCATGTCCATCCAGCGGGTGACGACGATGGCGATGATGATGTTGGTCAGGCTCGGTCCGAGCAGAAAGACCATGATCATGGCGACCAGCACGTCCGGGATCCCGTAGAACACGTTGATCACAAAGCTCACGACGGAGTCGAACCAGCCCCTGAAATATCCGGCCATCAAACCGATCGGGACCCCGACCGCGAGCACGAGCAGCTGCGTGCCGACACCGACGATCAGCGAGACCTGCGCCCCGACCATGAGGCGGCTGAGGATGTCGCGGCCCAGCTCGTCAGCGCCAAACCAATGCGCTCCGCTGGGCCCCGAATATGTCGGCGCGATGCCGATCGCCGACATCCGGTAAGGCGTGTAGACCAGGGCGATCAGGGCCACGGCGACCAGGAGCGCCAGATAGACCGACGCAACCAGGGCCATCCGGTTTCTCCGCAGCCGGCGCCACGCGTCCGACCACAGGCTCGACTGCTCTGGCTCGATCGTCCTGGCGACTATCGCGGCTGCTGTGGCCATCAGTACCGAATCCTGGGGTCGATCACGACGTAGGCGAGGTCGACCAGGAGGTTGGCCAGGCCGACCAGGGCCGCATACATCGTGAACACGCCGATGACGATCGCGTAGTCGCGGTTGAGGATGCTCTGGGCGAACTCCTTCCCGAGACCCGGGATGCCGAAGAAGTTTTCGATCACCACGCTACCGGTGATGATCCCGATGACCAGAGGGCCAAGGATCGTGATCACCGGGATGAGCGCATTGCGAAGCGCATGGCGGATCATGATCACGGACTCGGTCAGGCCTTTGGCCCGCGCGGTCCGGATGTAGTCCTGGCGGATGACCTCGAGCATGCTCGCCCGCGTGAGACGCGCGACGATGCTGGCGTAGGGGAATCCCAAGGCGAAGGCCGGAAGCCAGAGCTGGCCGATGTCCCCCTTCCAGCCGCCCAGCTGGTAGAAGAATGTGCCGCCGGTCACGTTCCCGAGCCAGATCCCGAAGACCAGGATCAGGAACGCGGCGATGACGAAGTTCGGCATGCTGTAGCCGATCACCGAGGTGGTCGTCAGCACGTAGTCGAGCCAGGTGTTCTGCCGCACTGCCGCGACCATGCCCAGGATCAAGCCGAGGCCGATCGTGAAAATGAGCGCGAATCCCCCGACCTGTGCGCTGACCAACGTCTCGCGAAGGACAAGCGGCGTGATCTTGGTGCCGCGGTTGACCAGCGACTCGCCCAGGTCGCCTCGGGTCACGACCCCGACGATGAAATTCCAGTACTGCAAATAAAGCGGCTGGTCGAGGCCGTAGTGATGCAGCAGGACCTGGTACGCCTGGCCGCGCAGCTTCTCGCTGAACAGGGCATCGCCAGGGAGGCGGTGGATGCCCAGGAAGACAATCGAGGAGACCGCCAGCACGGTGAAACCGATCAGCACGATCCGCTGAGTGATGTAGATGAGCGTGCCGCGGGTGAACAAATCCTCGTGCCTCCGCCGTCCCGTTGTTGATTGTCGCCTAAACAAGAGAGAAGGGCGCCCGCATACGGCGAGCGCCCTTCTTTACGTCCGGGTTAGTGCGAGTTGATCTGGATCTGGTCCCAGTAGTAGTCGAAGAAGTTGTTGGTGCCGGCGCCGACGACGTACGGCTTGATGAGGAAGGCGCCGACCGAGTAGAAGAGCGGGATGTACGTGGCGTCGTCTTCGAGCATCTTCATGATCGCCTGGTACTCGGGGACCGCCTGGGTCAGTGGCTCGGCGTCGGCCTTGGCCACCGCCGCGTCGTATGCGGAAGTGTCGTAGCCGCTGCCACAGTTGGCGTCAGGGCAGCCGGGTATCTTGCCCCACAGGTTGTCAACCCAGTCCTGCGGGTGGTTGTAGTCCGCCTGCCAGCCGTTGCGGGCCAGCGCGTACTTGCCCGAGAGGTAGCCCTTGATGAACGCGGAGTGGTCCACTGCCTGCAGATTCACGTGCACGCCCAGGTTGGTCTGCCACTGGTCCTGCAGGAACTGCGCGGCGGCGGCGGTCAGCGGGTTGCCCGTGTCGTACGTGTAGGTCAGGTTCTTGGTCTTGCTGCCGTCGGGGTCGCCCGCCTTCAGGTCGGCCATAGCGGTCGTCGGGTCGAACTTGGCCAGCGGGTCGGTGTTGTCACCGCCGTAGCCGATGAGGCCCTTGGTGATCAGGCCGCCTGTGGCCGGGCTGCAGACGATGTTGGAGCAGACGACGGACGCGAGCTTCGTCTTGTCGACCGCCAGCGCGAATGCCAACCGGAGGTCTTTGGCGGATTGTCCGCCCGAAAGGACGAACGGTCCTCCACCGGACCGGCTGGAGTCCGAGACCAGGTTGAACTGGACCCAGGTGGTGCGAACCTTGGGGTGGAGGATGAGCTGGCTCTTCTCGTTCGCCGTGCCCTGGATGCGCAGGATGGCGTCGACCGGGGCGTTGCTGTAGCCGCCGTAGCCGTAGATGTCATAGCTGCCCTGCTCGTACGCCTGGATCGCCGACTCGGCGTTGCCGAGGATGTCGATGTGGATCTTCTTCAGGGTCGGCTTGGGCGAGCCCCACCAGTTGGGCACCGCCGCGAAGTCGATCGACTGCTTAGGCGTGTAAGCCGTCATCTTGAAGGCGCCAGTGCCGATCATGGTGGCCGGGTTCGTCCACCAGGTTGCGCTGGCGGTCTCGCCCTGCGGGTCAGTCTTGATCGCGTTCATGTCAACCACCATCCCGGTGGTGGCCTCGAGCGCGATGGCCGAGAGGAACCAGCCGGCGGGAACGGCGAGCTGCGCGACCACGGTGTACGGGTCGGGAGCGGTGAGGCCGCTCATCGACACCGACGGGTCGTTTGACTCGAGAAGCTGCTCGAGCTTCGAGCCGGTCGGCGCGCTGGCGGCTGACGAAGCTGCGGCCACCGTGCTGTAGCCCGCGATGGC
>JBAUTF010000314.1:0-2144 GCA_049582065.1 Candidatus Dormiibacterota bacterium | reverse complement strand
CTTCAGGCCAGGGCGGCCGGTCAAAGCGAGCGTGGCCATCGTCGGTCCGTGATAGGCCTGGGCGGGCGAGATCACCTGCCAGCGTTTCGGCTCACCGCGGTCCACGTGGTAGCGGCGCGCAAGCTGGAGCGCCATCTCGTTCGCCTCCGCTCCGCCCGTGACGAAACGCACGCGGGTGAAACCATCGGGCGCCACCTTGGCAAGCTCCTTCGCGAGATGTTCCTGGGCCGGATTCGTCAGGCGCTCGTTGTGCACGTAGGAGAGCTTTTCCGCCTGGGCTCGGGCTGCGGCCACGATGTCCTTGCGGCCATGACCAAGCGTGGCGGCCATTGACCCTCCGCTCATCGCATCGAGGTACCGCTTGCCGGCGGCATCCTCCACCCAAACGCCCTCGCCGCGGACGACGACCGGGTACCGCCGGTTGAATTCCAGCGGCAAGACATGTGTGGATTGACTGACGACTACGGCATCCCTGGCTTCGGCCATCACGTCCCCCAAACGTCCGACTGCCGCGCTTCGTGGATAGTATCATTGCAATGGACCTCGTACAGGCCCATTTGCCCGAACGGTTGTAAAAGGGGAAGGGACGATGGCCACGAAGACGGGCAACCTGCGAGTCATCGAGCCGGCGACAGAAAAGGTCCTGGCTGAGCTCACCGAAGCGACAGTAGACGAAGCCGACCAGGCTGTTGCGCGGGCCAAGAAAGCGTACCCCGCGTGGAAGGCCCTCGCTCCGAAGGATCGCGCCAACCTCATGCGCCGCATCGCGGCCGCCGTCGACGAGAACGCCGAAAAGCTGGCCCAGCTCGAGGCACGTAACGTTGGCAAGCCCATCAGCGACGCGCGCGGCGAGGTTGGCATGGTGGTCGACGTCTTCAACTACTACGCCGGGGCGCCTGAGCGCCTCGTCGGCAAGACGATCCCCGTCGCCGGCGGTGTGGACATGACATTCCGCGAACCGCTTGGCGTGGTCGCGCTGATCGTGCCGTGGAACTTCCCCCTTCCCATTGCTTCGTGGAAGGTTGCGCCGGCGCTAGCGGCCGGGAACACGATCGTCCTGAAGCCGGCCGGACTGACGCCTCTGACCGCGGTCGAGCTGGGCCGCATCGCCAACGAGGCAGGGCTTCCCGAGGGCGTGCTGAACGTGGTCGTGGGGGCCGGCCGGGTCGTCGGCGAAAGGCTCGTGCAGCATCCCGACGTGGCCAAGGTCGCTTTCACCGGATCGACCGAGGTCGGCAAGCGGATCGGAGCGCTCGCCGCGCAGTCGATCAAGCGCGTCACGCTCGAGCTCGGGGGCAAATCGGCAAACATCGTGTTCGCGGACGCCGACCTCGAGAAAGCCGCCGCGATGGCGCCGCTGGCGGTCTTCGGGAACGCCGGCCAGGACTGCTGTGCGCGGTCGAGGATCCTCGTCGAGCGCTCGGCGCTGGAGCGCTTCATGCACCTGTTCGAGGCGGCGATCAAAGCTTTGAGGGTCGGCGACCCCCTCGACGAGAAAACGGAGATGGGGCCGCTGATCTCGGCCGAACAGCGCGCCAAGGTTGCCTCCTACCTCGAGGATGGAGCCAAGGTCGCCTTCCGCGGCAGCGCCCCGAGCGGAGCCGGCTACTGGTTCCCCCCAACGGTGCTCTCGCCTGTGGCGAACAGCGACCGGGCCGCCCGCGAGGAGATCTTCGGCCCGATCGCCGCAGTCATTCCATTCCAGGATGAGGAGGAGGCCGTCCGCATAGCCAACGACACTGTTTACGGGCTCTCCGGTTCGATCTGGACCAACAACGCCGGCCGGGCGATGAGGGTCGCGCGCGCGCTGGAGACGGGCACGATCTCGATCAACTCCAACAACTCGGTGCGCGTGACGACCCCGTTTGGAGGCTTCAAGGAATCTGGCATCGGGCGCGAGCTCGGTCCCGACGCGCTCGAGTACTACACAGAGCTCAAGAACGTGTTCCTGGCGACCAATTAGGCCGCTGAATGCGCGCCGTCGAGGTCACTCGGTTCGGCGGGCCGGAGGTGCTGCGGCTCGCTGACATCGAACGCCCGTCGCCGATCTCGACCGAGGTGCTGGTGCGGGTGATGGCCGCGGGGGTGAACCCCGTCGACTGCAAGACGCGCCGGGGCGAGGGAGTCTCACGCTGGGTGGGGCC
>JBAUTF010000313.1:0-2382 GCA_049582065.1 Candidatus Dormiibacterota bacterium | reverse complement strand
CTGGTGTGTCGTGGGAACCAGGGCGCGAACTTTGGCGATGCGGGCATCGACGTCCGAGGCGGCCCGAGCTTCTCCGGAAACGGCGATGCGGATAGCCCGAAGGAGCGCGTCCGGCAATTCGAGTGCCGAGGGCTCGGCGATGTCGAAGCCATCGATGAGGCGGTTGCCAACCAGATCGAGGTAGCCGGAGACGGCCGCGCCAGTTTCGCTGCCAAGGGAACGCAGGCTCGCGAGCACCTGCGCGGGCTCATCATCAGATTCAAGGATCTTGCGGGCAGAGGTGTCCTGCGCGAACGCTTTCTTCAGGCGCTCCATCTCGTCGGAGCCACCCGCGGATACCACCGCCGAACCGCGCATCAGTTCCAATAGCTCGGATGGCGGCAGGCCCGTCCAGTCCCCGACGTGGGCGAGGAAATCCCCGGTCGGCAGCACGGCACATGCAGTAAAGCGCATGTGCTGCGCGATCATAGCCGAATGGTGGTCGCGGCAGCGCGTCAGATAGGCGACCAGTTCCGCATTGGAGAGGGCGTCCGGATCGACGGCCTGCAGCTCCCGGTGCATGGCAATGGAGGATGGTTTGCGGTTCTCGTCCCAATCGCGAAGCTGCTCCCGCCAGAGCTTCTGCGCAAAGACCTGTTCAGCGCGTCGAAAGCGCTCGGGGATTTCCGCCTCTGGAGCCGGCAGCACCTGCTTGTAGCCGAAGCCCTTTACGTAGCTCATCTGGAGACCGTCGATGAGCATCCCGTAGAAGCGAGCGAAGTCATTGGTGCCCGTCTTGAATGAAGGGGGATGGGTCTCCTGGAAGTAGCGCGTCACCGGGCGCGGGAAGTGTACGGGGTCCTGCTCCCACGATCCTTCCCCTGGCGGGTCAAGCCCGAGTTTGGTCGAGGTGTCTGACGCAGTCATGGCGGTTCCTCTCTAGGACAGCCCGCGGATCTGGGGGCGCGTCGCTGGTGATTATTCCGGAATTCTAGGGATGGCCAGCGACTAATCTGACATTTCCCGAATGAACTCTCGCAATGGTGCGATTGCTAGCACGCTGTTGGATTCCCGGGACGCCATAGGTGACTGCGACGCTCCCAGTTCGCGCCGGCGTAGCCGAATCGCGCATTGCGCCGCCCACACGCGACCAAAGCGGACCTATCGCCTACTCAGCGATCTGCTGGCCCGATCCGCCGAACTCGGCTGGAAAATCCTTAAACTTCGGGAGGCCGTCCCGCATAGGCAGAACGGTCTCAGCATAATTGACGTGGAGGCCTGGATTAAACGTGAGCGTTGGAAGCGTGGCCGCAAACACGTCCACCAAACCAAGCGGAGGGTGATTGGTCATCAAATGACCTCCGCATTTCTCGCAATATTGCCGCTGACTGACTGGCGTCTTTTGGTACACGCCGACGTGCTCTAGACCAGCGGTGACCCGCACCCGATCAGGTTTCCAAAGGGTGAAAGCATTGACCGGCCCTCCTGACCAAGAACGGCATGATCGGCAATGACAATAACCCATACCTTCCGGCTCGCCCGAGGTTTCGACCTTAACCGCCCCGCAAAAGCATTCCCCGCTGTGTGTTG
The DNA here is from genome assembly GCA_049582065.1 of Candidatus Dormiibacterota bacterium. Taxonomy (GTDB): domain Bacteria; phylum Chloroflexota; class Dormibacteria; order Dormibacterales; family Dormibacteraceae; genus DATKSS01. Next base: position 813 of record JBAUTF010000313.1, on the reverse strand, counting down.
CCATCACCGTCACCTCATACGTGTTTGCTAGCCGATGCTATTGCAGATCTGTTCCTCTTTCCAGGCAGTAATAGACGGCCGCACCCCGGCGTATCAGTCTCAAACGCACCTATGGCTCCCACATTAGCGCTGATGTAGTTTTACCCCCGCTCTTCATGGCTAGCCGCAATGCCAAGAGTCCTTTCGCGACAAGATGTGATTCGCCTGCTCCGTGAAGAGGTGGAGCGAGTTGGAGGGCAAGTTGCTTGGTCCAAGAAGATGGGGATCAACCGCGCGAATCTAAATCTTGTATTGAATGGGCGAAGGCCCCCTAGCGAAAACATTCTTGCAGCACTGAACCTCGACACCGTTTACCGTAAGCGCCGCGACAGCAAAGGCCGGGCCGCCACATGACGAGACTGGCGCCATTGCTCGGTGAGCTGGCGTCATTCTAAGCGGTCGTTTTTGGCAGGCAGCGCCCCTGGTGAGCGCCACTCGCCGCCAAAAGGCCCGCGTCCTTGGCGCGATAAAGCTCGCGCGTCGTGAATCTCTGTTCCGGCGTCGCAATCTAATCGCAATCAAACGCGTGGATCGCCGAATTTGCAGCGCATTTAGCCGAATTTTGCGACGAGAATTATCGCGACTCAGCCTGGCGGAGGGGACCATGCCGGGACGACTCTCGAATTCGATCGCGGTTGTAGCTGCGCTTCTCTTGGTGAGCATTAGCGTCGAGCTACGAACCAGTACCGCACGGGCAGAGGATTGTCATGCGGCGCCGAACGCTTCCGCGCCACAGGGGCAACACTGGTATTACCGCATCGATCGACCGAACCG
>JBAUTF010000312.1:0-15333 GCA_049582065.1 Candidatus Dormiibacterota bacterium | reverse complement strand
CGCCGATTCTCGTCCTGTAGCAGTCGACCCGCAACAACCGAACGCGGGCCGGGGTCAGAAAGCTGCGGTTGGCTGAACCGCGGCCGGTGTCGCCTCGCTTTGCCCGCGCTCGGTGGAGGCCTGCACCGCCAGCGTCCGCTCTCGCCGCACCGCCAGCAGGCAGGCGACCCAGACGGCTATGACGGCGGTGACGCCCATCTCGCCCAGCAGGCGAAGCACCACGACGTTCGAATAGCCGCTGACCAGCAAGATCTGCAGCCGCTGCTCGCCAGGACCGAGCAGGAGCGAGCTCGCGGCGACCAACGCCAGGACCGTCCAGTCGCGATGGCGCACGCCCCACGCGACGATCACAAGGATCGGGAGCAGGAGGAGGACGAGGTGGCTTCCCCACGAGTAGGTGGCGACCATCGGGCCGGCAGCGACGATCGCCGCCGCCTCGAGACTCCTGCCGACCCGGTCGCGAGCCGGCGCGCGAAGCACCGCGAATGTGACCAGCAAGGCGACCACGGCGACGATGATCGTGATGACACGGGCCAGCGGCGGGCTGCCTCTGTCGGCGCCGAAAAACGTCGCGGGATCGATGAGACGGGTGATGGTCCCGCCCGGCGAGTGGTTCTCGTAGAAGCCGGTGCCGGCGCTGACCACCGGCAGCACCTTGAAAAGGTATTCGTAGAGGTACTGCGGCGCGGCCACCAAGGAGACTGCTACGCCGGTGACCGCAGCTGCGGCCAGCATCGACCATCGTCTTCCCCACAGGACGAGCAGCCCGACCGGAGCCTGGATCACCTTCAGGGCCACGGCCAGCGCGAGCGGCACGCCGCCCCGCGATCCTCCTCCGATCCAACTCAACAGCCACAGGCCCGACAGGGCGAGCAGGATGAGGTTGACCTGGCCCTCGTCGATGTTCCCGATCACCGGCCCGAAGCTCAGGGCGGTGATCACGAGCAGAGCCGCCAGCTCCCGGTCGCGCACCTCGAGAGCGCGCAGCGCGCAAACCAGGAAAACCGCCAGGGAGAGGTTGAGGACGACGACGACGGCCGCCGTCACCACGTGAGTGTCGACACCGACCAGCGGCTGCAGGAGCCAGCCGAGCAGGGGAGGCATCACGTACTGGGGACCGGTCGGCTCCTGGCAGCCCATGGTGGCGCAGAGGTCGTACGGGTCGAGGTTGGCCGCCAGCCTCCCCGCCGCGAGCATGTAGCTCCCGTAGAAGTCGCCCAGGTCCGTGCCGAACGCCAGGGGCTCGATCACCACCCGCCACGCGTACTCGATCGCAACCGGGATGCCCACCAGGGTGAGGAGGGCCCTGCGGAAGGCCCGGTTTTCGAAGGCCCGGAGCCCGAAAACGGTTCTTTGCTGCATCAAGGGTTGAGGGTAGCGAGCATGCCGGCCAAGTAGCTAACCCGTTCGCGCAAGTTACGGAAAAGGGGCTCGTTTCCGAATCCATGGGTTCCGACTCCGGCCGGCTCAGGCGTTTTCCATTCATCTTCGGGCCGCTGCCAGGGTGGTTCGGCCTGGGCTGGAGAAAGGAATGATGATCCGGCGGATCGCTATCGGAAGGTCGATGAAGACGGTTCCACGGGAGAGGAAGCCCCGGAAGAACCGGGCCCTGCGCTTCCTCGTCCTCACGCTCGGATCCGGCGCCCTCGCGGCGCTGCTCGCGATCGTGATCGCGGGCATCCCGACAGTCCTCGGCCTGGCCTTCCCGACGGGCCCCACGCCCGAGATCCAGGCGAGCGCGATCTTTCCCCCCGTTCAGCCGGTGCGCAAGGTGATCGACGTATACGACCCGCCGAAGCAGGCTCCGAGGCCCCGACCCCAACCTCCAGCTGAGGAACAGCGCCCCGTCGGGCCTTCGGCCAACCCCGAGCCGACAGAGCCAGGGGACGACTGATGCAGCGGAGACCCGAGGAGGCCACCCGCGATCGCGCCATCCTCATCGTCCGGATCGCCACTTTCGGTGGCCTCGCGGGCGCCCTCGGCCTGACCTGGCTGTTCACCAACCTCGCCGAAGCTTTCTTCTCCGGCAAGGCGCCTGCCGCACAGCTGCCGCCCACGGTGCCGGTCGCGGCTGCGCCGGTACAGACGGCGCCGCCCGTGATCCAGACGGTGGTCCACCATGCGGGCTACCCTCCGTCGGCCGGGGGCTCGGCGCCGCGTCCGCCGTCGCAAGGGCCGGCCGCGGCTCCGCCTCCGCCACCTGCCCCGGTGTGCCATTCGACTCCCTCCAAGCCTTGCTGAGCCGCGACTCCTTCCCCTCCATGGGGACGACCAACTCCGTGGTGGTCGACGACCCCGCGGCCCTGCCGGCGGCGGTGGCGATGGTCCGGGGTCAGTTCCAGGAGATCGACGAGGTGTGCAGCCGCTTTCGTCCGCAATCTGAGCTGTCCCGTCTCAACCGCTGCAGCGGATCAGGCGACGTCGCGCTTTCTCCGTTGCTGGAGGAGGCGATCTCGGCCGCTCTCCAGACCGCCGAGATGACGGGCGGGTTGGTCGACCTCACGGTCGGCAGGCTGGTGGAAGAGGCCGGCTACACCGTGACCTTCCGCGACGTGCCACCCGAGGGGCCGCCGCTCGAGCTGCGCGTGCGCCAGGTCGCCGGGTGGCGATCCCTCCACTACGACCCCGCAGCCCACACGCTGAAGCTGCCGCCCGAAACAGCGATCGACCTGGGCGCCAGCGGCAAGGCATGGGCCGCGGACCGGGCCGCCGACGCGGTGGCGGCAAGCCTCGGCGTCGCGGTGGCAGTCGACTGCGGCGGGGACATCGCGGTGCGAGGACCGGTGCCCGCGGGCGGCTGGCCGATGCGCGTGGCCTCGGACGTGGACGCCGCCGACGGACAGGACATCGTGATGTTCGACGGCGGCCTGGCCACGTCGGGCACGACGGCCCGCCGCTGGCGTCGAGGCGGGGTTGAGCTCCACCACATCATCGACCCGACCACGGGCCTACCCGCGAAGACGCCGTGGGCTATGGTCACCGTGGCCGCCGCCACGTGCATCGAGGCCAACGCGGCGGCCACCGCCGCGCTGATCATGGGAGCGCGCGGGCTCGCGTGGCTTTCCGACCTCGAGCTTCCCGCGCGCCTGGTCGACGTCGAAGGGGCCGTCCACTACGCCGGCGGCTGGAGCGCCTGAGAAGTCGTGAGCCCTTACCTGGTGGCGGCCGCGGCTGCGAGCAACCCGAGTTGGTTCTGGTACGCGACGCGAGGGCTTGGCGCGGCGACGCTGATCGTGCTGACCTGCACGGTGGTGCTCGGGATAGTGACCGCGACGCGCTGGATAGGACAGTCGACACCCGCTTTTGTGACCGCCGACCTGCACCGAAACTTGAGCATGATCGCGCTGGGTCTGCTCCTCGCGCACATCATCACCACGGTCCTCGACCCCTTCGCCCACATCAGCGCCCGCGACGTGATCATTCCGTTCGGCGCCACATATCGACCCATCTGGTTGGGGCTCGGCGTGGTGGCGGCCGAGATCATGGTCGTGGTGGCGGCGACCAGCATGCTGCGCGAGCGCGTCGGGCCGCGCGCATGGCGCGCGATCCACTGGATCGCATATGCGTCGTGGCCGATCGCGGTGATCCACGGGCTCGGCACTGGCAGCGATGCACGCGCCCCCTGGCTCATCGGCGTCGTGGTCTCGTGTGTCGTGGCAGTGCTGCTCGCGCTGCTCACTCGAATCCGCGAAGGTCGCTCGTCGACTGTGCCGATCCGCGCCGCTGCGGCGATTGTCGTCGCGGTCGTTCTGGTGGTGTCGACGCGGTGGGCGTTCAGCGGGCCGCTCCAAGCCGGCTGGTCGGCCAGGGCCGGCACGCCACCGGTCAAGGTGGTGGCGAAGGTCGGCCCCATCCACCCGGGACCCGACGGCTTCAGCGATCCGCTGGTCGGCGTCCTGGTTCGCGATGCTGCCGGCAATCTCCAGATCTCGATGCGTGACACCATCGACACCGCGCTCACCATCGCCATCCGCTCGCCCAACAGCAACGAGACGCTTCCGGTGGTGACGGTCGCGCGCGATGCACGGGCGATCTGCACTGTCCCCGCGACGGCGGGCGCGACGCTTTACGCGGCGTGCGGCAAGACCCGCATTCTCATCACTTTCTATGGTTCGGAGCTGGTGCTCACCTCGGGCGGCCAGATCACTGGACGGCTCGACACCTCGGGCCCGCTCAACTGATGGCCGCGAACATGCAGCCTGGTGCGCAAAATGCTGCGCAGCCCGTAGTCGGCTGGCGATTGATGGCGGGCCCGGCTTTCGACGCTGGCTGCGAGCGCCTTGAAGACCACGAGAAACGGCTCAAGCGGCGTCCCGCCGGAGGGCCGTGGCTCATCGACGTGATTGCCCGAAGCGGCCTGCGCGGTCGCGGCGGGGCCTGGTTTCCGACTGCACGCAAATGGTCCGCGGCTGCTGCGGCCTCGCAGGGCAACGCGGTGGTCGTCATCAACGGGTCGGAGGGCGAACCCCTCAGCTCGAAGGACCGGACGCTGCTGAGCCTGCGAACTCACCTGGTGCTGGATGGTGCGGCCCTCGCCGCGGAGAGTATCGGCGCGACGGACATCGTGCTCTACGTGTCGCGCGAATCGCGGGCCACAGACCGGGTGGTGGAGGGCGCTCTGGCCGAGCGCCGGCGCGCCGGCCTGCACGAGGCGCCGATCAAGGTCGTCCGCACAGCTCACCGCTACATCGCTGGGGAATCGTCGGCCGCCATCAACCGAGCCTCGGGCGGCCCGTCGAAGCCGAAGTTCAGCCTTCAGCGCGCGGCCGAGAAAGGCGTGGACGATCGTCCGACTCTGGTCCAGAACGCAGAGACGCTGGCCCACGTCGCGACGATCGCCCGGTACGGGAGCGATTGGTTTCGCAAGCTGGGCACCGAGCAGTCGCCGGGCAGCACTCTGTTGACCTTGTGTGGAAATGTGAGGCGCCCGGGCGTGTACGAGGTCGACCTGGGGGCTCGTCTCGGCTCGGTGCTGGACGCGGTGGGCGGGACCGCGACGCCGCCTGCCGGCGCTCTCGTCGGCGGGTACTTCGGGACTTGGGTCGCGCCCACCGCGCTCGCCGGCCTTCCCCTGGACGCCGAACGGCTGCGCGCTGAGCACGGCGGCTCGCTGGGGTGCGGCGTCGTGGCGGTTCTGCCGCGCGGCGCGTGCGGGATCGTCGAAGCGACGAAGATTCTCACCTACCTCGCTGCGGAGACATCCGGCCAGTGCGGTCCGTGCGTGAACGGGCTGGCCGCGTTGACCGAGGTGATGGGGCACATAGCAGTCTCGGCGCCACAGCCGGGCGATATCGAGCGGGTCCGACGATGGATCGGGATGGTGCGCGGCCGCGGCGCGTGCCACCACCCGGACGGAGCGGTGGGCCAGCTGGCAAGCGCGCTGAGCGCTTTTGCGGACCACCTCGACCTTCATCTGTCCGGGCGTAGATGCCAGGGCCTCGACGTTCCCGGCTTCCCGCCCCCTCCGCCCTCGGTAGACCGCTGGCGGTGAGCGAGCAGGTGCAGCGCAGGCTGCGGGTCAACCCGATCCTGTGCGACGGGTACGGGTACTGCGCAGAGATAGTGCCCGAGCGCATCGCACTGGACGACTGGGGCTTTCCGATCGTGGGCGCGGAGTCGATCCGGGACGAAGAGGTGCTCAACCACGCACGGCGGGCGGTCGGCACCTGCCCGCGCCTTGCCCTGCTGCTCGAGGAGTCCGCACAGCGCCCTGGCTGAGCCGCCTCGCGTCGCGACTCAGGTATTGATTGCGCGGTGATCGAGTCGATTTTCGAAGCGGCGGGCGAAGGTCTCTATCGCGCGACCGAGGCGGCGCTGAGCCCATGGAGCGACCAGACGCTCCACGGCGGTCCGCCCACGATGCTCATGGCGCGTGAGGTCGAGCGAATCCCGGCCGACCAACCGATGTTCGTCACACGCCTCACCGTCGAGCTGCTGCGTCCGATCGGGATGACGCCGCTGGCCGTCAGCTCACGCCTGGTGAGACCCGGGCGTAAGGTCCAGCTGTTGGAGGCGTCGCTGTGGAGCGGGGAACAGGAGGTGGCGCGGACCACTGCTCTGCGGATACGGGTCGCCGAGGTTGCGGCGCCGATCGACGACGAGCCCTCGCCGCATCCACCGCCTGAGTCACTGCCCGGGTGGTCGGGCAGCTGGCGACCGGGCGCCGCGTATCACATTCAGGGCGTGGAGGTTCGCGGGCCGGGCCAGGAGAGGCCTGAGGTCGGACCGGGGTGGGCATGGTTTCGCCTGCGACTCCCACTGGTCGAGGGAGAGGTGCCGAGCGGCCTGGTCCGCATCTGCGCCGCCGCCGACTTCCCCAACGGAATCAGCCACGTGGTCGACCCTCGCAAGACGAGCTTTTTGAACCCGGATCTCACGATCCATGTCCTCCGGCTGCCGGTCGACGACTGGGTCATGGTCGACGCGCGCACCCGGCTCTCACCGCACGGCGCGGGCGTCGCTGAAGGTGCGCTGTACGACCGCCAGGGGCGGATCGGAAGCAGCACGCAGAGCCTCCTGGTGGAACCGCGAGGGCAGCCCAACACCTGAAAGTCGACCCCAGCCGCCCTTAACGAAACCCCCTGACGTTTCTGAAAAATTCTTGCTCTTTTTCAGGGCGGTGTTATGCGCTGCAACTTTTCGAGGCGGTCCAGGCCCGGGCCGGCGTCACGATCAACGCCGCTTACGGTGTTGCTCATCGGCTGGGCCAATGACCTTGCGGGGCCTACCTCCAAGACAAAAGACTTGTCATCACGAGGATCCGCGTGAACTACACGCTCAGGGGCTGCCCGGGCAACAAGTGCGAGGCGGCTGAGCGCTCCCACGCGTTCCACGCCTCCCGCTGCCCGGTGGCGAAGAGCATCGAAAAAGCGATCGAGATCTCAACCAGCCTCGCCTTCGAGTGAGCGGCGAGTCCAAAAGGTCCTCCCCAGCCGCACGTTGCGGAAGACCTCTTCGCTGACCAGGAACCCGACAAAGATGAAAAGCACACCCAGGAACTCGCCCAGGAAGAACGACCACGTGACGCCGAAGCGGTTCAGGCCGCTCGTCACCCCGGGGATGAAGGCCCCGATCGCGATCAGGATCGTCGCCGGCACGCGAGAGTTGAGCTTGCCCTGGAACAGCGCCCGCACCGCGCGGGGCAAGGACGCCACCAGGTTGACGGCGATCGCCGCCACGCCGTAGAGCTGCGCCAGGACAGGGGTTTTCACCTTCGCCCGCAGGACCTTCCGCTTGGGCATGTAGACGTATGCCGAGTAGATGGCGCCGAACGCCAGGCACAGCGCGCCCGCGATGTTGAACGGGCCCGTGAGGACCCTCACGTATCCGGGGAAGGCGGATCCGACCGGCACGTGCGTGTTCGGGTCGAGGGCATAACCAGGCGCCGGCAGCGATGCGCCGAGCACCATCCAGGCCGCGCCGATCGATCCGATCACCAGGACGGCCATCGCGATGTGCGCCGCCAGGGGTCTGCGCACAGCCGTGGCGGCGATGATCGCGATTCCGCCCACCGTCGCGATCACGAACGCCACCGTGCCCGCCAAGCCCGATCCCGGGTACAGCGGCGTGTTGGTGCCCTGCGCGTTGGCGTGGCTGAACAGGAGCGAGAGCAGGCCGCCGATGATCACTGTGACACCCGCGAAGTAGCCGAAGCGCGACTTGGACAATAGATAGATCGACCCGGCCCCAAGGTAAGCGGCGACGAAGAACGCGCCGATCAAATACCAGGTTCGGTACAGCGGCTCGCTCCAGCCGAAGGCGCCGCCCACGAACTCGGTGCCGGCGCTGATCCCGTACCACAGCAGACCAATCGCCCAGACGAGCTGGAAGCTGTGGCGCCGCTGCCACCACTGGTCGAAAACCATCCCCGCGAAGACCAAGCTCAACACCGACGAGCCCAGCGGCAGTACGACGTTCAGAACGCTCACCTTATCCCTCCTCCCTAGAGAACGATTCCACCATCGCTACGCGGACCTCGTTGAGAAACCAACCGGAGCTGTGCTCGAGCTCGCCCGTTCCACCGGCCCGGGCGGCGTGAAGCTGGTCGACGCTGGCGCGCACAAGGTCTTCGAACAGATGAAAGGCTCGCATCGCGTCACCGAGCGAGAGCCCCACGTCCATGGCCAGCTGCGCGTAGCGGCCACCCATCTCCTGGATCTCGCTCGACCAACCGCGGTCGAGGTCGCCGAGAAACGAGATGAGCAAATGCATCAGGTCGATTCCGAGCTCGCGCTGACGATTCTTGGCCGCCTCGTCAAAGCGCGAGTACCACGATTCGGCTGCGAGTAGTCCTGCGGTCGTTGCGATCCGCGCATGCCCCACGGTGGCGTTCATCAACAGTGAGAGGTCCGGCGCCACCTGCGCGCGCATCGCGCTGACGTCCGCCTCGCTGAAACGGCGGTGACCTCCTGGCGTGCGGAAAGTACGGATACGACCCCTGTCACCCCACTCGCGCAGGGTCCCAGGGTGGACGTTCAGGCGCTTGGCGGCCTCATCGAGGCTGAGCCACGCGGGCGAAACCGGCTCGGCGCGAGACACGGCGATATTTTAGGGAATCTATGGAAAAGCCATGGCCTCGCCCCAGGTTTGCTGAGGTTTGGTCCAGCGATGAGCGGCTAAGACAGGACCTCCGATGCGACGCGAAACGCGGAGTTGGCGGCCGGCAACCCGCAGTAGACCGCGGCCTGCAGCAGGACCTCCTTGATCTCGTCGCGCGTCACGCCGTTGTTCAGCGCGCCGCGCAGGTGGAGGGCAAGCTCCTCTTCGCGCCCGAGGGCCACGAGCATCGCGACATTGATGCAGCTTCGTGTTTTGAGGTCGAGTCCCGGGCGGCTCCAGATCTCACCCCAGGCATAGCGGGTGATCAGGTCGACGAGATCCCCATTGAACGACGTGCGGGTGGCTTGCGACCTGTCGACGTGCTCGTCACCGAGCACTTTGCGCCGCACCTTGTCTCCACGCTCCCAAAGCTCATCTTTCATGAGGCAGCTCCTTTCCAGAGTCGATCAGAGGGCGAAGAAGACGGTCTCATCCTCGCCCTGCAGCCGGACGTCGAAATGCAGCACGCCGGCATCCTGTCGCGCGACCAGCGTTTGCCGGCGTTGCGGTTCGACGCGCGCCAGGACAGGATCCGCGTCGTTGGCCGCCCGCTCGTCGGGAAAGTAGATGCGCGTGCACAGCTGGCGCAGCAGGCCCCGCGCGAACACCGTCACGTTCAGGAATGGCGCCGCGCCGGTGGCCGCCTCCGGCTTGCTCAGAATGAAGTGAAAGGCCCCTTCCGCGTCGGTCCGGCATCGGGCGAGCTGCTCGCCGTGCCAGACCTCGAGCAGCGCATCGGGAACAGGCTCGCCGGCCCCGTCGAGCACCTGGCCTTCGATCCGCACGGCGCCGGCCGACTGTGGCGCGACGGCGTTCGCATCGTCCTCGAAAGGCAGCGCGAAGCCGAAGAACGGTCCGATGGTCTGCGACGGTGTCGGGGTCATCCAGTCTCCATGGGAGTCGCGTCTCGGCCGCGCAAGACGATGTCCCACCGATAGCCGAGGGCCCACTCGGGCACGGTTGTCTCGAGGTCGAATCGCGCGACCAGCAGCTCACGGCCGCGAGGGTCGGGGATGGAGTTCAGGATCGGGTCGTAAGGCATGAGCGGATCGCCGGGGAAGTACATCTGCGTCACGAGCCGGCTCGCGAGCGTGGTCCCGAACAGCGAGAAGTGGATGTGCGCCGGGCGCCAAGCGTTGGTGTGGTTTCGCCACGGATAGGCGCCTGGCTTCACGCTGACGAATCGATAGCGGCCCTCCTCATCGGTCAGGCATCTGCCCGCCCCGGTGAAATTGGGGTCGAGCGGAGCGGGGTGGTCGTCGACAGGATCGAGGTAGCGTCCGGCGGCATTCGCCTGCCACACCTCGACCAGCGTGTGCCGCACCGGCCGCCCATCGCTGTCGAGCACCCGGCCCGTGACGATGATCCGTTCACCCAAGGGCTCGCCTCGGTGCTGCCGGGTCAGGTCGGCGTCCGCCGGCTTGACGGGTATGCGCCCAAACGTCGGCCCGGCGGCACGATGGAACCACTCGGGCGGGAGCCTGACCAGCTCGCGGCGCGGCGCTCGCAGGATGGTGGAGCGGTAATCGGGGTGCAGGTAAGGAGGTTCGAAGCCTTCCGGCTCGGGCTCGCTCATTCGGTTTCGTGCCCGGCCTGCGCGGGCGCCGGCGCCAGCCCGCGGTGCATCCAGTAGCCGACCGGGAAGAGCCTCAGGTCGAAGCGGTCCCCGATCAGGCCCCAGAGGCCGCGCGGCAGGTACATCGCCATGATCACGGCTATCCCGCCCAGGATGATCAGGTACCAGGCGCCGCGGTCCGCCAGTGACTGCTGCAAGGTGAAGAAGATCAGCGTGCCGATGATAGGCCCCTCGATCGAGCCGACGCCGCCGATGAGCGCGACGAAGATCATGTAAGCCGACCACTGGACGTTGAAGATCGACCCCGCCTGTACGTTGAGCTGGCTGATGATCAGGAGCGATCCCACGGCCCCGGCGCCCGCGGCCGCGACGAGGTAGACGATCCGCTTGGCCCGGGCGATGCGCACGCCCACGCTCCTGGCCCCGATCTCGTTGTCGCGGATGGCCGTGAGGTCCAGGCCGAAGCGGCTGCGCAACAAGAGGTAGGCGCCGAGGATGGCCGCCACGACCACGGCAAGCGCCGACCAGTAGGTGAGCGCCTGGCGGAGCACGGGATCGATGCCGCCCAGGCCGGAGAGGTTGGCGCCGGTCCCGCCCCCCAACGATGGGAAGTGCAGGACGATCAGGCGGAAAGATTCCGCCACGACCCAAGTGGCGATGGCGAAGTACTCGTTCCGCAGCCGCAGGACGAGAAAGGACGTGGGGACCGCGACGACGAGCGCGCCCAGCGCGGCGAACGGAATCGCAAGGTAGGGGTTGAGGCCGTCGCCCGCCAGCACCAGCACGACGTAAGCGCCGACCCCGATGTAGGCCTGCTGGCCCACCGAGATCAGGCCCGCGTATCCCGCCAGCAAGTTCCACATCGTCGCGAGGGCAAGGAGGATGAACACGTTCACGAGCAGGCCGGTGACGTCGGTGTGTGCCACGTAGGGCAGAGACGCGAGCAGGACCACAGCGGCCACGCCGAGGACGGCGCTCCACGCGGCGGAGCGTCGGGACCGGGTGACGCGGAGAGGCGGCGCGGCCGCCGAGGCGGCGCTCACGTGATCCGTGCCGGGATCAAACCGCTCGGCCGAAGTGCCAGCACGGCGAGGAACACCAGGTGACCGGCGAGGACCCCGAACCCGGCGTCGACCTGGGCGCCGAGGACCTGCGCGACGCCCAGGATGATCCCTCCCGCCAGCGTGCCCCAGAGTGAGCCCATGCCGCCGATGACGACAGCCTCGAATGCGAAGATCAGGCGCTGGGGGCCGGCCGCGGGGTCGAATGACGAGTACATCCCGAACGCGATGCCGGCGAGCGCGACCGTGGCGAAGGCGATCGCGGCGGCGATCCCGTAAACGTGGCGGACGTTGACCCCGACAATGCTCGCTGCCTCCTGGTCGTCGGAGGCGGCCCGCACCTGGCGGCCGACGTCGGTGCGCGACAGGAACAGCTGCAGAGCGACCACGACGACCGCCGAGGTCACGAAGACGATCGCAGAGACATAGCCGATCGACAGCTGGCCATTGACCTGGACCGAGGCCGAGGCCAGCGAGCCGGATGGGAGCGACTGGCTGTTCGCAGACAGCGCGGTGAGCAGCGCGTTCTGGATCACGATCGAAAGGCCGAAGGTCACGAGGAGAGTCGTCAGGGGGCTGACGTCGAGGCTGCGCTGGATGATGAACCGCTGCACCAGGTACCCGACCACCGCGAACAGCGGGGCGACCACGAGGGCTGACCACAGCACCGGGATGTGCAGCCCGGTGATGACCGCGAGGGCGAGGTACGCGGCCAGCACGGCGAAGTCGCCATGGGCGAGGTTCACCACGCGCATGACCCCGAACATCAGCGACAGGCCGCAGGCAAAAAGCGCGTACAGGCCACCGAGGAGGATGCCCTGCACGACCGCGTTGACCCAGATCACGCCGCTACACCTGCCCGGAAGCGCGCTTTGCAGCCAGGCCGAAGTAGGCGGCCTCGACGTCGGCCGGGGCGAGGTCGTGGGGACGGCCGCTGAGGGTGATCCTTCCCTCGAGCAGGCAGTGCGCCCAATCCGATACGCGAAGGGCCTGGGTCACGTCCTGCTCGACCAGCAGGACGGTCATGCCGGACGCGAGCAGCTCGGGAAGGATGTCGTACAGGCGGTGGACCACGACCGGCGCAAGGCCGAGAGACAGCTCGTCCAGGAGGAGGATTCGCGGATTGGCCATGAGCGCCCTTCCAATCGCGACGGCCTGCTGCTCGCCGCCCGACAGGAAGGCGGTCGGCCGCTCGCGCCTCTCGGTCATCCAGGGAAACAGCTCGTAGACGCGGCTCAGGTTCCAGCTGCCGCGCCGTGTCCGCGTGGCTCCAACCTTGAGGTTCTCCTCGAGCGTGAGCGACGGGAACAGGCGGCGTCCCTCGGGCACGAGGACGATTCCCGCCTCGACTCTTTGGTGCGTCGGCACTCGGGTGATGTCCTGGCCGTCGAGGCGGATCGTCCCCGCCACCGGCGCGTGGAGCCCGGCGATCGTCCTCATCAACGTCGACTTGCCGGCGCCGTTGGCGCCGATCATGGCCACCGCCTCACCGCCCTGGAGCGTGAGGTCGATGGCGGTCAGCGCCTCGAGCTGCCCGTAACGGACGGTCAGCCCTTGCAGCTCGAGGATCGGTCCGGTCGCGGGGGTGCTCAGGTCGTCGCGGCCTCGCTGTAGCTCGTGCCCAGAAAGACCTCTTTCACGGCCGGGCTTGCGAGCACCGCGTGGGGGTCGCCGTCGCCGATGAACCGGCCCCCCGCAAGGCAGATCAGGCGGTCGACGAAACCCACGAGCGCCCTCACGACGTGCTCGACCCAGATCACTGCGATGCCCCGCTCCCTGATCCGGCCCACGATCTCGACCAGTCCCGCCACCTCCGGCTCGGTCAGGCCCGCGGCGACCTCGTCGAGCAGGAGCAGGCGGGGTTCGACGCCCAGCGCGCGGGCCAGCTCCAGGCGTTTGCGCTGAAGCAACCCGAGCCGGGACGCCGGGAGGTTGGCTTCGGCCCGCAGGTCGGTTTCCAGGAGGACGCGCGCCGTCAGCTCATAAGCCCGGCTGCCGCGAAGCCCGGCTCCGCGGTGGGCGGCCACCAGCACGTTCTCGAACACCGTCATGTGCTCGAACGACCGCGGCACCTGGTAGGTGCGGGCGATGCCGAGCCGGCAGCGGGCCGCGGGGTCCAGCCGGGTGACAGACCGGCTCTCGAAGAGGATGTCACCCGAGTTGGGGGCGAGGTCTCCCGAGATCAGCGAGAAAAGGCTGCTCTTGCCCGCGCCGTTGGGCCCGACCATGCCGACGACATCGCCGGGGCCGACCTCAAGCGACAGCGATTCGGCGACCACGACGCTGCCGAATCGCTTCGAGACCCTGTCCAGCTGCAGGAGCGGGCCGGCGGTCACGCGTTGGTCGGTACGAGCACCCCGTTCAGTGGCACGTCCTTGTTCAGCGAGTTGTCGACCACCACCATGCTGTACGGGTACTTGGTGCCCTTGACCCACTGCACTCCGACCGGCTGCTGGATGGCCACGCCTGGCACCGGGCCCTTGGTCCAATCGAGCGGACCGCTGATGCCGGTGTAGCTCAGCGTCTTCAGCTGCGCCGCGACGTTGGCCTTGTTGTGCGGGTCGTCTACCGCGGTGAAGGCCTTGTACGCGATCTCGAACAGCGAGTGAACCGAGCCCAGCGAGGAGAGCCACTGCTGGCCCGTCGCGGCCTCGAACCCATCGGAGAGCTGCTTGGCGCTCATCCCGTTCAGGGCGGAGGTGTAGGGGTGGAAGGGCGACCACCAGCAGTCGGTCGCGATGTTGATGACCAGGTCGCCGAGCGCCGTTGTGTCGGCGGGGAAGAGGAGGACCTTGGCCACGGTGGCGAGCTTCGGCTTGTAGCCCTGCTGCGCGGCCTGCTTCCAGAAGGTGTTGAAGTCCGGCGGGAGCGGGCAGTTCGAGAACAGCTGCGCATCGCCGGCCTTGAACTTCGAGATCATCGAGGTGTAGTCGGTAGTGAGGTCGGCGTACTGGCCGCCGTCCAGGTTCTTGTAACCGCCCTTTGTGATCAGCGGCTCGAAAGAGCCGCGGAACGCGTTGCCGTCGTCGTCGTTCGGATACATCTCCGCGACGACCTTGTTGGTGTTCATCTTGTCCCACATCGGAAAGAAGCAGCCTGCGAACTCGTTGAGGCCGAAGAAGAACATCGTCGTGTAGTTGAAGGAGGTGCCGGGCTTGGCGCCGCGCCCGAAGTACCACGACTCCCAGGGCACGATCGTGGCGACGCAGGGCATGTTGTTGGCCTCGCATGTGGTGGCCACCGGGTTGGTCACCTCGGGCGTGGACGCGCAGAGCACGATGTCGACTCCGCTGGTCACGAGCTCCTGGGCCACCTGCGTCGCGCGGTTGGGGTCCGACTGCGTGTCCTTGACGATGATCTCGACGTTGTAGGTCTTGCTGCCCACCTTGAAACCGTTCTTGTAGGGGCTGGAAGCCCTGACTCCGTTGATCACGTAGTTGTCGCCGGTCGCGAAGCCGGCCAGCGCGCCGGTCTGAGGGCTTACGTAGCCGATCGTGATCTTTCCGTTGTTGGTGCTGGTGCTGCCGCCCTGGAGTCCGCATGCATCGAGAAGCGCCCCCGCGCTCAAACTGAGAGCCCCGGCCCCGGCGGCCTTCAGGAGCGTCCTCCGCGAAATGGCCATGTTGAGGCGGTCCTCGAAGTCGGTCATCCCTTCGTTCTCCCCGGGGCGGCGCCCCTTACCGGCTCGGCACGCAATCAGCGCCGAATCTTCGCCAATCGTGACCAGCCCCTATCGCTCTGTCAAGGACACAGGCCGGACGGCGTCCGGCCGGCAGGTTCCTCACCCCTCGACCCGGACGATGCGCGTGGACTTCAGTTCCGAGCGGGGCAGCGTCCCGCGCTCGACGACCCGGCAGCCGAGACGCACGCCCAGCGCCTGGCGGAGGTCCGCCTCAAGCCGGGCGGTCGAGAGGTCGTTCCCCACCATCTCGACCAGCAGCGTGACCTCGTCCATCTGCCTGACGCGGCGCTGCTCGATCACGAACTCGGCCACGCTGGGGTGCCGGCGCACGATGTCCTCGACCTGCGACGGGTACAGGTTGACCCCGCGGACCGTGAACATGTCGTCGACACGGCCCAGGATCCCTCCCTGCAGCT
>JBAUTF010000311.1:0-1632 GCA_049582065.1 Candidatus Dormiibacterota bacterium | reverse complement strand
AGCCCCACGACCATGAAGGCGGGTACGACCTTGACTAATCTCATGCGCACTACCTCTCAGATTCGCTTTCCTGCAGCCTTCTTCCCGGTGTTTCGCGGCCCGGGGCGAGAGTGCGCCGGCAGCAGGTTTACTCAGAGATGCCAGTCCAGAGCATGGCTCAGCCAGAGGGGTTTGTCAAGGCTCCGGTAGGCGTGCCTCTGGATTCTGTTCGCGCTCTTGACAAACGCCCGGATGGGGCCATGCTTCACGTGCGGCATGAGCAAGAACGGGGATGGGACGCTTGGCTGGCTCAGGGATCGCAACCGCAGGCGCGTCATCGGCGTGCTCAGGGAGCAGGGCCGGGCCAGCCAGGCGGAGATCGCGAGGGCGACCGGCCTCTCACGCACCACGGTGTCGACCTTGATCGCGGAAATGAAGGACGCCGGCCTGGTCTCCGACGTGGGCGCTGAGTCCAGCGCCGCGCGGGCGGGCCGCCCAGGAGTGCAGCTGGTGCTCCAGAACCCGATTCAAGCCGTGGTCGGCATCGACTTCGGCCACAGCCACGTCCAAGTCGCGATCGCGGACCTCGCCCACAACGTGCTGGGAGAGCGCCGCTGCGACCTCGATGTCAACCGCCGCGCCGTCGAGGCCCTCGACGCCTCATCACGCATGTTCGACGAGCTGCTCGCCGAAACCGGAGTCAAGCGCGAGAACGTCGTCGGGGCCGGGATCGGCATTCCAGGTCCGGTCGATCGAGCGCACGGCACCGCCGGCTCCGCCACCATCCTTCCCGGATGGGCGGGCCTGCGGATCGCCAGCGAGATGCAGGCTCGCCTCGGACTGCCTGTCG
The DNA here is from genome assembly GCA_049582065.1 of Candidatus Dormiibacterota bacterium. Classification (GTDB taxonomy): domain Bacteria; phylum Chloroflexota; class Dormibacteria; order Dormibacterales; family Dormibacteraceae; genus DATKSS01. The sequence continues at coordinate 803 of JBAUTF010000311.1, read as the reverse complement.
AGATCGAGAACGACGCGAACCTCGGGGCCCTGGCCGAGCTCACCTGGGGCGCCGGCCGCGACTGCTCGAACTTCGCTTACATCAAAGCAGCCACCGGCCTCGGGGCGGGCATCGTGATCGACGGTCACCTGCTCCGCGGCGCCACGGGGACGGCGGGCGAGATAGGGCACACGACCCTGGACGCGGCCGGCGCCCTCTGCTACTGCGGGAACCGTGGCTGCCTCGAGACCGTGGCGTCAGGGCCGGCCATCGTCCAGCTGGTGGGACGCATGGCCGGGGACACTCTGAGCCTCACGCGGATCGTCGAGCTGGCCGTGGGAGGCGATTTGCGCTGCCGTCGGGCCATCGCCGACGCTGGCCGCGAGATCGGCGTGGCAGTGGCTGGCCTTTGCAACCTCATCAACCCCGAGCGAGTGATCGTCGGCGGCTTGCTCAGCCGGACTGGCGAGGTCCTCCTGGAGCCGCTGCGCGAGTCGATCAGGCGCCACGCCGTACAAGCTGCCGCCCAGTCCGTCGAGGTCTGCCCCGCGGTTTTCGTGGAGAGGGCGGAACTGCTCGGATCGCTCGCCCTCGCCCTTCATGTGTCGAGCGTGGCGCCGGTGACCGCCTAGGCTCCCCGGAAGACGAATCGCCGGTGAATTTCCACCGCGCACGGGGAGTTTGATGCCAGTGGTGTCCCAGCTCGTCGCTGCCCTGATCGGCCTGGTCCTCGTGTTGGTCGTGCTGCGCGACGCCTTCGAGACGATCGTGCTGCCGCGGCGCGTCTCCGGCGTGCGAGTGTCGAAGGTCTTCTACCGCCTGAC
>JBAUTF010000310.1:0-5571 GCA_049582065.1 Candidatus Dormiibacterota bacterium | reverse complement strand
CGGTTCGACGCCCCGTACTTCGTCGCGTCGACCTACCTGTACTCCGTGAGCACGCCGACCGACACCGGAGTCGCCAGCTTCAGCGCACATCGCGACCCAACTGACGGCCAGAGCGAGTGGGACACCTGGTACTCGTCGGACTTCACCTGCAACCGCGAGCAGTACTGGGATGACGTCCAGTCGCTGGGGGCCAAGTACGACCTGGTCAACCGCGACAACCTCCGCGGTGTCGGGCTCTTCACGCTCGACTACGGAGGCGGATCGCCTGAGCTCTGGAACTCCCTCTCGGCGCACTTCGCGTGCCCGGGCACCGTATTCGCCGCCGGTAACTTCACCGGTACCGGTGGGAGCCTGGCGGTCCGAACTGGTGGCACCTGCGTGATGCAGGCCACCGCAACCGGCTTTTCAACGCCCACTCCCTGGGCCACCTATCCGTTCTATGGATCGGTGGCGACGCTTGTGGGCGACGTGACAGGCGACGGAAAGACAGACGTGGTGGCGGTCAACGGCGCTCAGACGTTTGTAATGGCCTCGTCAGGAACATCCTTTGCGGCGCCGGCCCTTTGGTCCAACACCCCGTTCTATGGCACACGGGGCACGTTCCTGGCTGACGTCAATGGAGATGGCAAGGCCGATCTCGTGGCGGTCAACAACAGCAGCGTGTTTGTGATGCTGTCAACCGGCACGAGCTTTGGTCCGCCGACGCTGTGGTCGGGCGTCCCGTTCTCAGGTGACGTCACGATGCTGGTGGGAGACGTCACTGGAGACCACAAGGCAGACGTGGTGGCGGTGAACCATAACAACACGTGGGTCATGACGTCCACCGGATCGCGCTTTGGTTCCCCGTACCTGTGGTCGAACGCTCCCTTCTATGGATCGGTGGCGACGATGATCGGAGACGTCAACGGCGATGGCCGCTCCGATTTGGTGGCGGTCAACGGCACCAATTCCTGGGTCATGACCTCGACCGGAGGAAGCTTCGGCCCATCGACCATGTGGCTGAACGCTCCCTTCTATGGGTCGGTGGCGACCATGCTCGCGGACGTTGCGGGCACTGGAAAGGCGAGCCTGGTTGCCGTCAACGGCACCACCATCTTCGTCGCGCCCTCAACTGGGTCCGGTTTCTCGGCGCCCGCGCTCTGGTACTACGGCCCAACCTAAACGCCGCCACCACTAGAGTGTGGTGACTTTGGCTGAGCTTCCAGGCGTGTCCTTGATCGTCCTCAACTGGGACGGCAAGCATCATCTCTCGTCATGCCTTGGTTCGCTCAGCGAACTCGATTACCCCGAATCCAGGCTCGAGGTGATCCTGTGTGACAACGGGTCGACCGACGGATCGGTGGAGTTCGTGAAAGCGAAGTTCGCTCGGGTCAAGGTCATCGCGCTCGACCGCAACTACGGGTTCGCCGAAGGCAATGACCGCGCCGCGCGGGAGGCCGGTGGGGAGTGGGTGGGCTTTCTCAACAACGACATGTGGGTCAAGCCGTCATGGGTCAAGGACATGCTGGCGACCCTGGAAGAGCGACCGGATGCCGCGTGCATAGCGTCGCGGATCGTCAACTGGGACGGATCCGCCCTGGACTTCGTGGGCGGGGGCGTCAACTTCATGGGCCAGGCCTTCCAGCTCGACCAGGGAAAGCGGGAATCACCGCACGACAGGTCCAGGCGCCTGCTCTTCGCATGCGGTGGCGCCATGCTGATCCGGCGCGATCTCTTCCTCGAAGTGGGGGGCTTCGACCCCGACTTCTTCGCCTTCTTCGAGGACGTCGACCTCGGCTGGCGTCTCAACGTGCTCGGTCACGACGTGTGGTACACGCCGCGCGCCACCGCCTATCACCGCCACCACAGCACCGCCAGGCGGATCCAGCCACACAAGCTCCGCGCCCTGACCGAACGCAACGCGCTGGCCACGATCTATAAGTGCTATGACGATCAGAACCTGGCCGTCGCGCTGCCTGCGGCTTTGATGCTCTTGAATGAGCGAGCCCTGCGTATGTCAAAGCTCGATCCTCCTCGTTTCGAGCTCGGTGGCGGCGCGGCGGATCGGGGGACGACGTCTCAACCGCTTTCAACCGTCGAGCCACAAGCGCCCAGCCTCGCTGCCAAGGCCCGCCGCGTTTTAAGCGAGGAGGGTTTCGTCGCCGCGTGTCGAAGAAGCGTTCACTTCGTGTTGGCCCTGGTCGTCGACGGCCTCATCGCGATCCTGAACGTGTTCGGCGGGCCTAGCTATCGCGTGTCGGGGGTGGCCGCAAGCCATTACGTCGCACTGAGTCAGTTCGCCCACCAGCTGGACTCCCTGAACGAGAAGCGAGCCTGGATCCAGGGCCGCCGCCGGCGCACCGACGCCGAGATCGTGCCTCTGTTCCAGGAGCCCTTTTACGCCGGGTACAGCGACGAGCGCTATGCACAGTTCCTACGCTGGCTGAGCCGCGTGCAGGGGCTGGAGCGCCGGTTCAGCTCCGAGCCCGACTGAGGCTCCCGCCGCCACTGTCGCTCAGGAGCGGATATGCCAGCTGTGCGGCAGGTAGACCGCTCCCTCGTAGCCATCCTGTTGGTCGACCTGAAACTCGTACGCGTGATTCCGCATCTCGTACACGGTCTTCTCCTTGTCGCCGAAAATGCCGACCAGGAGGTAGTAGTTCCCTCTCAACAGCCCGACCTCGGAAAACCGAACCTCGATCGCGACCTGTTCGTCTTGCGGAGGGGGGGTCTTGGAGATGAACGTATTAGTCCCAAAGCAGTAGAGCCCGTCGCTGCGGTAGATGGCGACGCCGACGTTAATGGGCATCCGCCGTGGGTTGCCAACAGTCACCAGCACAGTAGCCTCATCACCACGATGAACCTCATGGGTGTGCGTGCCCTTGCTGAACATCGCGACGGCGCGCACAGTGGGCAGCTCGTTGCGTCCATGGGGAGCGTCTGCGGCCGCTTGACCGTTGCCGGCGGTAGAGTGGTCGACCCTGGCTTCGATGAGACGGTGGTACTCGCTGATCGCCTTCTCGGGGGCGTAGACGCCGTGTGCGACTCCTCGGTCGAGGATCAGCACGCGATCCGAGAACTCGTTGATTGACGTCAGGTCGTGGCTGACGAAGATGATCGTCTTCTCCTCCGCCTTCAGCTGGCGGAAGACGTTGAAGCACTTCTGCTGAAATTCAAAGTCGCCTACCGCCAGCACCTCGTCGATGAGGAGGATGTCGGCGTGGGCTCTGATCGCGACAGAGAATGCCAGCCGGACGAGCATCCCAGACGAGAAGTTCTTGACCTTTTGGTCGACGAAGTCCTCGAGCTCGGCGAAGCCGATGATGTTGTCGAATTGGGCCGCGACCTGCTTGCGATCCAAACCCAGGATCGCCCCGTTGAGGAAAACGTTGTCCCGGGCGGTCAGCTCCGGGTTGAAGCCGACGCCCAGCTCGATGAACGGGGAGAGCCGGCCTGAGATCTTGACCTTCCCCTGAGTCGGCTGATATATCCCCGCCAGGATCTTCAGCAGCGTGCTCTTGCCGCCGCCGTTGCGGCCAATGATCCCGAAGAACTCCCCACGGCGGATCTCCAGATTGACATCGTTCAGGGCTTCGAGCCGCCGATAGCCAGGGCTTCTGAAGAGATGCACCATGTGCTCCCTGAGCCTGTTGCGCCGCTCGAACGGAATCCGAAACACTTTGCTGAGGCCGGTGACCGACACCGCGATCTCGCTCGCCATGCCTACAGCTCCTCCGCAAACTTGGCTGCGGCGGACTCGAAGTAGAGGTAGCCGACCACGAAGATCGCGGGCGGGATCAGGTAAGGCAATAGCGCCAGCGGCCAGTGGACGTAGTCGACTGTGCTCAGCGCTTGTTGGGTGATGAGCACCTTGCGAGAGTCCTCGATGATCTGGGCGATGGGGCTCATCGCCATGATGCCGGCGAAGCGTGTCGGCACGAGCGTCAGCGGATAGATGATCGGGCTGGCGTAGAAGAGAAGCTGCAGGCCGACCTCCCAGATGGGCTTGATGTCGCGGAACCTGACGTAGAGCGCGGCCAGCAGCAGTGAGCAGCCCAATGAGAGCAGATACAGCTCAACCAGCAGCAACGCAAACAGGGGAAGGATTGGACGGAGCCCGATGCCCGTGGCCACGATGAATCCGAAGACCACGACAAGGTTGAGACCGAGCGTGATCAGCGAGCTGATGCTGGTCGCTATCGGGATGACGATCCGCGGGAAGTAGACCTTTCGGATCAGGTCACCGCGATCCACCACCGACACCATCGCCACCAATGTCGACTCGAGGAAGTAAGACCAGAGCACGATCCCAAGGAGCAGATACACGGCGTAGTGGGGTATGGCGTCGCCAAGGCGGATCAGGCGGGTGAAAACGATGTAGAGGACGGCGAACAGCAGCAGGGGCTTGGCCAGGGACCAGAGATACCCCAACGCCAGGCCCTGGTATTTGAGTTTGAAGTCGGTGATCGCCAGCTCCCGGACAAGGTTCCGGAACCGCAACACCGGGCTGATCGCGCCGCCGGCGTCGGAGCTCAGTGCAGTCGTGCTGGCTTTAGAAGCATCGTTCGCGATAGCCGTACCACTCTAGCCAAGCGCGAGGTGGCGGGCGACGCGCGAGATTCGTGAGCCGGTGTCGTCACGTGACGACGTTGAACTGCACTGGTGGGAGCTCGTAGTAGCCGCTGCCGCCGCTCGAAATGACGTCGACGGCGAGTTGATGAGGCCCGGCGGCCATGCCACTTGTCGAGAACGAGACGGTGAAGCCGGAGTTGAGATAGGCCTGGAGGTGGTATTTGTCGACGACGTCCTGGCGAGCGGTGCCGTAGACGCCGGGAAAGTAAAGGTTGCCATCCACGATCAGCACGACACCGCTCCCCGGGGACTGGTGGGACTCGTCGACTGTCCATCCGGTGATCGCCACGGTCGTGCCTTGCGCGAGGTCCGGCCAGCCCAGCCCGTCAATCTTGTCAATCGCGCCGGCTGACCCCGAGTCGAGGCGCTGCAGGCCTGCGACGTTGGCAGAGCTCACCGCTAAAGCCTGGCCGTAGTAGCGCTGCTTGATGGTCTTGATCGAGTAGTAGCCACCAACTGCGCAGTAGAGCACGAGGCCCGCAACCACAAGTCCCGAAAACACGGTACGGCTGCGCTTGTGGGTGAGCACCTTGGGGGCGTAGATGATCCCAACCGAAAACGCGGGGAACAGGTACGGGAGCCAGTTGCGGCCCTGCGGGCCGAATGTGGCGTTTGTGACGACCCAGAGGACGAACATGAAAACCGTGAAGATCAGGTAGCTGTTCAGGAAAGGGTTTCCGAAGGCGATCCGAAGCGCCCAGCGCCGCCGCCCGCGTCGCGCTATCGCGATCAGTCGCGTGATCACGTTTTCCATACGGACCAACATCAGCACGAGGAGCAGGATGGTGGCGCCGACCTCGGCGGCCTGCACAAGGTCGGAGACCTGCGCTGTGTGAATGCGGACGGGTGCATCCAACCAGCCGAAGACGCCCCAGAAGCTCTGCGCGGAAGGACCTATGTAGAAGTACGAGAAGGCCTCGCGCAGGTCGCCGATGACGTACAAGACAAACGGTACCGGTC
>JBAUTF010000309.1:0-3749 GCA_049582065.1 Candidatus Dormiibacterota bacterium | reverse complement strand
GACATCATCGTGGACGAGGCGCTCTCCATCGCGCGCGATGGACGACCGGGTCCCGTTCATATCGACATTCCGATATCTGTGGCGAAGAAATCTCATCGGCCGATCAAACCGGCTATGAGAGGCCCTGCGACGCGGTCGGCACCGAGTGAGGACGCCATTCTCGAGAAGGCTCGCCAATTGTTTCGTTCCTCGCAAGAACCAGTAATAGTCGCTGGCGTAGACGTTATCAACGAGCCCGGAGCAGCATCAGTACTGCGCACTTTTGTCGAACGGCATCACGTTCCGGTGCTAACGACCTACAAGGCCAAAGGCATTCTGCCTGAAGACCACCCCCTTTGCTTAGGCGGGCATGGCTTGTCGCCTTTGGCGGACCAATACGTACTGCCATACCTGCAAGCATCGGATTGTATCCTGTCGTTCGGGTACGACCCCATAGAAATGCGAATTGGGTGGCGCGACCCCTGGACGCCCGAGAAAGTCATCGAGTTCGTGGCTGAAACCAATTGCCACGACATGCATTATGCAGAGCACGCATGGAGATGCGGAATCGCAGACGGGATCGCCGCGCTTAGTCATGGGTTGGTACCGAACCGGACCGGCCCATCACTGCGCGCCGCTCAGCTTCGAGCGACTCTGAAGGAGGTTTTCGCGCCTCGCGGCGACTGGGGACCTGATGTCGCCTTCGATGTTCTGCGCAAAGCAGTGCCGCGCAATACAGTTATCACTGCCGACTCCGGCGCACACCGTATTCTTCTTAGTCAGCAGTGGGAGTGCTATCGCGAGCGCGGCCTACTCCAATCCTCCGGGTTGTGTACGATGGGATGTGCTTTGCCGCTGGCTATCGGTTACAAGTTTGCGGCGCCGCATACGCCGGTCCTAGCGATCACGGGTGATGCAGGTCTGGAGATGGTTGCGGGAGAACTGGCGACACTGCGAGACCTGAAGCTCCCTGTGATCATCTGTGTCATGGTTGACCACTCCCTGACACTGATCGAGATGAAACAGCGTGGAAGTCAACTCCCCAATGTCGGAGTGGATTTTGGCGCTACCGATCATGCTGCGGTGGCTCGAGCTTTTGGTGGCCACGGCGTCAGAGTCGCCGATGGGGATGCCTTAGAGCGAGAGGTGGTTGCTGCCTTGAACCGCACCAATACTTTTACATTACTCGCCATCGAAATCGGTCCGAGGGCTTATGACGGCCGTTTCTGAGCATTCGTCGCAACCCGCGAGTGTGGCCGCTCGCGGTCGAACCGAAGAAACGCGCGGCTGCCTTCCGAGTTATGGTAGAAGGAAAAGCTGAGGGTTCATTCCTAAATAATACTGCCCGACGGATTGCATGCGAGCGATGCTCCCCTGTACTTGTTGTGACACCGTGTGCATGTCACGAAATCGCCGCTCGAAAGGGTTGTTCCGAAAGATCGCCGTCGCGCCGGCTTCAAGATAGATCATATCGACGGCATCGCGAGCCTCGTTGATTTGGTGCGTACAAGCCGCGCGGATCTTGACGCGCAACGGAAAACTTATCTCTCCAGATGTCGCGCATTCGTGCCATGCCTCCCGCAGTAGCTGGATCAGCCACGCGTGGGCGGCGCTTATCTTGGCATCGGCCTGAGCTATACGCGCTTGAATCCATGTATCGTCACGTAGGGGTCGGATAGCGCTAGAAGGTGATTTTGTCTTCGCCAGCGCGATAAATGTATCTAGCATCGCTCTCGCTAGGCCGATTGCGACGCAGGAGAGCCCCACCTGGAACACAGTCTGATTGGAATGCTTATACAGAACCCCCTGCTCCCGCCGTTCGAGGTCGGGCTCAGCACTGACACCTTCGGGAAGCTGCTGGTCACGACCGATGCCCCGCGGCACCACCGAATATTTCTTTGGTACAAATAGTTCAGTAACCGAATAGGCGTCGCTACCAGTGCCAACGAGACCAACCACCTCCCATATATCCTCGCGCACCAAAGCTGACGAGCGCGGAAAAAGCATGGTTCTTTCGACGGGCCGACCATCGGACTGAAACAACGGCTCGGCATCTTTGTCACATAGCTGCACGTGACCGCCAAGCCACTGACAAAGCCGGTTGCCACTTGCAAAGGTCCAAGTTCCATTCACGATCCAGCCCCCGGGCACGGGAACGGCGCGGCAAGGAGGCGGACCGCTCGCAAATCCCCACGTGAATGAAGAATTAGCATCTCCGAAGATTTCTTTCGCGACACTTGGTTCTAAATATGCAGCGCACATCGAGCTCCCTGATATCTGTGCAATGCACCACGCCGTGCTCGCGTCGCCCTCAGCAATCGCCGCCACTACTTGAGCGTAAGTCGCTAGATTAAGCTCTGCTCCACCGACCGAGCGCGGCGTCATCATTCGAAACATCTCGGCATCGTGAAGTGCATCCAAAACGTCGGGAGGCATCTTCTTAGCTTGCTCTATTCGGGCAGCAGCAGATTCCAACATCGGCCTTAGAGCTTTTGCGCGTCCGACCCAGTCGCGCTCCGCGTTCGTTTGAATAGCCTCCATAGCTTCCGCCTTCATGGGGCCTCCAATTCACTACGCGCTCAAGCGTCGGTGCACACACGAGCAGAACAGAACGGTGTTGGCATCAACCGCCCAGAATTTCTTTAGAGTATCAATTCAATTTCGCTTTATCTCGCCTCGCGATCTCTTTGGCAACTGCCTGCGCGCTTGTACCGTCGAACGCGAAGTTGCAGCGCGGCACTAACAGGTGATCCAGCCTTTGTTCTAAATCGGCTTACGAAAAGCAGCGGCCTTGTTCGACCGGCAACATTCCGACGCTCTTAGCGCAAGCCAATCCCCTTTAATTGAGGATAGATTGTCTGGACTTCATTTTAGGCCACCAAGACGACACGCCCAACTATTTTGCCGTTTCGCAGATTCGAGAGTGCAGAATTGACCTGAGACTTAGGCACCGTTGAGATCGGCACGGGGTGCAGCGAGCCTTTCTGAGCCAACTTCAAAAGGTCCCGAAGTTCTTCGGGTGATCCAACGTAACTACCACGTAGCGTAAGTACTCGGAGGGCCATCGTTGGCAGCGGTATGGTCAGCTCACCGCCATACAAACCGACTTGAATCAGCTTGCCCCCCTTGCGCAGAGCGTCAAAGGCGAACCTTGCCGTTGAGGAGCCATTGACGAAGTCAATCACTGCCGCGACATGGCCGCCGGCGGCATCTAGTATTCGCTGGGTTACACCCTCACCTGCTGCATCCACTACACTGGTGGCACCTGCGGCCCGTGCGGCAGTCCGCTTCTCGGGTCCAATGTCGACGGCGATGATATTCGCATGTTGCATCGCTTTGAGTATCGCAATGGCGTTCAGTCCCACGCCCCCAGCCCCAACGATTACCAATGGCTCGTCCGCCTGCATCGGCATCACTTTGCGGATAGCCGAAAAAGCGGTTATTCCCGAACAAGCGTATGTAGCTGCCAAAGCTAGATCGACACTACCGGGGTCAAACAAATGACGAGGGTGCGGGACCATAACATGAGTTCCGTATCCGCCATTCTGAAAGACACCGATGGCCCGTGGAGTGAGGCACATGTTGTCCTCCTCCTGAAGACACATCGTGCATTTGCCACAACCAACCCACGGGTAGACAATTCGTATGTCACCTACAGCAACGCCTTTGGCCTCCGGACCGAGTTGCACTACTTTGCCAGCGATTTCATGACCTAACACAATCGGTAGGGAGATGCCCCGGTCCTTTAGCGTTGTCCGTTTGCCACCGCC
>JBAUTF010000308.1:0-14912 GCA_049582065.1 Candidatus Dormiibacterota bacterium | reverse complement strand
GCAGGTCGACGATCTCGAGGTGCTCGCGGGTCTGGGGCATGATGCCTTCGTCAGCGGCGATGACGAGCAGGACCGCGTCGAGGCCGTGGGCGCCGGCAAGCATATTGCGGATGAATCGCGCGTGGCCGGGCACGTCGACGATGCCGATCTCGCGTCCGCTGGGAAGGGTCATATGCGCGAAACCCAGGTCGATGGTCATGCCGCGCCGCTTCTCCTCGTCGAGGCGGTCGGGGTTGATCCCCGTCATTGCGGTGATCAAGGTCGACTTGCCGTGGTCGATGTGACCGGCCGTGCCGACCACGAATCCCCCGCTCACCGGGCGACTACGGTCCGGAAAGCCACCTCCACCGCGTCGATCAGGGTCTCGTCCTCGCCCCTCAGCACCGTCCGCGGGTCGATGCAGCAAGCATCCTTATCTATGCGAGCGATGACAGGTGGATCGCCCTGACGCAGGGCGCTCGCCAGCCGTGACGCTGGTCCTTCGAGAGCGAGGAGGAATGTGGGGAGCGCATGCTCCGGCAAGGAGCCACCACCCACGGCCGACTCGCCTTCCACCAGCCGCGCGCCAACGCCGCGCTCCTCGAGCTTCACGCACCACATCGCGGCTCGCCGGCGGACGTCCTGGGCCGATTGCCGCAGCATGCGTTCCACCGGGATGTCGTCCAGCCTGCCGGTCACCCGCTGCCGAAGCGTCGCCTCGAGCGCCGCCAACGTCAGCTTGTCGATCCGCACCGCGCGCGCCAGCGCATGGCGCGACATCTTCTTCACCGCCGTGACGCCCGCCTGGCCCCTCCCGAGCACGATGCCCGCCTGCGGTCCGCCCAGGAGCTTGTCTCCAGAGAACGTGACCAGGTCGCAGTGGTCGAGCGACTCGGCGACGGTGGGCTCGTCGCCGACGGGTTCGGCGGCCCCGCTGCCGAGGTCGTCGATGAGCAGCAATCCGCGGCTTTCCGCCACCTCCGCCATCTGCGCGAGGGACGCGGCTTCGGTGAATCCAGTGACTCGGAAGTTAGACGTGTGCACACGGAGGAGCGCGGCCGTGCGAGGCGAGATCGCTTCTTCGTAGTCCGCGACCCGAGTGCGGTTGGTCGTCCCCACCTCGACCATTCGGGCCCCCGACAGCCGCATGACATCCGGCATTCGAAACGAGCCGCCGATCTCCACCAGCTGGCCGCGCGAGACGATGACCTCTTTGCCTTTGCATAAAGCGGTCAGCGCCAGCAGGATGGCCGCCGCGTTGTTGTTGACGACCAGCGCGGCATCGCACTTGAAAAGCGCGCTCAGCAGGCCCGTGACGAGGGAAGCGCGCTCCCCGCGCCGGCCGGTCTCGAGCTCGAGCTCGAGGTTGCTGTAGCCGGCGGCCACCGCCAGCGCGTCGACGGCCGCCTGCGACAGGGGCGCACGACCGAGGTTGGTGTGCAGGATCACCCCGCTCGCGTTGATCACGCGGCGGAGCCTGGGCCCCACCACGCTGCGCAGGCGGACCGAGACCATGTTGAACCGCGCGGTGTCCTCGAGACGCTCCTCATCACGTTCGGCGGCCACCTGGTCGCGGATCGCTTCGACCACCCTGGCCCGCCCGAACTCCTGGACGAGCTCGGCGTAGGCCGGCTCGTTGACCAGCCTCCCTACTGCGGGCAGGGATGAAGCCCGGTGAAGCCCTGGATCCCGTAACCGGCGCATGTGCCCAATGAGATTAGGCTCGCGGGGTAGTAGAAGGGCGTCATGACCACGCCGAGGAGGTTGGCGCCCTGGAAGATCTGGAACAGGAAGATCACTACGACCGCGCCGATCCAGATCTGCTGCCGGCGCGCGTGGACGTTGAAGAAGAAACGCGGATTCCTCCCGCGAAAGATGGCCTCGACGATGTTCCAGCCGTCCAGGCCGGGGACGGGCAGGAGCTGGAAGGCGAAAAGGGAAAGGTTCAGGAAGACGATCACGAAGATCGCCGCGGCCAGGAGCCCCGGCGAGAGGTCGTACGAGAACGGCAAGCCCGTGCGCAGCAGGAAGCGGAGCAACAGGCCCAGCGCGACCGCGACCAGCAGGTTGGCCGCGGGGCCGCCCAGCTCGAAGATGACGCGCTGCGCGGTGGTGCGGATGCGATTGGGCTGGACGGGCACCCTCTTGCCCCAGCCGACCAACGCGACGAACACCGCGATCACGCCGAGGGGGTCCAGGAACCGGCGCGGATCCGGCTTGAAGTAGCCGAAATAGCGCACCGACCGGTCGCCGAGGAAGTAAGCGGCCGCGGCATGACCCATCTCGTGAACGGGGATCGCGATCAGGAAAGCCGGCACCAGCAGCAGGGCCGAGAGGATGAAGGTTACGAAGCCGGTCACATCGGGATCCCCCGCGAAGTCACGGCGAAGCCTCGGACTTCGTGGGGTTTCTTCGGGGGGAGCTTCATCAATCGATCGGGATCTTGCCGACGCGCTTGGCGGTCTGGCGACGCTTCGAAGACGGGCTCGCGCCTGCCCGCGTGCGGGCGGTCCCGCCCGACGAGCCGGTCATCCGGTGCTCATAGATGAGCATCAGGGCCGTGATGAGCTCGCGCTGAGCGTTCAGGAGGTGGACCTGCGCCGCCGGCGGGACCATATCAGAGACCAGGTGGCCCGCGCGCGAGGCCAGCTCGTTGACGAGCTCGATCATGCGCTCGCCGTCACGACTCACGATTCCTTCACCTGCTTCTTCTCGGCGCGCTTCGCGAACCGCACGCGCAGCTCACCACCCTGGACCGACGCGCCCGCTGTGTCGCGCTGCGCGAGCACGCGAGGAAGCGAGATCTCGCGCCGGTAGTTGCCGACGGTCACATAGAGCTCACCGTTGTGGCGGTTGAGGTCGATGGCCGAGCGATCGGCGAACGGAACTTTCAGCGTGAGCACGTAATCCGAGCCCTCCTTGTCGATGCGCTGCGGGTTGGACATGGCGAAATGCTCGGCGGGGTCCCGGTCGCCATACACGGCTTCCGCCATCCGAGAAAGCATGCTCGTGCCGACCACCTCGCGGTCGAACAGCGGCACGTTGAGGATTGGAATCCCCGCAAAGGACCGCTCGACCTCGACCCGGTAGCGCTCATGTATGCGCTGCCATTTCTGAAAGAGCTCATCGTGCAGCTCGCCCGGCAGGATGCGGTTGACGATCACTGCGTCGGTTACGTATCCGAACAGGCTGAGATAGGTGTAGGCGCGCTTGGCCTCTTTGACGACCATCTTCTCCAGGTTGAGAACAATTCGGACCGTGGTCATCCCGGGGTCCGTGAGCACTTTGCGCATCCCCCCCAGGTCGAGCAGCAGGTCTTTGAGGGATGCGTAGATCTCGTCAGAGGGCAGCGGCATGCCGATCATCGGCTGCAAGACCGGGCGGGCCATGCGCATCGCGCGCCGCTGCCACGGATAGATCTTGTCGAGCCACCACTTGGCGGCGTCGGGAAACGTGAGGAGCTGCAGGGTCTCGCCCGTGGGCGCGCAGTCGACGATCAGCACGTCGTGCTCGGCGCGCTGCGCGTAGTGCTTGATCCACATCAACGAGGCGATCTCGTCCATACCCGGCGGGTTCGCGACCTCCTCCGCCACCACCTCGTCAAGGCCCTGCGTGGCGAAAACCTCGACCGCGTACTCATGGAGCTTCACCCAGTGGCGCTGCATCTCGTGCAGCGATGAGACCTCGTGCGCCCAAAGGTTGTCCGCGACCTTAGTCAGGTCCGAGCCGAGCTCGACGTCGAACGAGTCCCCCAGGGAATGCGCCGGGTCGGTGCTCATGATCACGGTCTTGTAGCCGGCCCGCGCGCAGCGCACCGCCGTGGCCGCCGCAACCGATGTTTTGCCGACGCCACCCTTGCCCGTGAAGAGGATGACCCTCACTTCAGACCTCGACGTCGGCACATGCGTGTGAGTTTACGTGGGCGGGAAAGTCGCCCCCCTTTCCTGGTTGACGTGGTCCGAGACCAGCGCCTCAACGTGCTTCAGGATCTGGATCGTCACCTCGGTGTTCCTCTCGATCGCCTTCAAGATCTCGACGTTCTGAACGTCGGCTTTGTCGGCCTCTTCCGCAGCGTGCTCGAGGGTGAGGCGGTCCTTTTGCGCCTGCCGGTTGCCGGCGAGCAGAAGCACGGGACCGGTGTAGGCGGCCTGGACGCTGAACAGGAGGTTGAGGAGGATGAACGGGAACGGGTCCCAGTGATGGGTGAGGCCGATCACGTTGAGCGACAACCAGCAGAGGACCGCGATCGTCTGGATGATCAGAAACGTCCAGGATCCGATGCCGGCGGCGGCCTTGTCAGCGATCCGCTCGCCGAGTGTTGCCTCGTCGTGATGAACGACGTTCACGACGTGCCTGTGGTCGTCGTTCTTCAGCTTGCGGTGCCGCATGGTTTGCTCGAGCGCGCTGTGGCCGGAGTCGCTGGTCCTAACTGACATGGCGAGACGAAACTCTAGAGATTGGTACGAGGCGTGTCTATTTCTCGGCGCGCTATTTGAACAGCAGCGGAACGGTCACCGAGCCGATTCCCAGCAGCGCGACCATGGCGGCTCCGACGATCGCCAGGCGGATGAGGTCCTTGGTGAAATACGGCACGCGGTCGAGTGGAATCGACGGGTCCGCCGACTCGACGATGAAGCGGCCGCCACGACTCTTCACGATCTGATTGCGCGCGCCGAGCGACATCTCGACCGCCCGCACCAGCGCCTGGTCGCCTCCAACCCGTGCCTGAGAGACGCTCCTCTGGGGAGCGGTGGCCTGCGCACCGGCTGCGGGCGTGCCCAGCCCCGGGGTCAGCGGCCCGGCGGGCCTCACCGGCGGGCGATATTTGCCCTTGGACCTCTTCTTGCCTTTGCGGCTCATACCCGAAGCAGTCTAGTCGAGGCGGTAGATGTGGAAGGATGCAGCCATGAGAGAAGAAACAGGCAGGCGGTTGGAGGAGCCTGTTCTGAGTCGTGGGGTGCGACTTGGGGGTGTTGTCCGCCTGCCTGCTGTTGGGCCGTGGGACTCAACTGGCTGAGATGTTGGCTACGATATGTTGTGTCCCGGGCGCAGTTATAACCCTGAATGTAGTTGTTGTCAAGTGCTCTAACCGTTTCGTGTGGAAGTAAAGCGAATCTGTCACCCCTGAAGCGAAAAGCGATTCTGTCACCCCATGGATGGCAGGATCGTCGTGAACAGAGCTGAGCAGCGCCGAATCATCGTCCTCAACCACCTCGAGTCTGGAGCGCTGATCAACGCTCAGGCAGGCGAGCTGCTCGGAATCTCCAAGCGGCAACTGCAGCGCCTGCGGAAGGCCTACAGCGAAGAAGGAGCGGCCGGCCTGGTTCACGGCAATCGAGGCCGACCGGCTTACAACGCGGTCGACGCAGCAATCGCGGCGCGCGTCGTCGAGTGGGCTCGCGACAAGTACACGGGCTTCAATCACCAGCACCTAACCGAGATGCTGGCCGAGAACCACGGCATCGAGCTTTCCCGTCCAACCGTTCGCCGCATTCTTCTTCAGGCAGGCATCTCGTCGCCACGTCGCCGGCGGCCGCCCAAACATCGCCGGCGGCGTGACCGTTATCCCCGGGAGGGCATGCTGCTGCAGCTGGATGCCAGTCGCCACGACTGGCTCGAGGGTCGAGGACCCTACCTGAGCCTGGTTGGTTGCATCGATGACGCGACGGGCAGAGTCCCCTCGGCTTGCTTTCGAGAGCAGGAGGATGCCCAGGGCTACTTCATCGTCATGCGCGAGACCGTGTCCAAGTTCGGCATTCCGATGGCCGCCTACGCCGACCGCCACTCCATCTTCTACCAGGGCAAGGAGCCGCATCTGCGCCGGCTCTCGCTGGAAGAGCAGCTGGCCGCTCAACGCGAACCGACTCAGTTCGGTCGCCTGCTTAACGAGCTCGGGGTTCAGCTCATCCACGCCCTCTCACCACAGGCCAAGGGACGCATCGAGCGCTTATGGGGGACCTTCCAGGACCGGCTGGCTAGCGAGCTTCGACTGGCTGGTGCCGCCAATTGCGAGCAGGCCAACCAAGTCCTCCGGCGCTTCCTACCCCGCCACAACCGGCGCTTTGTGGTCAGCGCTCAGCAACCTGAGACAGCATGGGTCGAGTGGCCAAAGGGCCACCACTTGGACCAGCTCTTCTGCTTCAAGTACCGACGCGTGGTCCTCAATGACAACACGGTGCGGATTGGCCAGCAGGTCATCGACATCCCGCCGCCGAACAAGGGCCGGGCCTCGTATGCCCACGCCCGGGTCGAAGTCCAAGAGCGCTTCGACGGTTCCCTAGTTGTCTATCTGGACGGGCACTGCATCGCCACCAAAGTTTTGGCCGAGCCTACCCTCGCTTACCGCGCCCGAGGCAAGTCAGTGAGTTCTGAACAGCCGCCAATCACCAAGCCCAAGCAACCCCAGGCGGCGCCACCCACAGGCCCGTGGCGGCCGGCGAAGAATCACCCCTGGCGACGCACAATCGCCGCTCTCGTCCCCGCCAAAGCGGAGGCATCATGAACGACCGGAAAATCGATGCCCTAGGACGACCCAGGAGGTCCGACGCGGAGTTCCCCCGACTCCTAACACTCAGTCGGGGTCATCATTTCGGGAAGGTGGCCAACGCGACGGAATCGCTTTTCGCTTACTGCGACGGAATCGCTCTACTCCAACAGTGCTCTAACCGTTTCAGGTGATGGGGACCTACTGCATCGGCTGCGGCCAGGCCCTCGACCAGGAGCACAGATATTGCCCTCGGTGTGGCGCCGAGCGCTGGAGCCCTCCCGAAGCGGCCCCCGCCTTGCGACCGCCGCCCGGCGCGGGATCCCAGACCTTCCTGCGGGCCGCCCCACTCGCCACGGCCACCCCGCGCCTGCGGTGGCTGCCTTTCGTTTTCGCGGCCGGGGCCGTGTTCTGGCTCGTCGAGCTGGTGCAGTTCGCCGCCATCGTCGCCGCACCCGCGGGTCGGGATCAATTGCGCCAGGCGCTGATCGACGCCGGCATCAAGCAGGACATCTCCACCGTGATGGTCTATGAGGCGGTGGTCGTGTTCGTGTTCGAGGCGGTCGTCACGGCGCTGCACGCAACCGCCTACTTCGGCTTGCGCAGGCTCCGGCCGTGGGGCTGGATCGCCGCCGTGATCGTCTCCGCGGCCTGGTCGCTCATCCTCGTGGGAATCCCGGTGCTCGTCGTCCTCTTGCGGCGCGAGACGCGCCAGTCCTTCGGGATCTCGTAAGGCTCAGACCTTGGTCGTGAGCTCGGCGTACTCCTCTCGCTGATGAGATCCTCGAGCTCGGTAGGGGTTTCGACGCGTACGCACAGCAGCCATCCAGCCGCGTCCGGATCGCTGTTGATGAGCTCCTGGCTCTCGACCGCCTCCGCACTGACGTCCACGCAGCTCGAGCGTTGTGATCTCCCCGAGCTGGTTTTGAAGGTATTCACTGAGACCGAGGACCGCGTCCCCTTCCTCGGTTCTGACCCAAATGTGAGCCGGGCTGAGCTTGAGCTGGGCCACAGGCGAATTTTGCGGCACGGTGGGCGGATCGCAAGTCGTCAAGACGGGACCTCGTTAGGCATGGCATGAGATGGTGGCTGCTCCTGGTGTCGATCGTGCTGCTCCTGTGGCTGGGCAGCCTGCTGTGGAACCAGGTCTTCCTTGGTCATCAGTGAGCAAGAGGCGCGGCCGGAAAAGCCCTCGACGGATCTTCGGCCACGCCTTTAGCGGCCGATCCTGAAGAAAACCACGTCACCGTCCCTGACCCTGTAGTCGCGTCCTTCGACGCGCAGCTTTCCCGCCGCGCGCAAAGCGTCCATCGAACCCGCCGCGACGAGCTCATCGACGGAGGTCACCTCGGCGCGGATGAAGTGCTTCTCGAAGTCGGTATGGATTTTGGACGCCGCGATCGGCGCAGGCGCGTCGCGCTCGCAGGGCCACGCCCTGACCTCGGGCTCGCCCGCAGTGAAGTATGTGATCAAGCCGCCTGCCTCCCAAACGGCGCGAGCGATTCGTCCAAGACCCGATTCATCGATCCCGTATCCCGCGCGCATCTCGGCTTGCTCTGAGGGATCGAGCTCTCCCAGCTCCGCCTCCAGCCGCGCCGACAACGCGATCCATGGCGCGCCCTCCGCCGCGGCCAGCCTTGCCACTTTCGCCGCCGGCTCACCGCCATCCGGCAGCAGCTCGTCGGCCGCGTTGGCCACGTAGACCGCCGGCTTCATGGTCACGGGGAAGATCCCCAACAGAAGCGCGCGCTGGTCCGGCTCCATCGACATGGTTCGGAGCTGCTTGCCGGCGTCGAGATGGGCTTTGGCCGCCGTCAAGATCTCTGTCTCGCTCTGCGCGTCCTTCTTGCCGGCGCGCGCCTCCCTGGCGACAACGTCGATCCGCTTCTCGACCGATGCGAGGTCGGCGAGCACGAGGTCGAGGGCAAACTCCTCGAGCTCGGCCGAGGGATCGGGGTTGGGACCGAAGCAGCGCGCGACCTTGACCAGCACGTCCGCCTGCCTGGCGAACGCCACCCGCTGGGCCCGGCTGCCGGGCGGCGTGTCCTCGACGCGAACCTGCGCGGCGGTGGTCTTCGCCGGGTTAACGGCGGCCGTCAGGCGCCCGAGCCTCTCGTCGGGGATGTCGACCATGCCGACGCCGTCTGCGCCTCGGCCGGCCGTCAGCGCGTTGAAAAGGGTCGTCTTGCCGGCTCCGGCCGGCCCGACTATCGCAACGTTGACCGGCAACTAATCGATGTCCAACTACTCGACGTCCAGCTCGAATGCTTTGTGGAGGATGCGAACGCCTTTTTCGACCTGGTCGCGCGCGACTAGGCATGTGATGCGGATCTCTGAGGTGCTGATCATCTCGATGTTCACCCCAGCATCGGCGAGCGCCCGGAACATCCGGCCCGCTATGCCGGGCGCGCCGAGCATGCCCGTGCCGACGATGGAAAGCTTGGCGACGCCGGCGGCGGACACGACCCGTTTGGCGTTGACCGTCTTGGCTGCGGCCTTGACCAGCTTCTCCGCCGCCTTCAAGTCCGACTCAGCGACCGAGAAGGTCAGGTCCGTGTGCCCGGACCGCCCGATGTTCTGGACGATGACGTCGACCGAAATCCCCGCCGCGCCGAGCGGCTCGAAGATCGCCGCGGCGACTCCGGGCCGGTCGGGCACGTCGACCACTGTGATTTTCGCGACGTTGCTCTCTTGCGCGATCCCGCGCACTCGTTGTCTTTCTTCCATCGGCACTTTGGCGACGATCATCGTACCGACGCCTTCGTGGAAGCTGGATCGCACGTGGATCGGGACGCCGTACAGCTCGCCGATCTCCACCGCCCGCGGATGTATGACGCGCGCTCCCACCGCCGCGAGCTCGAGCATCTCGTCGTAGCGGATGTGGGTCAGCTTGCGGGCCGACTTCACGACTCGCGGATCGGCGGTGAAGATGCCGTCGACGTCGGTGTAGATCTCGCACGATTCGGCGTTGAGCGCGGCAGCGAGAGCGACCGCGGTGGTATCGGACCCGCCGCGACCGAGCGTCGTCACCTCCATGTCCTCGGTCACGCCCTGGAACCCGGCCACGACGGCGACCTTGCCCTCGCCCAGCGCCTCGAGGATGCGATCCGGCTTGATGTCCCGGATGCGAGCTCTGGAGTGATGCGGGCTCGTGCGCACGCCCGCCTGAAGGCCCGACAGCGAGACGGCCGGCACGCCCATTCCCTGCAGGCACATCGCGACGAGCGGTGCGGTGATCGTTTCGCCGTTGGCGATCAGCATGTCGAGCTCGCGAGCCGGCGGTTCCGGATTGACGCTCTCGGCCAGTGCGATCAAGCGGTCGGTCGTGTGGCCCATGGCGGAGACGACCACCACCACCTGCTTTCCCTGCTCGACGGTCTGAGCAATGCGGCGGCTCACCCGCCGGATACGGGCGGCGGTCCCCACCGAGGTACCGCCGTACTTCTGGACGATCACAGCGTCCTGAACATGCCCTTGTCGGAGATTCGCGTGACCACCCCGCGGCCGCGCAGCGGATTCGATTCCTCCATCGCCCGGGCGATGCGAGCCGCCTGCGAGGCGGCGCAGAAGGCGAAGACGCTCGGCCCCGCGCCGCAGATGGCGGCGCCATAGGCGCCTGCCGCCTCCGCGACGCGAATGACCTCCTCGGTCCACGGATAGAGGTGCAAGCGGTGCGGCTGGTGAAGCCGATCGCGCAGGGCCTCGCCCAGGAGGGAAGGGCGCTTGGAGATGATCGCGCGCACGAGCAGCGCTGTTCTCGCCGCGTTGAACGTCGCCGTTTCCAGCGGCACCGAGTCGGGCAGAACCGCCCGCGCCTTCTCAGTCGGCAGAGGCTGGTGGGAGACGAACAAGGCCAGTCCCCAACCGGGATTCGGGAGCCTTTCGTCGATCTTCTCGGAAACGATGCGGATGCCGCCCGAGGCGGAGGCTGCGACGTTGTCGAGGTGACCCTCGTCAGCCCCGGCGTCGATGACGTGGCTCTTGACGTCCCACGGGCTGCTCAGGGCGGATGCGGCCAGCCGGGCGGCGGCGCTGCTGCCCAGGCCGACGCCCAGCGGGATCTCGCTTCGGACTCGTCCTTTCATGTGCAGGCGGGAGAACGGGTTGTCGTGCGCCGCCAGGTAGTCGGCTCCTTCACCCTCGAAGTCCCAGGAGGGCCGGTTCGCCTCGTTGGCCTCGACCTCGAGCCAAAGGTCGATGGCCATTGCCATGCAGTCGAAACCAGGCCCGACGTTGGCGATCGAAGCCGGAACTTTGATTCGCATCAGGCGCGCGTTTCCCGATTCACAGTTTCAAGACCTTAGCTAGTGTGCGCGCGTCGCCGTCCAGCTCGATGGGCGGTTCGACGTTCTTCAGCGCCGCGTCAGGGTCCTTCAAACCCGAGCCGGTAAGCACCACGACCGTCGTCGAGTCCTTCTCGATCCTTCCCTCACGGACGAGCCTGAACAACAGCGCGAGCGGCGCTGCCGACGCCGGCTCCGCGAAGAGGCCCTCGCTGTTGGCGAGCGTGACCTGGGCGGACAGGATCTCGGTGTCCGTGACGGCGGCGATCATCCCGCCCGATTCGTCCCGGGCGGAGGTCGCGCCCTCCCACGAGGCCGGGTTGCCGATACGGATCGCGGAAGCGACGGTCTTGGGATCGGCGACGGGGTGGCCGTTCACGATGGGCGCCGCCCCCTCGGCCTGCGCGCCGACCATGCGGGGGAGTCGCGTCGTGCGCCCGGCGGCATGGTACTCGCGAAACCCCTTCCAGTACGCGGTGATGTTGCCGGCGTTGCCGACCGGCAAGACCAGGTAGTCGGGCGCGTCACCCAGGTCGTCGACGACCTCGAACGCCGCCGTCTTCTGGCCCTGGATGCGGTTGGGATTGACCGAGTTCATCAGGGCGACAGGGTAGTGGCTGGTCAGCTCGCGGACCGTTTCCAGCGCCGAGTCGAAATTTCCCTTCAGGGCGATCACCTTCGCCCCATACATCAGCGCCTGGGACAGCTTGTTGAGCGCGATCTCCCCGGACGGCACCACGACGATCGCCCGGGCGCCAGTCCGGGCCGCGTACGCCGCCATCGAGGCGGATGTGTTCCCGGTCGAAGCGCACATGAAGACCCGACTTCCCGCCTCCAGCGCTTTCGCCACCGCCACCACCATGCCGCGGTCCTTGAATGAGCCGGTGGGGTTGAGCCCTTCGTATTTGAAGTACAGCCGCTTGAGGCCGAGCGCCCTCCCGATGTTGCGGCTCGGCACCAGCGGGGTCGAGCCCTCGTTGAGGTCAACCTCGGGCGTCGCAGGGCCGACCGGCAGGTGCTCCCGATAGCGGGCGATGACGCCCAACTTCAGCCGGCCTCCTAAAAGACGCGCAGGAACGACGAGACTGCGCGCACAGAATCGAGGCCCGCCATCCGGCTGCGCGCGTTTTGCAGGTTTGCGTCCTGGGCGGGATGCGTGGTCACGACCAGCTCTGCCGTCTGGTCTTGCGACCAGGCGTCCTTCTGGATGAAGCTCGAGATGCTCACGCCTTCTTCCGCAAACACCTGGCCGATGGCGGCGACGACGCCGGGACGGTCCTCGACGCGGATGCGGTAGTAGGCGCGGGTCGTCACCTCGCCCATCGGAACGACTCCGATGCGGTCGTCGAAGCTGAACGACGGCCGGCTCTGGACGCCGCGCCGGATCGAGCGGGCGAGGTCGATCAGGTCCCCGACCACGGCGGATGCGGTGGGCCGGCCGCCGGCACCCTGCCCGACGAGCAGGACCTGGCCGACCAGGTCGCCCTCGACGAAGACGGCGTTCTCGGCGCCTTCGACGCGCGCGAGCGGATGGTCCAGGGGAACCAACGCCGGGTGCACCCGCGCCTCGACGCGGCCAGGATGGCGCTGCGTGTGCGCGATGAGCTTGATCGCATAACCGAGCTCCCGCGCGTAGCGGAAGTCGATCGGCTCGATAGCCTCGATGCCCTCGCGGTAGATCTCGTGCGGCCGCACCTTGATCTCGTACGCGATCGAGCCGAGGATGGCGAGCTTGTAAGCGGCGTCGAAACCGCCTATGTCGTCGGTCGGGTCAGCCTCGGCGTATCCCGCGGCCTGCGCCTCGGCCACGGCTTCCACCAGCGAGAGTCCCGTGGAAGCCATACGGCCCAGCACGTAGTTGGTGGTGCCGTTGATGACCGCAGAGACGCGCTCGATGCGATTGGCCTGCAGGTCGGTCCGGAAGGTGCTGATCAACGGAATGCCCCCGCCCACGGCCGCCTCGAAATAGACGTCGACGTTCCGCTCCGCCGCCTGGTCGAGAAGCTCAGGCCCATGCTTGGCCATCACCACCTTGTTGGCCGTGACGACGTGCTTGCCCGCCTGAATCGCCCGCTCGAGGTACGAGTGCATGGGATCGTCGCCGCCGGCGACCTCGACCAGGACCTGGATCTCAGGGTCGTCGAGGATGTCCTCCGGCCGGGTCGTCAGCAGGTTGGGCGGGATCTCGATGGACCGCTTCTTCTTGAGATCGCGCACGAGCACACGGCTGAGGCGGAGCTCCATGCCGGCCCGGCGCGAGAGCTGCGGGCCCCACGACAGCATCCGGCCGGCGACCTGGGCGCCGACCGTGCCGAGCCCGATCAGGCCAACATTCAACGTTCCACTGCTCATGGGCCGCTATTCTCCCTGCCGTGGCCTTGATCCTGCGCGAAGCCGACGTCCAGGAGCTCATCGAGATGGATGACGTCATCGCCGCCGTCGAGGCCGCCATGAAGGAATTGGGGGAAGGCACCGCCCAGAACGAGCCTCGCCGGCGAGCCTTCGCGCCGGGTGGGCTGCTCAACGTGATGTTCGGATCGTTTCCGGGCGGAAAGTGCACCGGCCTCAAGGCCTACACGGTCGCCGACGGCAAGGTGCGCTTCCTGGTCGTGTTGTTCGCGCTGGACGGCACGCTCCAGGCCCTGATCGAGGCGGACTTCATGGGCAGCTACCGCACTGGGGCGGCCACGGCGGTAGCGGTCAGGGCGCTCGGACCGAAGGGCCCTGCCACCGTCGGGGTGATCGGCACCGGCTGGCAGGCCTCGACCCAGGCGCTCGCCCTCTCGCGCGTGCTCGACATCAAAGAGCTGCGCGTCTTCAGCCGCGACTACGACCGGCGCTCCACGTTCGCCCGCGAGCAGGGTGAGCAGCTGCAGGTCAGGACGGTGGCGGCGGCGAGCGCGGAAGAGGCGGTGCGGGGTGCGGATGTCGTGGTAACGATCACCACCAGCCCGTCTCCGGTCATCGAAGAGTCCTGGGTAGAGTCGCACGCGATGGTCGTGGCGGCCGGCTCCAACTTCCGAAACAAGGCCGAGATCCCGCCCGACCTGGTCGCGCGGGCGCAGACGGTGGTGGTCGACCAGCTGGCGGCTGCCCGCCTGGAGAGCGGTGACCTGATCGCCGCCCACGAGGCGGGCAAGTTCGAATGGGACCGAGCAGTCGAGCTCGGCTCTGTGCTGGCCGGCAAGTGGCAGCGGCCCGCCGAGCGCGGCATCACGGTCTTCGAGTCGCACGGGCTGGCGCTCTGGGACCTTGCGGCGGCGACGGTCGTCCTGGCGGCCGCGCGCGACCGAGGGATGTCCGAGGAGGTCGTCCTCTTCTAGACGCCGGCTAGTGGTGGAAGGGGACGGGCTGCGGCGCGAGGGCGCCGAGCTGCAGCCACGAGCCGATGAGGAACGCCGAGACCAGGATGACTACCAGGACGGCGCTGGCGGCTGCGTAAACGACCCATGGCGGCGGGCCTGAGCCGGCGAGCCGGACCAGGAGGTCCGGCCAATCCGGCCCTCGGCGCGGCGTCCAGGTTTCCACTTCGGCCCGGATCATCCGGCTGAGGTCTGCTTCGGAGGGTGTGTTCGACCCTCCCCGTGTGGCGTTATCTTCCACGTAAGGCACCTTCACTACTCGAACGCGTGGTGTCCGATTCCTGGTCGCTCCCCATCGTTTTTCGCATGATCGCCACAGCCTTGGCGATCCTCGAAGCGACGGTCCCGGCGGGCACGCCCAGCACCAACGCAATCTCCTCTCGGGTCAAGCCCTCGTAGTAGTGAAGGACGACGGCCGCGCGCAGCTTGGGGCTCAAGGCGTCCATCGCCTTGCCCACCACGTCACGCGCCTCGGCGCGGTCGTAGTCGCGGCGGTCCGGCGGAGTGTAGAGGCGGCCGGGCAGGAAACGGGCGAGCTTCTGGCGGCGGAGGTGGGAGATCGCGAGGTTGACGCCGATCCGGCGCAGCCAGGCGCCCGGAGGCGCAGTCGGGGTGTACCTGTGACGGGCGCGATAGGCACGCACGAACGTCTCCTGGGTCAGGTCCTCGGCGGCGGCTGCGTCGAGGACGACGGCGCGGATGGCCCGGTAGACCGACCGGTACTCCCTCTCATAGAGCTCCTTGAACTCCGTCGCCGGATCGAGCTCTCTGCCCTCGGTCACGCACTAAGTGTGAAGGCAAGAG
>JBAUTF010000307.1:0-17137 GCA_049582065.1 Candidatus Dormiibacterota bacterium | reverse complement strand
ACGACCTTCGAGTCGTGGTGGATGACCTCGCCGTCGTGCCACTCGGGCTCGCCTGCAAGGAGCTCCTGGATCTGGTGAAAGCGCTTGCCCTGCTCCGCCGAGTCGGCGAACTTCTTGTACGCTGCCTTGCTCTCGAAGACCGTGGTCACAAAGTGGACGTTCGGGTCGGCATCGGATTTGAAGACGAAGGTCGAAACGTGACCCTCGGCCGTGCCGTCCGCACCTCCCATCACCTGCATGACCTTTTCCTCAGCACCGGGCTTCAGCTTCATCTTGGCTATGGTTCCGTACAAGGCAACCTCCTCGCCATAGGGCGACCCCAGCGGGGGATTCACGATTCGGTGAGAAATGGGGCAACTGTCGAGGTGCCCCGTGCCTCGACTGTACGCGCGCCAACCGGCCAGTGCCCAAATCTCTCAGCGCCGGTGAACGCCGCCGAGTCTGCGAACGCTACGCGGTTTGCTCCGCGACCTTCGAATCAGCAGCAGCCAGAAACCCGAAGAAGAGCTCGCTCCAACGTTCGGCAGCGTCGAACAGCGGTCCGTGGCCGGAGCCCTCGAACGTCTCCATCTGGACGTGGCCACCGGCCTTCCGATAGCGCTCAAGGACATTCCGGATCTGGGTGACCATGGGCTGCGGAGGAAACGCCTCGTCTCCTGGCCAGCCCGGGACGATTCCCATCTTGCCGAGAGTTCCCATCTCCCAAGCTGAACCGTCCGCGACGACGATGTCCGCGCTGCCGTGCGTCCACAGGATGGGCGGCTTCGGCTCGATGTCGACGATTCCCGCCCAGTTGCAGTACTTGCCGGAGAGGGCATTCAGGATGCCCCTCGTGCCGGGTGCGATGCCGGGCCAGTTGGCAGACGGAATTGAATCGCCCGGATAGCCGTCGTCACCCGTAACCGACTTGAGCACCTCGTCCACGAGCATGTCTTCGCGCTCTTTCGGTTCCCGATGCGACGGGTTCCAGTACGAGCTGTTGATCACGTTCCGCGGCGAGAACGGCGAGTCGGCTGAAGTGTCGCGCCCGGCGATGCGCTGGGTGAAATCGGGGTTACCCGTTCCGCCACCGGATCCAGCGTAGTCGGGAAAGCATGGAGCGCCATCTAGCCGCACGCCACCAAACCCATACGGCGAGACCGGATCGACGAAGGTCAGCGAAGCCACTCTTCTGTCTTCGGCGTAGTTCGCGATGGCGGCGCCCCCCGTCGACCATCCGACGAGGTGTACCGGCTGTGTGATCCCCAGCGCCTGCACCAGCGAATATGCATCGTCGGCCCAATCGCGGAGGCCGCGTGTCGCATCAATCGGAACCCGTTCTGTGTCGCCAAACCCGCGCATGTCCGGCGCGATGATCCGGTACCTTTCAGGAGCCCCTGGCATGAGGTGCTCGAAAAAGCGGCCCGTCGAAAGGTTGCCGTGCAGCATCAACACCGGGATGCCGTCGTGCGGCCCCGATTCGATGTAACGGACGTTCAGGCGACTCGTGCGGACGGTCCGAGAGTGCACGCCGGCGGGTGGGTTCATCGGTGCCTCCTCTGTGTTGCTCCCGTCAAGATAGCTAAAGGCAGCACGCGACTGATTTTCATTACCCGCAGACCACGCCGCGGCGGCTGGCGAGGGATGATGATTCCCGCGATGGCCCCACTGCTCCCCGGAAGCGCAAGCTCACGGCCGCGCCTGCGCGCGCTGCTTGAGACGGCGCGGCCGGTTCTCGCGCCGGGCTGCTACGACGCGCTTGGCGCACGCCTCGTCGAGGAGGCCGGATTCCCCGCCGTCTACATGACAGGATTCGGGACCTCCGCCGGGCTCCTGGGCCGGCCTGACGTCGGGCTCGTCTCGATGTCGGAGATGGCGGACAACGCGCGCCGGATCGTCGAGGCCGTCGACCTCCCGGTGATCGCGGACGCCGACACCGGCTACGGAAACCCGATCAACGTCCTGCGCACGGTCCGCGAATACGAGAGGGCCGGGGTGGCCGGTCTCCATATCGAGGACCAGGTCGCACCCAAGAAATGCGGGCACATGGAGGGCAAGCAGGTGGTGCCGGTGGCCGAGATGGTCGCAAAGGTGCGGGCCGCCGTCGACGCGCGGGTCTCGAAGGACCTCGTCATCATCGCCCGGACCGATGCCCGCGCTGTGGAGGGGCTGGACGCCGCCATCGAGCGGGCCGCCGCGTACCGAGAGGCGGGCGCTGACGTCCTTTTTATTGAGGCGCCCCAGTCGGTCGATGAGGTTCGGGCGATCGCGGCCGCCTTTCCGACGGTGCCGCTCTTGTTCAACTACGCGGAGGGCGGCAAGACACCGGCCGTCGACCATTCCATGCTGGCCGAGCTCGGCTTTGCCATCGTGATCTTCCCGATCGCGACCCTGCTGGCGGCGACCCGGGCGATGCGGACGGTGCTGGCCCAGATTCGCGCCGACGGCACGCCGATCCATGTCCTCCCCGACCTGCCTCGATTCGCGGAATTCCTTGACTTCATCGGGCTGCCCGAGATACGTGACCTCGAGCAGCGTTACAACCATTCAGTGACGGAGGAGAGAAATTGAGCAACAGCTACACCAAGCCGACCATCACGACGGAGCTGGCGCACAAGGTGGTCGCCGCGGCCGAAGCCAAGGCGAAGTCCATGGGTCACCCGTTCGTGATCTCGGTCTGCGATGAGAGCGGCGTCCTGAAAGCCTTCAGCAGGATGGACGGAGCGGCGCTGCTGAGCGTCCAGATCGCCCAGGACAAAGCGTACACGGCAGTCGGGTTCGGCCTGTCGACCGACGGGTGGCACGATTTCATCAAGGACGACCCTCCTCTGGCCGCCGGCGCCGTGGGCGGGATCGACCGCCTGGTGATCTTCGGGGGCGGCTACCCGATCAAGGCGGGCGATGCGATCATCGGCGGGATCGGGGTCAGCGGCGGCCACTACACCCAGGACATGGAGGTCGCCCAGGCGGGCCTGGCCGCAGCCGGCTAAGGGCTCGGGGCTAGAGCTTGAAGGATGACGGCGCCCCCGGGGGCAGATAAAGCGTCGGGTCGACCGGCTTCTGATTGATGCGCAGCTCGAAGTGCAGGTGCGGGCCGGTCGAGTTGCCGGTCGATCCCTCGAGGCCGATCGTCTGTCCCTGCGTCACGGCCTGCCCGGCTTTGACCAGCGCTGCCGAGAGGTGGCCGTAAAGAGTGTCCAGCCCGCCCGCATGGGCGATCACGACGTAATTGCCGTAACCGCTGGTCGAGCTGCCCACCAGCGCCACCACGCCGTCGTCCGCAGCGTATACCGGCGACCCGAACGGCTCGATCATGTCGATCCCGGTGTGGAAGTGCGGGTAGCCGCCATAAGGCGGTTCGAGCGCGAGCTGGCTTGGTCCGAACGGCTGCGAGATCTGCGCCTGGGGTTCCGGCCAGATGAAGCGGTACTTGGTCGAGTGGCCGGCGCTGGTCGGGATCTGCCCCACGTTGTTCGACTGAGTCCACAGCTGCACCTGCGTCCACACGGCCTGCATGGCCGCGGCGATGAGGGCGTCCTCCTGCTGCGTGAGCATGTCCGTGATCTGCTGCGCCAGCTGCGCCGATTGCGTGTTCAGGCGCCACAACTCGTAGCGCGTCTCGGCGATCTTGGTGTCGAGGTCGGCCATCGATTTTTCCTGCTGCGCCTGGAGGTCTTTCAACTGCGCCAGCTCCTGGTCGAGCTGGACCTGCTGGATGACCTGCGCAGCGCGTGCGTCCTGCTCTCGCTTGCGTTGAACCTGCTGCTCGACAAGGTCTATCGCCAGGGATCGCTTGACGTCGGACGCGCGAGTGCCGGCCACATTGAGGTCGGCGATCCTCGACAGCAGGTCGCTCAGGCTCCGGGCCTCGCCGAGCACGACCAGGACAGAGGTCGGAGCGACGTAGATGGCTCGGGCCAGCTGCGTGAGCTGCGCTCTCTCGGCGTCGATGCGCAAGGCCAGGTAGGCCTCCCGCTGCTGCGCGGCGGTGATCTGCGCGTCCAGGCCGGCGATCTTCGCGTCAACATCCACGATCTGCGCCTGGACCGCCTGCTGCTGGACTGCGTTGTCCTGCAGAGACTGCCGGAGCTGGTGTTGAGCCGCGAGCGCGTCGGCCAGGTTGCTGCCGAGCTGAGAGCGGACCTGGGCGATCACCGCCTGCTGCTGAATCGGGTCGGGCGGTGACGTGTCCGCGGACACGCCGCCCTGGGCGCCG
This sequence comes from Candidatus Dormiibacterota bacterium, assembly GCA_049582065.1. Lineage (GTDB taxonomy): Bacteria > Chloroflexota > Dormibacteria > Dormibacterales > Dormibacteraceae > DATKSS01. The sequence goes on along the minus strand of JBAUTF010000307.1, from coordinate 12,942 downwards.
GCGAGTGCCATGAGGACGAGCACGAGCGCGAGCAGCAGCCGTCTCACGACTCCATGTGCCTCCGCAGGCTGAGCAGCGAGGAGGCCGAACCCAACCCGACGCCGGCTGCGAACACGACCGCAGCGCCGGCGGCCGCGACCACGACGGTGACGCCCGGCGCAAATTGCGTGAAAGACGACGAACCCGCCTTGATTCCGGCGACGACCAGGCCGAAGGTGACCAGGCCCGCGGCCGCGCCCGAGAGCGCTCCGGTGATGGCGCCTTCGACCACGAACGGGCCCCGGACCATCCAGCGGGGCGCGCCCACCAGCTGCATGATCTTGATCTCGTCACGCCGCGCGTGGATCGCAGCCTTGATGCTGTTGACGGTCACGGTGACCGCGACGAAACCGAGCAGCCCAAGGAACACGAAGCCGGCCACCCCGAGGCCGAACAACACGTTCTGGATCCGCTGGTACGAGCCCTGGTCGTAGGAGGTCGGGTAGGACGGGTCCACCGCGATGTCACTGCGCACGAGGGAGTCGACCGCCCCCACGTCGTTGATGTTCTTGATCTGGACGTCAAGGCTTGCGGGGAACGGGTTGCTGTCGCTCGAGCTGGCCAGCTGCGGCAGCCCCGGGATGGTCTTCGCGCGCTTGAGCGCGTCGGCCTTGGAGGTGTAGTTGACGTTCGCCACGCGCGGGTCGTTCGCAAGCCGCGTCCAGAGGCCGTCCACCTCGACGGCGGTCGCGTCGTCGCGCAGGTAGACGTAGAGCAGCGAAGCCTGCCCTGCTTCAACCCGCTCCAGGTTGCTGAGCGCGAAGCCGGCGAGGCCGACGAGTCCGGACAGGAGCAGGAGCAAAGTCATGGAGCCGAGCGCCGGCGCGGTGCTCGAGATGTTCCGCAGCCAGCTGCGCCCCGCGCCGCCGAACACGTAGCGCACGACGTTCGCGCCGACAATCTGCGCCATCCTGCGGCGCGGGAAGTGGGCCTTCACAAGGACGACGCCAGCCATGCCATCCTCCCGGTGCGGCCCGCTGGTTGGTCGCGCACCAGCCGGCCGTGCACCAGCGTCAGGACCCGGCGCTGAAGGCGCGTCACGATCTCGACGTTGTGGGTCGCGATGAGCACGGTGATGCCCCACGCCGCGATGTCCTCGAACAGGTCCATCATCTCCCAGGCCGTTTCCATGTCCAGGTTGCCCGTGGGCTCGTCCGCGATCAGAAGCGGCGGCTTGGCGATCACCGCCCGCGCCACCGCGACGCGCTGCTGCTGCCCGCCGGACAGCTCGTTCGGAAATGCCCCACCGCGGTCGCCGAGGCCGACCGCCTCGAGCGCATCGAGAGCGCGGTCCCTGGCCTCCTCGTCCGACACGCGCAGGTCGCCGACCTGGAGCGCGAACGCGACGTTCTCCACCGCGGTCAGCCGCGGCAGGAGCTTGTAGTCCTGGAAGACCACGCCGACGCGCCGGCGGAGATTGGAGACCCGCGACGCCTTCAACGAGTGAGCCGGGATGCCGTCGACCCAGACCTTGCCGCTGGTCGGGCGTATCTCCCGGTTGATGAGCTTGAGCAGCGTGGTCTTGCCGGCGCCGCTGGGGCCGACGAGAAAACTCAGCTCACCCGGCTCCAGCGCCAGGCAAACATCGTCCAGCGCGAGCCTGTGTCCGTACGCTCGCGTCACTCCGTCGAACTCGACGATTGGGCGCAATACAAGTGGGATAACGGGAAATCGGCCGGCTTCCGGGGCTTTTGATTGTTAAGCCGTGTAAGTACTGGCTAAGACAAGCCGCATGGACGGCCGCGTTTTGAAGCCGGACGGCGTTTCAGCGATCCATCAGGTGCTTCTCGAACCATCCGACGATGCGCTCGAGACGGTCGACCCGGCGATCCGGCCTCCCTCCCATGAGCATGATGTGAGACTCGTCGGGATACCTGACCATCTCGACCTCGCGGCCCAGGGATCTCAGGATCGTGAAGACCAGCTCGGAATGTCCGGGCGGGCACCGGTGGTCCTGCTCGGCGTGCAGCAAGAGGAGCGGAGCGTGGTTGTGGTGGATCCTCGTGAAAGGCGAGCGGTCCAGGAATTCGGCCAGATGCTCGGAGAGATGCTCGTGGCCCACCGCGCCGCGCCCGATCGTGAGGCCGAAGTCGGCGCTCCCGAATTCGGTGAGCAGGTCGGTCACCGGGTTCTCGCTCACCGCGGCGGCGAAGACGCCAGGGTGCGCGCCCAGCAGCCAGTTCGTCATGTACCCGCCGTAGGAGAGCCCGAAGACCCCGATTCGAGAGCGGTCCGCCAGGCCTTCTTCAATCGCCCATTCCACAATGCGCATCACGTCGCTGGCGTCCTTGTCGCCCCAGTGTCCGTCGATCGCGCGAGCGTAAGCCTCGCCGTAGCCGGTGGACCCGCGCGGATTGCAGGTGAGGACGTGGAACCCGGCGTCGGCCAGCGCGTTGAGCTCCAACCATGGAGTGGGGCCGTACGAGAGGTTGGGACCGCCATGCACGCCGACGACCATCGGACCACGCCTGCGCTCGCGCTCGCCTCGCGCCCGCTGCAGCCAGGCATGGATGGAATGGCCGTCGGGATGAGGGATCTCGAGCGCCTCCACCGTGCGCTGGAACGGACCGAACCATCTGCCGCCGTCGGTGGTCAGCCGCCGAAGCCTACCCTCCTCAACCGCGTACAGGTCGCTTGGGCCATCTCCCGAGGCCACGACGGCGACTCGGCCGCCGCCCGTTGCGATGGCGCTGCAGACCATGTCCTCTTCGGCCAGCGCCTCGACGCTTCCGTCGATGCCAAATCGATATGGATGGGCCGAGCCTCTCCTGGCCACCAGCGCGACGAGGTGGTCTTCGTCGAGCCAGAGGACCGGCGGCAACCCGAACTGCTCCGGGTCTTCGAAGTCGCCGTAGGTGGTGTTCCAGATGTTGAGGTCGCGGCCGCCGGCAAGCTGCCTGGCGTTCTCTCCGTCCGCCACATAAAGGTCGGCGTTGGCCCAGCCGGGAGCGGTCGGATGGCTGTTGCCCAGGAAAGCCACATGGCTGGAAGGAGCCCACGCCATGTTGTGGATGGCCCCGGGGAGAGCGGCGAGTTGCGCCGGCTTGGCCGGAGCAGGGCCAGACGCCGGGATTGTCCACAGCGACGGGTACTCGAGGAGCGCCGCCTCGCGACTCAGATCGGCGAGGATGACGATCTGCTTGCCGTCCCCAGACCAGCGGGCTGCTGCGACGTCGTAGGTTGGGGCGGTCAGCCGCTTGGGTTTGCCGCCCGCGACGTCGATGACCCAGGCGCTCGTGAACTCGTCTCGATAGCCGCCGCCGTCGATCCGCCACGTGTAGTCGCGGATCCGCCGCGCGACGGGGTCGTCGACCTTGCCGACCAGGAACCGCTTCTCCCCACTGGGAGCGAGCAGCAGGAGCCGTTTGCCGTCGGGCGACCACTCCGCGCCGCCGACGCCGTTGGGAAGGTCGGTGGCCTGCCTCGGTTCGCCGCCTGCCAGCGACATCACCCATGCCTGTGGCTTTCCGGACCGGTCCGAGGTGAAGAGAAGTGAGGCGCCGTCGGGCGAGAAGCGAGGGGCCGTGTCACTGCTCTTGCCGGTGGTCAGCTGCTCCGAGCGATCGCCTTTGAAGGTCGTGCGCCAGAGGCGTCGCGCGTACTTGTTGTCCTCCACCGTGCGCCGCGTGTAGACGATCGCGGAGCCGTCGGGGGCCACGGCCAGGCCCTGGATGACGACCTGATGGAGCAGGTCCTTGGGCTTGAACGGCCGGGCGGCCGGAGCGCCCTTGGTGCGTGGTCCTGCATGAGGTCTTTCGAGCGTGGTTGCCATCGGCCGCCCCTCCTCCCCGATCTACTGCCTGCGCGGCAACAAGCATGCCATCCCGTTGTTCCGATCGGAGGCTGTTGCTGCGCTTGTTATGTATGACACGTCAGGTTCCCGGGTATTACGGGAGCACGTGATGTCGAGGAACATTGGTTTCTCACCAGTCGCGAGAGGGGCAACGACTTCACAGGGCTCGACAGTCGTCACGCCGGCGCCATTGCCTGGAGCGTCGGGAACAGCGTCGAGGCCCTGATCCACGGCGCGACTTACTTTGGACGGCTGTTGGCGGTCGTCGGTGAGCTGGCCCCGGGAGACCACTTGCTCTTCACCGATTGGCGTGGGGACCCCGACCAACGACTCGGCGACTCCAAAGAGACCGAGATTGGCGCTGTCCTGGCTGACGCGGCGCGGCGCGGTGTGCGCGTCAAAGGACTCCTATGGCGCTCGCATGCAGACAGGCTCGGATTCAGCGCCAAGGGGAATCGTCACCTCGGCATCCAGGTGAACGCAGCCGGCGGCGAGGTTCTCCTGGACCAACGTGTGCGGTTGGGCGGCTCGCACCACCAGAAGCTCGTCGTCGTGCGCCATGCTTCTGGGCCCGAAAAGGACATTGCGTTGGTGGGCGGCATCGACCTCTGCCACAGCCGGCGCGACGACGCAGTCCACGGCGGTGATCCCCAGACCCAGAAGATGGCACCGGTTTATGGACGGCAACCTCCCTGGCACGACGTCCAGGTCGCTATCAAGGGTCCCGCGGTGGGTGACCTCGACTTTCACTTCCGCGAAAGGTGGAACGATCGCAGCCCGCTCAGCCGCGACCCGGTCGGGATCGTGCACGACCTGCTGAGGCATACGCATCGAAAGGCGAGCGATCTCCCTCCAATGCCACCCGACCCACCTCCACTTGGGACCCATTCCGTCCAGGTGTTGCGCACCTACGCGCGGCGCCACGGAGGTTATCCATTTGCCCCGCAGGGTGAGCGCAGCGTCGCGCGGGGCTTTCGTAAAGCGATGCGACGAGCCCGCCGGATGATCTATATCGAAGACCAGTTCCTCTGGTCGGCTGAGGTGGCGCGGACGTTCGCCGATGCACTGACGGCGAACCACGATCTGCATCTCATCGCGGTTGTGCCGCGGTTCTTCGACCAGGCGGGGACGATCACGCTGCGCCCGAACCAGGTGGGAAGGGAGCAGGCGGTCCAGGTCCTGCTCGAGGCAGCGAGGGACCGCGTCGCGATCTATGACATCGAGAACCTCGCCGGCGTGCCGGTGTATGTCCACGCCAAGGTCAGCGTGATCGACGACGTGTGGGCGTCCGTGGGATCCGACAACTTCAACAGGAGGTCGTGGAGTCACGACTCTGAGATCGCATGTGCGGTGCTGGACGCCGAGCGCGACTCTCGACAGCCCATCGACCCGGGCGGCCTCGGAGATGGCGCACGCACCTTCGCGCGCAACCTCCGGCTTCGGTTGTGGCAGGAGCACCTCGGGCGCCCGGACGGCGACGATCGAGATCTCATCGATCCGGATGAGGCGTGGGCCGCCTTCCGCCAGACCGCCGAAGCCCTCGATCGCTGGCACCTGAACGGAAGGATTGGTGTGCGGCCTCCGGGCCGTGTGCGCCCTCACCCGCGGATCCAACCCTCGCGCATGACCCGGCTGTGGGCTGAGCCCTTTTACCGGATCATCTACGACCCGGACGCGCGGACCCGGGCGATGCGCTCGGCCGCAGAGTGGTGAGCCGCCATTATGGAGTTTGTTACGGGGGTGCGAAGACCATCTACATCGAGTCAGGGAAGGCGAAGCTCGAAGGGTTGGCACCGGTGGCCCTCGCGCTTTTCACCTCCCAGGCCAGCTGGATGCGTTGAGGGTTTTGACAGCAAACCCGTTTCTGCGGAGGTGTAAGTTGCTGAACAGCCTGTCGGAGAGCTCACCGGCGAATGGCCCGATTGCCAGAGCTGCGGAACAGTTCGAAGAGGCAATGAGGCGGCGTACCCTCGAGCAAACGCCGCGCCAGCGCCTCAACCGAGCGATAACCGTCGTCGACGCCATGATCGCGATGCTCGAGCGCCACAACATGAAAGGCACGCTGCCGGCTCCGAGGGCCGTTGAGTCGGGCATTAATGAGGTGCTGCGCGCTACCGAGCAGTTTGAGATCACCATCGGCCGTGGGCGCTCTCTCAAGAAGGTGATGGATGAGCTGTTTGCCGTCCAGCAACGCTTGATGGCGATGCGGGCTGGCCCTGACTGGGAATGGGCGTACGCGGACGAGGACAAGGAGCCCACAGACCAGCGGATTCCGCAGGCGGGATTGAGCCTGTTGGCGGCCACATTGTGACCCTTGGGATCACCTCCGCCGAATGCGGGTAACCCTGCGGTTGGCGCTTCGGTGGCACATGTGGAGACCTCGAACGCGACTGCGCCTGATCCGCCTGCTGATGCGATGGAACCCCGTCGCGTAAGTTTCCTCATGACGCGAGATCGGTTTGGTGGAGGAGCAGAAACGGCCTCGCGAGGGTAGGGTTCGCAGGGCCGCTGACCCAGATGCTGAGCGACACCGCGTAACAGAATCAGTAAGAGGGCTCGATGCCGGCGGCCAACCGGGCTGCGAAGGATGGCGTTAGACCTCTTGACCGTGCTGCACAGGCACTTCGCGGGAATCGGCTTGCCTCTGGCAATCGTGTCACGCCGGAAGCAGCGAGCTGCCGAAGACATGATTCGTCATGTCGGCTTGCCTCCTCGAACAGCTGATGAGCCTGTGTCGGCTGCCGCCACTTCGGCCAGGCCCGCGACGATCTGACCTGCGCCCACCGTGGCTGCGAGCGCGCTCGCGTCAGCGGCTTGCTGTGCACTGGCCAACTCGGCGATCCCGGCGGCCAGCTCAGTCTCGCCCAGGGCTCCGACGCCCTCGCCCGCCTCGCCGATGGCCTTCGCCAGCCCACGGGCGTCCTGGGACTGGAGCATGTCGCGAACGGCCAGTTCGCGCATCCGCCTGCTCATGTCGTCGAGGAAGCGTCCCAGTGACTCCATGCCCATCGCACGCACCGTGTCGCCGACGGTGCCGATCTGCCCGGCCATGGCAGCCAGCTCCATACCGCGTTCCACTTCATCGAGGCTGAGCGCACGAGCGGCGTCGCTCATGGCGACGATGTCCTCAGAGATGTCGGTCAGCATCGCCCCCTCATCAAGATCTTCGAGGCCCGTTCGGGCCGCCCGCTCGCTGCGAGCGGCCAGCCGGCGCGCTTGAACCCGGTTGTCGAGGCCTGTGGCAATCCACGAAGCTGCATCCGCCTTCTCCAGGCGGCTCGCCTGAGCCGCGGCGCGGGTGGACCGCCGCGCAGCCGCCGCTGGCTTCGGGCGCGGGGCTCGCTTGTCTGACGTCGCTCGGGCAGGTTTGCGTTTCGATGCCATTGCCAGCCTCCTGTTAAGAATCGCCGCCTCGACCTTCGGCTTGAAGGCGCCGCGTGAATGCACCAAGGAAGCGCGCGCGCCGCTCAGCGCGCCAGGGGCGGTCGCCCTTTCCTTATGGGCCGTTTGGCCCTGTACTGGAGGCACCCCCCGCGCCACGCTGGCCCCGATGGCAGCGACTACGATCGCGGCATCCCCAAGCAGGTCCGTGGCGCCGAACCTGGCCGATTACCGGGCCACGTGCGAATCGTTCACTTGGGCCTCGGCTGAGAAGGAGCTCGACGGCCTTCCCCACGGCCGCGGCCTGAACATCGCCCACGAGGCCGTCGACCGGCATGCAGCGGGACGGCTAACGGATCGAGTCGCCATTCGCTGGCTCGGCAAGACAGGCGAGCAGAAAGACCTGACTTACGGAGATCTCCGCGACCTGTCCAACCGCTTTGCCAACGTGCTGCGCACTCTTGGCATCGCCAAGGGCGAGCGAGTCTTCGTGCTGGCGGGCCGTATCCCGGAGCTCTACGTCTCGGTTCTCGGCACGCTCAAGAACGCGAGCGTGGCCAGCCCGCTGTTCTCTGCGTTCGGACCCGAGCCGATCCGGCAGCGCCTCGAGATCGGAGACGGTCGTGTGCTGGTGACCACGGAGGCGATCTACCGCCGCAAAGTGGCCTCCATTCGCTCGAAGCTCCCCGGCCTCCGCCACGTTCTTCTGGTCGCTGAGCACGGGATGGCGAACGTGCCGGGCACTCTAGACCTGGGACAGCTGATGGCCCAGGCGTCGACTGACTTCGAGATCCCGGCCACCGACGCCGAGGACATGGCACTGCTGCACTTCACGAGCGGCACCACCGGCACTCCGAAGGGTGCCGTGCACGTGCACCAGGCTGTCGTCGCCCACTATGCGACCGGAAAGTTCGCACTCGATCTCCACGACTCGGACGTGTTCTGGTGCACGGCCGATCCGGGCTGGGTGACAGGGACGTCGTACGGCATCATCGCGCCGCTGGTTCACGGCATAACGAGCATCGTGGATGAGGCCGATTTCGACGCCGAGCGCTGGTACAGCATCCTGCGCGACCACAAGGTCACGGTCTGGTACACCGCCCCGACCGCAGTCCGGATGATGATGAAGGTTGGCGCTGACGTGGCGCGCCGTTACGACCTGTCGCCGCTGCGGTTCATCGCCAGCGTCGGTGAGCCGCTCAATCCCGAGGCGGTCACCTGGGGCAAGGAGGCTTTCGGGCTTCCGATCCACGACAACTGGTGGCAGACGGAGACCGGTGGCATCATGATCGCCAACTACCTGGCCATGGACATCCGCCCTGGATCAATGGGCCGCCCGCTGCCAGGCATCGACGCGTCGATCGTCAAGAAGGATTCACTGGGACGACTGCGCACGCGCGCCGGCAAAGCGATCGAAGCCGGGGTCGGGGAGGTCGGCGAGCTCGCCCTGCGTCCTGGTTGGCCCTCCATGTTCCGGGGCTACCTTCACATGGAGAGGCGCTATCGGCGCTGCTTCCGCGGCGGCTGGTACCTGACGGGCGACCTCGCTCGGCGTGACGCGGACGGCTACTTCTGGTTCGTTGGCCGCGCTGACGACGTGATCAAGAGCGGCGGCCACCTGATCGGCCCCTTCGAGGTCGAGAGCGCCCTGCTCGAGCACCCCGCGGTGTTCGAGGCCGGTGTGATCGGCAAGCCCGACCCCGTGATCGGTGAAGCGGTGAAGGCATTCGTGTCGCTGCGCGCCGGCTACCAGCCAAGCGAGGACCTGCGTCTCGAACTGCTCGGCTTCGGCCGCCAGCGGCTGGGCGCGGCGGTGGCGCCCCGCGAGATCGAGTTCGACCAGAACCTGCCGAAGACGCGAAGCGGCAAGATCATGCGGCGCCTGCTCAAAGCTCGCGAGCTCGGGCAGCCCATAGGGGACACCTCGACCCTGGAGACGACTCGATGAGAGAGGCGCCTGCCGCCGTCAGCACCGGCCTCGAGCGTGAGCGCGAACGGCGCCTGCTCCACCAGATGCTGCTCATCCGGCGCTTCGAGGAGAAATGTGCCGAGCTATACAGCGCAGGCGCGATCCGCGGCTTCGTCCATCTATACGTCGGAGAAGAGGCCGTCGCGGCCGGCGTGATGGAGGCCATCGCCCCAGGCGACAACGTCGTCGCGACTTACCGCGAGCACGGTCATGCACTCGTCCGTGGGATTTCGCCCGATTCGATCATGGCGGAGATGTACGGCAAAGCTGAGGGCTGCAGCCGCGGTCGCGGCGGATCGATGCACATCTTCGATGCCACCAGGCGCTTCTACGGCGGCAACGCCATCGTGGGCGGAGGCCTTCCGATCGCGGTCGGCCTGGCTCTGGCCAGCCAGATGCGTGGCGAGGAGAGGCTCACCGCCTGCTTCTTCGGCGAGGGCGCGGTGGCTGAGGGGACGTTTCATGAATCGATGAACCTCGCCGCGCTGTGGCACCTGCCGGTGCTCTTCTGCTGCGAGAACAACCTGTACGCGATGGGCACCGCCCTGGAGCGGTCCGAATCTCAGACCGACCTCGCGGCCAAGGCTGCCTCCTATCGGATTCCGGCCCGGGCCGTGGACGGGATGGATGTTCTCGCGGTGGCTGGGGCGGCGCACGAAGGAGCGGATGCCGTCCGGGCCGGTGGAGGGCCGCAGTTCCTCGAGCTGCGCACCTATCGGTTCCGCGCCCACTCGATGTATGACCCCGAGCGATATCGCGAGAAGTCGGAGATCGAGCGCTGGAAGCTGCGCGACCCCATCACGACTTTCGCCGCGCGCCTGGAGTCCGACGGAATCGTCCCCAAAGAGCGGTTCGCGCGCATGGAGCGTGAGATCGGCCGGGTGATCGACGAGGCGGTCACCTTCGCCGAGGCCGGTACGTGGGAGCCGGTGGAGGATCTCACGCGCTTCGTGTACAGCGAGGCCCCGCGATGAGCGTCGCCCCAGCGCCCGCCGTGGTCAAGACGACCTACCGCGAAGCGATGCGCGCCGCCATCCGCGAGGCGATGCAGCGGGACGATCGCGTCTTCCTGATGGGTGAGGACGTCGGACGCTACGGCGGCTGCTTTGCCGTCAGCCTCGGACTGCTCGAGGAGTTCGGCCCTGATCGCGTCCGCGACACACCGCTGTCGGAGTCGGCCTTTGTGGGCGCCGGCATCGGCGCCGCGCTCGGAGGCATGAGACCGATCGTCGAGATCATGACCGTGAACTTCAGCCTGCTCGCGCTCGACCAGATCGTGAACAACGCCGCCACCATCCTGCACATGTCGGGCGGGCAGCTCAGCATCCCGCTCGTCATCCGCATGACCACCGGCGCGGGGCGCCAGGTCGCGGCTCAACACTCCCACAGCCTGGAAGGCTGGTACGCGCATATACCCGGCATCAAGATCCTGACCCCGGCCACGCTGGAGGACGCTCGCGGGATGCTCTGGCCGGCGCTCTGCGACCCCGACCCGGTGCTCATCTTCGAGCACGGCGGCCTTTACAACATGGAAGGCGAGATCACGACCGAGATGCCGTCCGTCGACATCGCGCACGCCGCGGTGCGCCGCCTGGGCGCAGCGGTGAGCCTGATCACCTATGGCGGGACGCTCTTCAAGACCCTGCAGGCGGCGGATGAGCTGGCCAGGGCAGGGATCGAGGCCGAGGTCATCGACCTCCGCGTGCTGCGACCCCTTGACACCGGGACGCTGCTCGCTTCGGTGCGCAAGACCCACCGGGCGCTGATCGTGGATGAGGCATGGCGCAGCGGCGGCATCTCCGCGGAGGTCAGCGCGCGAATCATGGAGGGCGCCTTCTACGACCTCGACGCACCCGTGGCAAGGGTCTGCGGCGCTGAGGTCCCCATGCCGTATCCACGGCATTTGGAGGAGGCCGCGCTTCCGCAGGTGGCGACCATCGTCGCAGGCGCGCGGGCATTGTTCGGTGCCTGAGTTCCGGATGCCCGCGCTGGGCGCCGACATGGACTTCGGAACGATCACCGATTGGCGCGTCAAGCCCGGCGACACGGTGAAGAAAGGCGACATCGTCGCGGTCGTGGAGACACAGAAGGCGACCCTGGAGGTCGAGATCTTCCAGAGCGGCACCGTCGACCAGATCCTGATTCCCCCGGGCACCAGGGTGCCGGTGGGCACGGTCCTGGCCGTACTGCGCAACGGGCAGGCCCCTGTTCCCCAGGCGCCGCCCGTCGCCCCCGTCCCTCAGGCGCCGGCTGGGGTCGCGGCGCCGCCGCCCGTCTCCGCGGAGACGATGCCGCTCCCAGCAGTCCCCGGCGCCCGGCTTGCGGTTTCGCCCTTTGCCCGCCGGATCGCGTCGGAGCTTGGAGTCGAGCTCGCCGCGGTGGCAGGCAGCGGTCCGGGCGGCGCGGTCACCGAGGCGGACGTCAGGCGGGCCGCAACAGGCGCTCGAACTGCGCCGGCGGCCACCAGGCAAGCGGCGATGCGGGCGGCGATCGGGTCGCTGATGGCGCGCTCCAAGCGCGAGATTCCGCATTACTACATGGCGACCGACATCGACATGACGCAGGCGCTGGCCTGGATTGCGAATCAGAACCTGACGCGACCGGTCGCCGACCGATACATCCCGGCGGCCCTGCTGCTCAAGGCGGTGGCTATGGCCGTTGGCGAGGTGCCCGAGATGAACGGCCTCTACGTCGACGGGGCTTTCCGCGCCAGCCCGGACGTACACGTTGGAGTGGCGATCTCTCTTCGAGGTACTGGCCTGATTGCTCCCGCCCTCCACAACGTCGAGAAGAAGAGTCTCGAAGAGGTGATGAAGGGAATGCTCGACCTGGTACAGCGCACGCGGTCGGGGATGCTGCGCACCTCGGAGATGTCGGACTCGACGATCACGGTCACCAACCTCGGCGAGCGCGGAGTGGAGACGGTTTTCGGCGTCATCTACGCACCGCAAGTTGCGCTCGTCGGATTCGGCAAGATCATCGAGCGCCCTTGGGCCGCTGGCGGCACGGTTGGCGCCAGACCCGTGCTGAAGGCAACCCTTGCCGCGGATCACCGGGTCAGCGATGGGCATCGCGGGGGCCTCTATCTCGCCGCCATCGACCGGCTGCTGCAGGAGCCTGAGAAGCTATGAACGAAGACGAGCTGCGTGCGGCGGTGCTCAAGGCTCTGCATGGCGTGGCGCCGGAAGCTGACCTGGCGACTCTTGATCCGAAAGCCGATGTCAGGGAAGAGCTCGACATCGACTCCGTCGGCATACTCGAGTTCGCCACTGGCATCCAGAAGGAGACGGGGATCGACGTCCCTGAACGGGACTATCCCCACCTCGTTCGATTGGACGATTGCATCGGTTACCTCGCCGGCGTTCTCAAGGCCGGCCACACACAGATGCTGGAGGCGAAGTCGAATGAGAGTTAAAGCCTTCTTCAATCCAAACGTTGCTCGAATCGGTCCCCATGCCAGCCTGTTCGAGGCGGCCGGCCTCATGCGAGTCGGCAAATTCGGGTCCGTGGCGGTCTGTGAGGCCGACCGGCTGATCGGCATCCTGACCGAGACCGACATCGTGCGCGCGATCGCCAGCCGGCGTGACCCGAGGTCAACGACTGTCGCCGACTTCATGAGCCATGACCCCGTTACTGCAGATGTGACGGATGACAGCTTTGCGGTGGCCGAGCGCATGGCGAGCAATGGATGTCGTCATCTTCCGGTGATGGAGCACGGCCGGCTCGTCGGGATGGTCTCGGCGCGTGACCTGCTCAGGCT
>JBAUTF010000306.1:0-1865 GCA_049582065.1 Candidatus Dormiibacterota bacterium | reverse complement strand
TAGTAGTGCAACCAAATTTTGAAGTAATTGCACTTGCCCCTGTTTCTGAAGGGCTGCTTCTCAACTTGGATCGTTTTGCAGAACGTATTCGACTGGAGCATATTGCGCAATATCGCCTGACAAAGGCGAGTGTTACTCGTGCAATTCAAGCGGGACTTCAAGCCGAAACTATCCAGCAAATAGTAGAACAAGCCATCGGAGGGCCTATTCCTCAGAATGTACAATATTCGTTGATCGAATGGGAGCGACAGGCTCGACGTATCGAACTTTGGCAGGACGTCACACTTCTCGAGGTAGACGATGCTGCTTTGCTCGATCAACTCTTTGCTAATGCTGAAACTCGCCCTTTATTTGGTCGTCGTCTCTCTCATCTGCTTGCGGAGGTATTTACCGATCAACTGTCAACCGTACAAGAAATTCTTTGGCAACGAGACTATCTTCCTGCACTTGTATCTGCCTCCATGTACGATAGCGTTTTAGAGAGCGGGCGCTTGCCCACTCGTGAACCCCAATGGCGACTTCAACATAATGGCTTATTGCAGCCCTGCCATGCTGTGCTCGACCTTTATTTGGTTTCCGAAGTCGAACGTATCACTGTGTTGGACGAGACAACAGGCTGGAGAATGATCACACCAGATGCAATTCAACAAGCATGCAATTCCGGATTGCCACTCGATTACATCGTGCGTTTCTTACAGCATTACTGCGAAGGTGGAATACCCGCATCCTTCTTGATTCGCCTCAAATTGTGGGGAGATGGCTACGAACAACAAAACACCATTGGAGTCGAACACGCTCCCCTACTCAGTCTCTCCAACCAGGTTCTGCAAGACATACAAGCCGACGAAGAACTTGGCCCCCTTCTGCAAACAGAAGTTCCCTCCGATAGTCGACTGGTGCGCATATCCCCGGAAGCCTTAGAGCGTGTGGTGGAATTGTTGAAAGAGCGTGGTTTCTCTGTCGAATAGGCTGTTTGTGACTGAAGTTGGGTAGAATCTATCACAAATAAAACAACAATGGTGTATAATTTCTTTAGGCATGGTATGAGCATTTTACACAATAAAACATCATTTGCAACACGCGTTTACTTTGATGAGAAGCGTCTCCATGTATGTCTCTCAGATGGACGTGAAATTAGTGTCCCTCTTAGTTGGTTTCCACGTCTGCAACATGCTACTGATGATCAACGCCAGCAGTGGGAATTAATAGGTAACGGTGTAGGGATTCATTGGGAAGCGATTGACGAGGATATCTCTGTGGCGGGTTTACTCGGATTGCCGAACGATTGAGTCGTTGACAAATAACCTCTGATATGCTATCTTAATCATGCAAACGCAATGTATAAGCGGGAGTGGCTCAGTGGTAGAGCATCTCCTTGCCAAGGAGAAAGTCGCGGGTTCGATCCCCGTCTCCCGCTCCATCCCTGATCATCCGTCACATGCAAATACATCTATGTGGCGACGTCGCCAAGTGGTAAGGCACGGCTCTGCAAAAGCTGCACCAGCGGTTCGAATCCGCTCGTCGCCTCCAGAGTACCAGACGTGATTTGATTCTCAGGTCACGTCTTTTTTATCTTTTATTCATCTGTTCACTTTTAAGGTGTCCCCATGCGACAGCAGCGTAGCTACTCCATTGAAGCCATCGTACTCAAGCGCACTGATATAGGTGAAGCTGATCGCATTCTCACGCTTTTTACACCCAACAGAGGCAAAATGCGGGCCGTCGCCAAAGGCACACGTCGCCCTGTAAGCAAAAAGGCCGGTCATCTTGAACTCCTCAATCGCAGTCAGTTGCAGATAGCTCTTGGTCGCAACCTTGATATTGTCACACAGGCTGAGGGACGTGAAAACTTTCTCCATCTGCGT
>JBAUTF010000305.1:0-2513 GCA_049582065.1 Candidatus Dormiibacterota bacterium | reverse complement strand
TGAGCGGAATAGGCTTCAGCCGCCATGAAATTCGGCATCGACCGACTTCTCGCCGAAGGAGCACTGCGCGCGCCGCTTGCCGGCCGGCGCGTCGCCTTGCTGGCGCATCCGGCTTCGGTCACGCAAGACCTGACGCATTCGCTCGATGCGCTCGCCGCCTGCGGCGACGTCAAGCTCGCCGCCGCTTTCGGCCCGCAGCACGGCCTGCGTGGCGACAAGCAGGACAACATGGTCGAGTCGCCTGACTTCCATGATCCGGTGCACGGCATCCCGGTGTTCAGCCTCTACGGCGAAGTGCGCAGGCCGACCGAGGCGATGCTGGACACGTTCGACGTGATCCTCGTCGATCTGCAGGACCTGGGCTGCCGCATCTACACCTTTGTCACCACGCTGCGCTATATGCTCGAAGCCGCGGCGAAACATCGGAAAGAAGTGTGGGTGCTGGACCGGCCCAATCCGGTGGGGCGGCCGGTTGAAGGCCTGACGCTGCTCGCGGGATGGCAAAGCTTTGTCGGCGCCGGGCCGCTGCCGATGCGCCATGGGCTCACGCTCGGCGAGCTCGGTGCGTGGTTTGTCAGGACGCTCAAGCTCGATGTCGACTATCGCGTCATCGAGCTGCAAGGCTGGCAGCCCGATGCCGCGCCGGGCTTTGGCTGGCCGCTTGGCGAACGCGCCTGGATCAATCCCAGCCCGAACGCGCCGAATTTATGGATGGCGCGCGCCTATGCCGGTACGGTGATGGTCGAAGGGACAACGCTCTCGGAAGGGCGCGGCACTACGCGGCCGCTCGAACTCTTCGGCGCGCCCGATGTGGATGCGCGCGCTCTCATCAAGGAGATGCACGCGCTCGCGCCACATTGGCTCCAAGGATGCCGCCTGCGCGCATGCTGGTTCGAACCGACGTTCCACAAGCACGCCGGCAAGCTGTGCAACGGCGTGCAGATCCACACCGAAGGCCCCGGCTACGACCACCAAGCATTCAAGCCCTGGCGCCTCCAGGCGCTCGCCTTCAAGGCGATCCGCCGGCTCTATCCCGGCTATCCGCTCTGGCGCGACTTCGCCTACGAGTACGAGCACGGCAAGCTCGCCATCGACGTGATCAATGGCGGCCCGCTGCTGCGCGAGTGGGTGGATGACGCGGCGGCGACGCCGCGGGACTTGGATGCGGTGGTGGTCGCCGATGAGCAGGTTTGGCTCAGCGAGCGGCAACGGGAACTGCGCTATTGAAGGATGGCGCACTCAAACAGGAAGCGCACGCGTCGCCAAACGGCTCAACGCATTCGGCGCGTCGCTCCGCTACTTACTCATCCGTCGGGGGCGGGTCCCGAACGGTCATTCCGTTGGGACCGACGTCATTGCTACTAGAAATCGAACCTAGGCGCCTTAGCGGCTGACGTGATCTTCGTCCATAGCTTGTGCGCAAGCTCGTCTCTAGCGAGCAGGACCAACCAATAGAGCCGCTGACGCTGATCCCCCGTTATTAGCTCCCAGTGGGGAGCCTGCGGAAAACTAAGCTCCAGGATCTTCTCGCACCAATATTGAATGATTGCGGCGCGAAATGCGTTCTGGTTCATGTCGGTGCTGACCTTGTCGCGCCAGCCGGGAGCAAACCGGTCGAATTGGTCGTGAGCCTCCTTCGTGTAGCGATCTGCATTTCGTTGGAGATCGGACAGACTTACGTGAGCAATCACGTCCACACGTTTGAGCTTGGCGAGTTGCTCGAACAGATCGAATGACAACGTCCCCAAATTATGCGGGTCGAGAAATGCAAGGTGAAGTCCATATGGGTCCAAACTCTGAACGATCTTCGGCATCGCCGCGTTCGCAGGGCCTGCAAAGGTCCGAACGGGTGCGCTTGTTGCATTCAATCTCCTCTCGGCTGCGGCGAGTAGTTCGTCATCGGCGTCGGAGACATTGATCGAGGTGAACCGCCCCGGCGACTCTACCGCTCTCTTGAACGCGGCAACGGGACTGCCATCAATGAACTGATTGGTGCCGCGGATAAGAGAGCGACCAGGTCCGCTGAAGACGTCGATGAAGGCCGTCCCCGGGCGGTAGAAGTTTTTGCGCGCGCCGCCTGAGGCGTAAACGTAGTCGGTAAGGATTTTGAGTTTATTGACGGCCCACCGGCCAACCTTCTCGACAATCAGTCCATCATCACCCTGCGTGTACCGCTCCGGGTCTCTCTGAGCCATTTTCGGCGCCCCTCCCTCGCTAGGCCGTCTCCCATCTCAGTTGCATTGTGGTGGCCGGAAACTCACGCCACAAACTGCCGTCTAACTTTCCTCCACCCTTGCCGTTGTCGGGTGGATCGATCTTCATGGCCTGTTGTTCGGTAAGGCCGCGCTCGAAGACGCAGGGGTTATTCTTGTATGTACCCCACTGCTTCAAGAACGGTGCGGCTCCGACACGATGACATTCTGCAATTGCGTCGCGTGCCCATTTCGGATTGGTCGGACGAATGAGGTCCGCCCGCACGCCACTTTCACCGCCGATGATGACCCAATCAGGAG
>JBAUTF010000304.1:0-20867 GCA_049582065.1 Candidatus Dormiibacterota bacterium | reverse complement strand
GCCGGCCCTCGTACCGCCAGACCAGTCCAGGCGGCCATCAGGGGGCCGTTGAGGCCCGTTCCGTGCAGCACCACGAGAAGGGGCGCGCCAGGCGCCGGCTGGGGCGCCATCCAGTACGTCCTCACGGCGCCCCCGGCTTGCATCGTCCCGCGCTCCAGGCCGCCCGATGGGGAGCGGCTCACGGCCGATCGTCCGCGATTCGACTGCTGATCGCGGCAGCGAGGATCTCCGGCTCGACCGGCTTGATGAGGTACTCGCTGGCGCCCAAGCTGGCGGCCACAGCGCGTGACGCGCCGTCGGTGGCGCCGGTGACCACGATCGGGCGCGCCACCTTCAAAGCCGCGCGTTCCCCGGCGGAGAGGCCGGCAGCGAGACCGAGGTCGAAGACCACGATTTCGCGAGGACGCGGCAAACGGAAGCGCGATCCCGACTCCGCGTCGTAGCCCAGGCGTCGAAGCCCGCGAGCCGTCAGCTCGGCCAGACGCTCGTCGTCATCGATCACAAGGACCCGCGCGAGCCCAAGCGCCACCGCCTCCACTCTGGCGAGCATCTCGAGCGCCTCCTGCAGGTCGCCCAGCAGCACTTGAGGGTTGGACGTCGCACCATCCGCGTCCGCCAGCTCCAGCTCGGCCTTCATCCGCGCCAGCGTCGACCGCAGGCGGTGGAGGGCGGTCGCGAGCTCAGGACTGGGCGACGAACCGATAGCCGATCCCACGCACTGTCTCGATCCAGCCCGGCTCGCGGAGCTCGCGGCGGACCTGATGGACGGCTTGCTCGAGACTGTGCTCGAACCCGACATAAGTGCTGCCCCACACCATGTCAAGGAGCTCGGCACGCGGCACCGCCTCTCCCGCACGCCTGGCGAGCAGTTGCAGCATCAGAAGCGGCCGTCTCTCCAGCTTCAAGACGCGGTCGCCAAGCCGTGCTTGTCCGTGCGCGGCGTCGACTCTAAGCCTGCCGCGGACTACGACCCCCGCGGCAGGCGGCCGCTCGCGCAGGGCGCCGCGAATCCTCGCCAGCAGCACCTGCCGGTCCGTGCCCTTGGAGATGTAATCGGTGGCGCCGCGCTCGATGCCGACCACCTGGTCTCCCGGCGCGTGACGGGCGCCGGTCAGGATGATCACGGGAAAGCTGATCCGCTCACCCCCGGAGCGCAGCGAGTCGAGGACCTCCGGCGCATCCATGTCAGGCATCTCGAAGTCGAGCAGCATGAGGTCCGGCGTCGCCTCCCGCACGCGCCGCAACGCGTCGCGGCCGCTGCCCGCGACCTCGACCGCGTAACCGGCACGGCGCAGCAGCTCCGCGGTGAGCTCCGCCGTCCGCGGCTCGTCATCAACGACCAGCAACTTGGTCGTCACGCTCCCAAATCCCCGTCGCAAGCTAGCAGGTTCAGGGTTTCTTGAGGAAACGATGAACCTGTCCTGAGGTCAGCCCTGCCAGGCCGTCATAACCTCGCTGCATGGGCCAGCTCCCCGACCTCCAGGAAGCCCGACGCCGGCTGGGACTGGCCCTGGACGCCCTGTACCACGACCGCTGGGTACTGGGTTACGTGCACCGAGGCTGGCTCCAGCCCATCGCGGCTTCTGAGGTCTCGCGCCGCTTCCTGCAGCGACGCCAGCTCATGCCGCTGTCGCGCCGCGCTCTGTACGAGAGACGCCCAATGGTGGTCAACTCGCTCATCGAAAACCCGAACCCCTCCAACGGTTACGACTGGGAGCTCGATTGGCCGGCGGTGGTTTACGGGCCCGTCGGTGAGATCGGCCGGCGGCCGGTTGGACTTCTCGTCCTTGGCTGCCGGCGCGATCACTGGTACACCGAGGAAGACGTGGCCTATGTGCACAGCCTCGGGATCACGCTCGGCCCGATGGTGGCTGCACTGCGCGGGCCTCTCGGTCATCTGTCCGAGGCCGAGAACGAGGTCGCGCAGCTCCTGAGCTATGGCCTTTCGGCGCCGGAGATCGCGCGAGCCATCCGCACTGACGAGCGCCGGACGCGCGCCCTGGTCGGGAGGGTCGCGCGAAAGCTCGAGTCCGTCAGCGCCGACCAGATTGCTTTTCCGGTGGTCCCGATGAATCGACGAGAGTTCCAGCTGTGACCTGGCGCTGAATCCTCAGTTGGGTCCGAACAGGAACACCGTGGTGCCGCGATCCTCGGTGCTGACCACCTCGAGGCGGCCGCCGATGCCTGCCGCGCGTTCTCGCATGCCCATCAGCCCGTAACCCGAGCCGCCCCTGGCCGTGAAGCCTCGCCCCTCGTCGGACACCTCGATCAGGAAGGGGTTCGCCGCGAACGCCATCTTGACCCTGCAGATCGACGAGCCCGAATGCTTGCGGACGTTGCTCAGCGCCTCCCGCACGACCTGCGCCACGACTTCGCGCTGCTGCGCGGAGATCTCATCCTCCGTGCCGGTGCTCGAGAGCTCGACCCGGATGCCGTAAAGACGCGCGAACTCTTCAGCCTGCCGGCGAAGATCCCCGACCAACCCGTCGGGCCCGATGGCTGTCGGCCGCAGGTCGGCGAGCGCCTCGCGGACATTCTTCAGCAGCCGCTCCAGGATCTCGAACACGTTCTTGAGGTTCTGGTCCGGCGGTCCTTTCCTAGTTTCCAGGTACACCTTGAAAAGCGAGATCGCGCCGGCGAGGTCGGTGGCCACGCCGTCGTGAAGCTCCCGCGCGATCCGGGCGCGCTCGCGGCCCACCGCGTCCTCGACCGCCTGATGCGCGAAGCCTTCGCCGAGTCGATCAGACGGCGACCGATCAGCGGTCAAGGCGTCTGCGCCCTTCGCCGCGAATACGACTCCATCAGCGCTATGGCCAAGGGATGGCGCGCCCATCGAAGGACACGGCGGTACGGGCGCCACAGCACTTCCGTTTCTTCGAGAGCGGCCCTCAGTCGCGCAAGGTCTGCCTGCACCTCCGCGCGGCCAGTGGCGAGTCGGTCGCTAAGCTCGCGCGCGCGCCTGGCCACCTTCACGCTCCAGAGCCCGGCGAGCACCATTTCGAAGACGATCGCGACAACGCACACGACCAGGAGCCAGACCCCAACCCAGCCCAGGTCCTTCACTCTTTGGTGTCGCCCTCTTCGAGTCCCGCGACCGGCGCGATGGCGACGATCTCGTCTTCGGGCGCGATGCGCATGACGATCACACCTTGCGTTTGCCGTCCAATTTGCGAGATGGCGCCGACCTGGGTGCGCAGCACCATGCCGCTCGCGCTGATCACCAGGACCTCCTCCTCCGGATCGCTGACGGCGCGCATGGCCGTCAACTTGCCCACGCGGTCTGTGATCTTCAAAGTGAAGACGCCCTGTCCTGCGCGGTGGTGCATCGGGTATTCAGATAGCGGAGTGCGCTTGCCGTATCCCCGTTTGGTGATGACCAGCAGGTCGGCGCCCGCCACCACGGTCGCCATGCCTGCCACCGCGTCGCCCTTCGAGAGCTTGATGCCGATCACACCCTGCGTGTCGCGGCCCATCGCGCGGACCTCCGACTCGCTGAATCGGATCGCCTTGCCGAGCTCGGTCGCGATGACGATCTCATCGTTGCCGGTCGTCGGCGTGACCCAGTCGAGCTCGTCGCCCTCCTGCAGGTTGATGGCGATCAGGCCGTTGCGGCGCACGTTGGCATACTCGGCCATGGCCGTCTTCTTGATGTATCCGTTCTTGGTGACCATGAGCATGTAGTGCGCGTCGGTTTCGGTCTCGGGGCGCACGAAGACGGAGGTGATGCGCTCGTTAGACCCGATGTCGATCAAGTTGTTGACCGGCACGCCCTTGGCCTGGCGCTCGCGCTCCGGGACTTCGTGGACGCGCAGCTGGAACACGCGACCGCTCTGCGTGAAGAACAGCATCGACGCGTGCGTGTGAGTGGTGAGCAGGTGCAGCGCGTAGTCCTCTTCGCGCGTTCCGCTCGGCGCGTCGCTGCCGGCGGTCGGCTTCGCGCCCTTCAGGCCCACCCCCCCGCGTTTCTGCGCGCGGAAAACCCGCAGGGGCTGCCGCTTGGCGTAGCCGCGATGCGTCAAGGTCACGACCACGTCTTCCTTGGGCACGAGGTCCTCGGCCGACAGCTCGGACGCCTCCTGCTCGGTGATCTCGGTTCGGCGCTCGTCTCCGTATTTCTTGACGAGGTCGTCCATCTCGTCTTTGATCAGCATCCGGACTTTCTGGTCGCTCGCGAGGATGCTCTCGAGGTACGCGATGGTCTTGATGACCTCTTCGTACTCGGCGTCGATCTTGCCGCGCTCCAGCCGGGTCAACCGGCCCAGCGTCAGCGCGAGGACCGCTTTGGCCTGGCGCTCGCTAAGCCCGAATTTCGTCTGCAGCTCGGTGGAGGCGATGTCCGGGTCGGCGGCGGCACGGATGGTCTTGATCACCTCGTCCAGGTGGTCGAGGCAGATCTTCAACCCCTCGAGGATGTGAGCGCGCTCCTGCGCCTTGTCGAGGTCGAACCGCGTGCGCCGGATGATCACGTCGCGGCGGTGGTCGATGAACAGCTGCAGCGCCTGCTTCAGGCTCAACACCATCGGGCGGCCGTCGACGATCGCCAGCATGATCACGCCGAACGTCTGCTGCAGCGTTGTGTGCTTGTACAGGTTGTTGAGGACCGTGAACACGCGCGCCTCGCGCTTGAGCTCGATGACGATGCGCATGCCCTGGCGGTCGCTTTCGTCGCGCAGGTCGGCGATCCCTTCGAGCTTGCGCTCCGAGACGAGCTCCGCGATCTTCGCCACGAGCGTCGCCTTGTTGACCGCGTACGGCAGCTCGTCGATGATGATGCGCTCGCGGCCGTTGGCGGCCTGCTCGAACATGTGACGCGCGCGCACGATGATCCGGCCGTGGCCAGTGGCATAGGCCGCCTTGATCCCCGCGGTTCCCATCACGATTCCGCCGGTCGGAAAGTCGGGGCCCTTGATGAAGGCGAGCAGGTCCTCTCCAGTGGCCTCGGGATTGTCGATCAAGTGCTTCACGCCGCCGGCAACCTCGCGCAGGTTGTGGGGCGGGATGTTGGTCGTCATGCCGACCGCGATGCCGGTCGCGCCGTTGACGAGCAGGTTGGGAATGCGGGACGGCAGCACGTCCGGCTGCATCTCCGAGTTGTCGTAGTTGGGGACCATGTCGACCGTCTGCTTCTCGATGTCGTCCATCAGCTCGCCGGTGATGGCCGACAGCCGGGCCTCGGTGTACCGCATCGCGGCCGGCGGATCCCCGTCGACGCTCCCGAAGTTGCCTTGCCCGTCGATCAGCGGGTAACGCAGTGAAAAGGGCTGCGCCATGCGGACGAGTGCGTCGTAGACGGCCGTGTCGCCGTGCGGGTGGTACAGCTTCAGCACGTCACCGACGAACGCGGCGCATTTGCGATACCGGCTCCCCGACGTCGCGCCCGCCTGGTGCATCGCGTAGAGGATCCTTCGCTGAACGGGCTTGAGACCGTCACGCACCTCGGGCAGGGCCCGGCTGATGATGACGGACATCGCGTATTCCATATAGGAGGTCTGCATTTCCTCCTGGAGGTTGCGTGAGAGGACCGTCCCTATCGTGTCGTCGGGTTCGTCGGGCAATGCGCTACTCCTGGAATTTGCCGAGCACGACCACCGCGTTGTGCCCGCCAAAACCGAATCCGTTCGAGATGGCTGTGCGCACGTCCTTGCGCCGGGCCTGGTTGGGCACGTAATCGAGATCGCACGCAGGGTCGGGGTTCTCGTAATTGATGGTCGGGTGGATGATGCCGCGGTTGATTGTGAGCAGCGTGGCGATCGCCTCCACCGCGCCGGCCGCGCCCAGCAGGTGGCCGATCATCGACTTGGTGCTGCTGATGGCGACCTTGTAGGCCGACTCGCCGAGCGCGATCTTCAGCGCCTTGGTCTCGCCCGCGTCATTCAGCTGCGTCGACGTGCCGTGAGCATTGACATAGTCGATGTCACCCGGCTCGATGCCCGCGTCGCGCAATGCAAGGGTGATCGCGCGCGCAGGCGCCTCTCCGGTCTCGTCCGGGGCGACCTGGTGAAACGCATCGCATGTGAGGGCGAAGCCGAGCACCTCGCCATAGATTCGCGCCCCGCGATTGATGGCGTGCTCGCGGGACTCGAGCACCAGCGTGCCGGCGCCCTCTCCCGGCACGAAGCCGTCACGGTCACGGTCGAACGGCCGGCTCGCCTTCTCAGGTGCGTCGTTGCGCGTCGATAGCGCCCGGATGGCGTTGAAGGATGCGATCCCGACCTCGCAGAGCGAGGCTTCCGTCCCACCCGCGAGCATCACGTCCGCGTCGCCGTGCTGGATCATCCGCGTCGCGTCGCCCAGCGTGTGCGTCGAGGCGGCGCACGCGGTCGTGATCGTCGTGTTGGGGCCGCGCAGGTGAAACGCCATCGCGACCGACGCGGCGGCCATGTTGGGGATGATCATCGGGGCGTACAGGGGGTTCAGGCGACCCTTGTTGGCGAAGGAGATCGCCCCCTGTGTCATCTCGATGAACCCGCCGATGCCGGTGCCCATGTCGACGCCAACTCGAAAGTCGTCCTCCTTGGCAAGGTCGAGCCCAGAGTCGGCGAGCGCCATCCCTGATGCGGCGACCGCCATCTGCGCGAAGCGCGCCATGCGCTGCGCCACCTTGCGGTCCATGAACTCCTGCGGGTCGAATTTGGGCATCTCGCAGGCGAACTTGGTGGTGAGCTTCTCCGAGGGGAACAATTCGATGTTGTGCGCGGTGCTGCGGCCTTCGATGAGGCCGTCCCAGTATTCCTCCAGATTCTTGCCTAGAGGGTTGACGGTCCCCATGCCGGTCACGACGACGCGCGTGCGGCCGTTTTTCATTGCTTTCCCATCTCAGCCCGAATCTTACCGACGAGCTGATTCTGCACTGCATCGCGCGTGACGCGGATGGCGTTCTTGATGGCGCGGGCATCCGAGCGGCCGTGCGCGACCACCGCCACGCCGTCGATTCCGAGTAATGGCGCGCCGCCGAACTCCCGCCAGTCGATCCGCGCGCGGATCTGGCGCACGCCAGGCCGGATCAGCATCCCGCCCAGCTTGCCGAGCATCGTTTTCGGGATCTCGTCCCGCAGGTTTCGAAAGAGAAAGTCGGCCGTCGCCTCGGCCATCTTGATCGCCACGTTGCCGACGAAGCCGTCGGCGACCACCACGTCCGCGCGACCGCCGTAAATGTCCTTCGGTTCGACATTGCCCACGAACCCAGACAGCGTATTGCGAAGGCGGCGCGAGGTCTCCTTGACCCGCTCGTCCCCCTTCCCCTCTTCCTCGCCGTTGCTGAGCAGGCCCACCCTCGGGTTCTGCCGGCCCATCATCTCGCGCGCGTACACGGCGCCCATCTCGGCGAACTGGACGAGATACTCGGGCTTGGAGTCGACGTTGGCGCCGACGTCCAGGAAGTACGCGAAGCCGTCTTGCGTGGGCACGATCGAGCCGAGCGCCGGTCGCTCCACCCCTCTGATGCGGCCCTGGATGAACAGCGCGGCTGCCATCACCGCACCCGAGTTGCCGGCGGAAGTCCAGCCCTCTGCGCGCCCTTCCCTGCACATCCGGGCGCAGACGCACATCGAGGCATCAGGTTTGGACCGCACCGCCTGCGCCGGATGCTCGTCCATCGCGATGACCTGGGTGCACGGGACGAGATGCAGGCGCGGGTGCTTGTCCAGCAGCGGTTGGACTGCCGCGGGAATGCCCACGAGCGAGATGTCGATGCCATATTCCGACGCCGCCTGGGATGCTCCGAGGACGACCTGCGCGGGCGCATGGTCGCCGCCCATGGCGTCGACCGCAATTCGCATAAGACCGCCTCAGATGTCGAGGTTGCGGACGCTCTTGGCGTGCGCCTGGATGAATTTCTTGCGCGGCTCGACGTCAGGGCCCATCAGCTTCTCGAACGTGTCGTTGACGGCCGCGGCATCGTCCACGGTCACCCTCAAAAGGACGCGCGTCTTCGGGTTCATCGTGGTGTCCCAGAGCTCTTCGGCGTTCATCTCGCCGAGACCCTTCATGCGCGCCGCCTCTGAGTTCTTGCCCAGCTGGCGAATTGCCTTGTCACGGTCGGCCTCCGAGTGGCACCAGACCACCTGCTTGCCCTTGAACACTTTGAACAGTGGCGGCTGAGCCATGTACAGGTAGCCCTTCTCGATGACCTGCGGGAAATAGCGGAAGAAGAAGGTGAGCAGCAGCGTGCGGATGTGGCTGCCGTCGACGTCCGCGTCGGTCATGGTGACGATGCGGTGATAGCGCATCTTCTCGACGTTGAAGTTGTCGCCTACCCCGGCGCCCATCGCGGTGATGAGGTTGCGGATCTCGTCTGACGTCAGCACCTTGTCCAGGCGCGCCTTCTCAACGTTGAGGATCTTGCCGCGCAGCGGAAGGATGGCCTGCGTGCGGCGGTCGCGGCCACCTTTGGCCGTGCCCCCGGCGGAGTCGCCCTCGACGATGTAGAGCTCGCATTGGGCAGGGTCTCGCTCCGAGCAGTCCGCCAGCTTGCCGGGCAGAGTGCTCGATTCGAGCAGGCTCTTGCGCTGCACCAGGTCGCGCGCCTTGCGAGCGGCCTCGCGGGCACGCGCCGCGGTCAGGGATTTCTCGACGATGCGCCGGCCCTCCGACGGATTCTCCTCGAGGAACTGCGTCAACCCCTCGGTGAGAGCTATCGAGACGTGACCCTGGACCTCGGCGTTGCCGAGCTTGCCCTTGGTCTGACCTTCGAACTGCGGTTCCAGGACCTTGACGCTGATCACCGCGGTGAGGCCCTCGCGCACGTCCTCGCCGGTGAGGTTGGGGTCCTGCTCCTTGAGGATGCCGGCCTTGCGCGCGTATCGGTTCAGGACGTTGGTCAGCGCGGAGCGGAAGCCGGTGAGGTGGCTGCCACCTTCGATGGTGTGGATGGTGTTGGCGAAAGCGATCACGTTCTCCACGAACGTGTCGTTGTACTGCAGGGCGATCTCCACCTGGGTGCCCTCGACCTCGCGGTCGACGTAGAACGGCGTGTCGTTGACCACGACCTTGTCGCGGTTGAGCGCCCGTACGAACGACACGATCCCGCCCTCGAAGTAGAAGGTGTTCGTGAATCCGAGCGCTTCGTCCGCGAGCGCGATCTCTAGCCGCTTGTTCAGGTAAGCCATCTCGCGCAGCCGGTGCTGGATGATCTCGCGGTCTAGCTTGGTGTCTGGAAAGATCTGCGGGTCGGGCGAGAAGCGCACCACCGTGCCCGTGCGGTCGGTCTTGCCGATCGCTTTCACGGCGCCGGTGGGCACCCCCCGCTCGTACTCCTGGTGGTACACCTTGCCGCTGCGATAGACCCAGACCTGGACCTTCTGGCTCAGGAAGTTCACCGCGGAGACGCCCACGCCGTGCAGGCCGGACGAGACCTTGTAGCCGCCGCCGCCGAACTTGCCCCCGGCGTTGAGCCGGGTCATCACCAGCTCGAGCGCGGAGAGTCCTTCTTTCTTGTGGATGTCGACCGGGATGCCGCGGCCGTTGTCGTCGACCGAGCAGCTGCCGTCGGCGTGGAGGGTGACCAGGATGCGCGTGCAGTAGCCGGCCAGGGCCTCGTCGACCGCGTTGTCGACGACCTCGTAGACCAGGTGGTGGAGACCTGTGCTGCTGGTCGAGCCGATGTACATGCTCGGACGCCGCCGTACATGCTCCCGGCCTTCGAGGACCTGGATCTGCTCGGCGTTGTACGCCAGATCCGCGCCAAGGGGTTGGGGCCTGCGGCCGTCAGGGTGCGCGCTGCGCGAGCCAGACGGCTCCGGGGACCGGTTGGGGGCCGCTGTCACCGGAGAATCGGCCCTCCCAGCGTGGAGAACTCGTAGGGGTCAACTGGGCAGAGGTTCAGGACTCAAATTCTACCGGATTTCGAATTCAAAAATGGCCTCGGGGGGCCTCTTAACAGGCCTCCTAGGCGGGGGCTTTCCACCGCAGCACGGGGTCCTCGCTCAGGCCCTGCAGATACGAGTTGATCTGGCGGGCGGCGGCGACGTCGTCAAGGCGTCCGACGGGCAGTTTTGTAGGCTCGTCGTGGAGGCCCTGGGGGTTCGATCGCGCCTCGGCGACGATCTCTTTGATCGCCCGGGCGAAGGCATCGAGGGTTGCTTTGCTCTCCGTCTCGGTGGGCTCGACCATGATCGCCTCGGGGACCACGAGCGGGAAGTAGATGGTCGGCGCGTAGAAGTCGCGATCGAGCAGCGCTTTGGCGATGTCCAGGGCCCGGACACCCTCGTGGCTGAGATTGCGGGCGCTGGCCACGAACTCGTGCATGCAGGGCCCCTCGTGTGGCATCTCCAGGTCGCCCTCCACCTTCTTGCGCAGGTAGTTGGCCGAAAGCACGGCGTCCTGTGAGGCCTGGGTGAGGCCGTCGCCCCCCATGGCCACGATGTACGTGTACGCACGCACGAGCATCCCGAAGTTGCCGTAGAAGCTGCGCACGCGGCCGATCGACTTAGGCCGCTTGAAATCCAGGGTGAGGTGGCCGTTGGTGCGCTCGACCGTGGGCGACGGCAGGAAAGGCACCAGCTCGGCCTTAACGCCCACCGGGCCCGCCCCCGGACCGCCTCCCCCGTGCGGTGTGGTGAAGGTCTTGTGCAAATTCATGTGCACGGCGTCGAAACCCATGTCGCCTGGGCGGCAGATGCCCATGAAGGCATTGAGGTTGGCGCCGTCGTAGTACAGCATCGCCCCGGCCGAGTGCACAAGTTCAGCTATATCCAGTATCTCCCGTTCAAACAGGCCCAAGGTGTTGGGGTTAGTCAGCATCAGAGCGGCGGTACGAGGCGAAAGCTTCGACTCCAGGTCCGCGAGGTGAAGCCGGCCGTCGCCGCCCGACTTGACCTCCACGACTTGAAAGCCGTTGAGCGCGGCGCTGGCCGGGTTGGTCCCGTGCGCCGAGTCGGGGACCAGGACCTCGGTCCGCGCCTCGCCGCGTGACCGCTGGTAGGCGTGGATCATGCGCAGGGCCGTCCACTCCCCGTGTGCGCCGGCGGCCGGCTGCAGCGTCACGCGGTCGACGCCGACGATCGCGCACAGCGCCCGCTCGAGACGCCACATGAGGTCCAGCGCGCCCTGGACCGTGTCCTCGTCCTGGTACGGGTGAAGGCCGGCGAACCCGGGCAGCGCGGCGGCGGCCTCGTTGGCGACCGGGTTGTACTTCATGGTGCAGCTGCCGAGCGGGTAAAACTGTTCGCTGATCGAGTAGTTCAACGACGCCATTCGGCCGTAGTGGCGCATGATCTCGGGCTCGCTGAGGCGGGGCAGGCCCGGCGGTGTGGCCCGCATCATGCTGGCAGGGAGCACCTCCGCGGCGCTCGGCGAGGCGACGTCGGCTTCCGGGAGGCGCGGCGGCTGTGCGCCGGGCCGGCTGAGCTCGAAGCTGAGCGGTTCGCTCATGCCTCGAGTACCGCCAGCAGCTCATCCATGGCGCGGGGGTCGTTGACCTCGGTGCACGTGAAGGTCACCACGCCCTTCAGCTCGCGAAACCAGCGATGCATGTCAAGCGGGCCGAGGATTCCTTGGCGCGCGAGCTTGCGGATCACAGCGGGCGCTTTCGGCACTCTGACCGGGAACTCGTTGAGGAACTCGCGGTCTGGGAACGCGAGCTCCCAACCGGGCAGCGCGGCCAGGCGCTCCGCCAGGGCGTGGGCCCGCTTGAAGCTGACCTCGGCGACCTGGCGGAGGCCCTCCGGCCCCATGTAGGTCATGTAGACGCTGGCCGCCAGCGCGCAGAGCGAGTGGTTGGTGCAGATGTTGGAGGTCGCCTTCTCGCGCCTGATGTGCTGCTCACGGGCCGCCAGTGCGAGCACGAATCCGCGGCGCCCGGCGGCGTCATGCGCGGCGCCGACCAGGCGGCCGGGCAGCCGTCGGACCAGCTCCCTCCGGCAGGCTATGAAGCCCACGTGCGGGCCCCCGTAGCTCGGCTGCAGCCCCAGCTGCTGGCCTTCGCCCACGGCGATGTCGGCCGCGTACTCGCCAGGCGGCTTGAGGATGGCGAGGCTGATCGGGTCGACGCACGCGATGGCGAGCGCGCCCACCTTGTGGGCCGCCTCGGTGATCGCCTCAGCGTCCGTCAACAGGCCCAGGAAATCCGGCTGCTGGAAGATCACCGCCGCCGTCTTCGGGCCGGGCTCCGACCCCTTTCGGATCTTGATCCCGCGGCCGTCGCTGAAGACGCGAAGCACCTCGAGGTACTCCGGGTGCAGGTAGCCCGCAACCAGGACCTCGCTGCGGTCGGTGTGGATGTGGGCCATCATGGCCGCCTCGGCAACGGCGGTGGCGCCGTCGTACAGGGAGGCGTTCGCGACGTCGAGGGCGGTCAGCTCGGCGATCATGGTCTGGAACTCGTAGATCGTCTGCAGAGTGCCCTGGCTGGCCTCCGGCTGGTAAGGGGTGTAGGCGGTGTAGAACTCGGGCTTGGAGGTCACCGCCGCGACCGCGGCCGGGATGAAGCGCCGGTAGACGCCTCCGCCGCGGAACGTAAGGCGATCGGGAAAGACCCGGTTGCGGGCCGCCAGGGCGGTGATCTGGGCCATGGTCTCGAACTCGGAAAGGCCCGCCGGGAGCTCGAGCTCCTTGATGCGCAGCGACTTCGGAATATCGACGAGCAGGTCGTCAATCGACTTCACGCCGATCGCGTCGAGCATCGAAGTCCGCTCTTCGGGGGAGTGGACGAGGTATGGCAACTAGTGCGCGGAAGCCTCCGTCACCTTCTGGTACCCGGCCTCGTCGAGCAGGTCTGCCGGAAGGTCGCCGCTGAGCTCGAGCTTGAGGATCCAGCCCTCCCCGTAAGGGTCCGAGTTGATCAGCTCGGGCTTGCCGGCGAGCTTCTCGTTCACCGCTGTGATCCGGCCCGCCACCGGCGAGTACAGGTCGCTCGCCGCCTTGACCGATTCCACGACGCCGAAGCTCTCCCTTTCGGCGACCTTGCGGCCGGCGTTCGGGAGCTCCAGGAAAACCACGTCGCCCAGCTGCGATTGCGCGAAATCGGTGATGCCGACCGTCGCGGTCTTGCCCTCGACCATGACCCACTCGTGCGACTTGGTGTAGCGCCGGTCAGCCATTCGACTCTTGTTCTCCTCTCTTCAGCCGCGTTTTGATCAGGACCTGGTCGGCGTGGCCGCGGAGCGCGCGGAGCCCCGGTAGAAGGGAAGCTTGACCACCTCGGCGGACGCCTCCCGGCCGCGCACGTCAACCACGACCCTGTCTCCGACTTGCAATGATGCGGCTTCTACCAACGCGAGCGCGATCGGGTGTCCGAGGAAGAACGAATGGGTGCCGCTGGTCACCGAGCCGACGCGCTTGCCATTGACCGCAACGGCGGCCCCGTGGCGCGGGATGTTGGCCGGATCGGTCTTGAGCCCGACCAGCATGCGGCGCGGCCCTTGCTCTTTGACGCTGGCAAGCGCCGCCTTGCCGATGAAGTTGGTCTTCGAGAGCTTGACGGTCCAGCCGAGGCCGGCCTCGTACGGGTTGACCGATTCGTCCATGTCGTTGCCGTAAAGGCGCAGCGAGGCCTCCAAGCGGGTCGCGTCGCGGGCACCCAGGCCGGCCGGCAGCACGCCCGCGCTCTTGCCCCTGGCCAGGATGGCGTCCCAAACTGCCGCGATCTTCACGGATTCGATGAACAGCTCGAAGCCATCCTCGCCGGTGTAGCCCGTGCGGGAGATCAAGGCGTCGACTCCCGCGACGCGACCCGGCTGAAAACCGAAATAAGGGATTCCGTCGGTGGCCGAGCTCCCGTCTGGCATCAGCTCGTGCGCCCGTGGTCCCTGGAACGCGATCAAGCTCATGTCCAGCGTGTGGTCAACCATCGAGACATGGTCCGGGAGGTGCCCGCGCATCCAGGCGCTGTCCTTGTCACGGTTGGCCGCGTTGACCACGACCAGGAAGCGATCCTTCGTCTCGCGATAAACCACCAGGTCGTCGATGACTCCGCCGTCCTCTTTGCACATGAGGCTGTAGATGGCGTGCCTGGGCGCCAGCTGCGCGAGGTCGTTGGTCAGCAGGCCCTGCAGGTACGCTTCGGCGCCCCCGCCCTCGACGATCAGCCGTCCCATGTGGGAGATGTCGAACAAACCTGCGACGCGCCGGACCGCGAGATGCTCGTCGCGGATCGAGGTGTACTGCTGGGGGAGCTCCCACCCGCCGAAGTCCACCATCCTTCCTCCGAGTGCGACATGGCGGTCGTAAAGCGCCGTGCGCATAGGAGCGCTAGCCGTCAAGTTCTGCGCGCTCGTCGTCGTCGAAATCGATGGACTCAGGATCGATGAAGGCCAGCAGCTCCTCGTCATGCCGGCGCCGCG
Organism: Candidatus Dormiibacterota bacterium; assembly: GCA_049582065.1. Lineage (GTDB taxonomy): Bacteria > Chloroflexota > Dormibacteria > Dormibacterales > Dormibacteraceae > DATKSS01. Next base: position 6,588 of record JBAUTF010000304.1, on the reverse strand, counting down.
CGTCGGTCACGACCTGCGCGACGTACAGGGTGCGGTCGACCGTCCATTCCAGCTTCTCAGCGATTTCCGCGGAAACGGGCTCGCGCTGCAGCTCGCGCCGGAGCACGAGCTCGGCGCGTTCGTAGTCGGTCGCTGCGGTCACGAGGAGCTGCGCATCGCGAACTGCGGCGGCCTCCGCTTCGATCGCCGAGTCCATCAGCGCGCCCACTTTCTGCTCGGCATGGCTCGCAAAGGTGATCTGGCCGCTGGTCGCGAAGCTGCGCACCGCTTCGACCAGCCCGATCGCTCCTTCCTGGACGAGGTCGAGGACCGAGAGCCCTTGCTCGCCCCGCGCGGTGGCGAGGCGGATGACCATGGTCATGTTCGCGGCAACGATGCGGTCCTCGCTGGAGCGGTCGCCGAGTGCGGAGAGGTGAAGCAGGCGCTCTTCCTCGGTCGGTTGCAACGGGCCATGATTGCGCGCCTGCCGGCGCAGCTCGCGCAGCAGTGCCTCTTCGCCGCCCAGCGGAGACAGGGATTGAGCTTCGTCATCTCGGTTCGTGTAAAGCCCCATCTCAGTCGATTCTACGCCCGGCCTTGCCGACCCCCGGAACCCCTCCACGCCTCGATGTTCCACGTTTTACATCGGCAGAGAAGCCCCGGGATTGCCATACTCGATGACATGCGCAAGCGCTCTGCGCTGCGACTCGTGGGCTGTCTGTTCGCGCTGGCCGCCCTCTCGCCTTTGGGGGCTTCCGCGGCCACTCCCCACGTCGAGAGGGCGGACCTCACCGGCGACATCAACACGATTATGGCCTCCTATATCGAGAGCTCCGTGAGCCGCGCCGAGGCGGATCACGCTGACGCGTTGCTGGTTGTGATGAACACCCCCGGCGGCATCTCCACCTCGATGGACGACATCGTGACGAGCCTGCTCAACTCCAGCGTCCCTGTGATCGTTTTCGTGTACCCGAGCGGCGCACGCGCGGCCTCGGCCGGGCTGTTTGTGGCCCAGGCGGCCGATGTGCTCGCCATGGCACCTGGCACCAACATCGGCTCCGCGCATCCCATAGATGCCTCGGGGGCAAACCTGACGGGAGACCTCGGCACGAAAGTCTTGAACGACGCCGTGACGCGAGTCCGCGCCCTGGCATCGATGCATGGCCGAAATGCGGACTGGGCCGAGCTGGCGGTGCGTAACAGCGTGAACATCGATGCCGAGCAGGCGGTCAATCTTCACGTCGCCGACGTCGAAGCGACCGACCCCGCGTCACTTATGAATCAAGTCGACGGCCGAACCCTGCCGCGCAGCAACGCCACGCTGGTCCTGCACACCGCCGGAGCCCAGATCGATGACTTCCCGATGCCGTTCTGGCAGGTGTTCCTGAACGTCCTCATCGACCCCACGATCGCGGCCCTCCTGATCATCGTCGCCGGTTACGGCATCATCACCGAGATGTCGACCCCGGGCGCCATCCTGCCCGGCGTCATCGGCGGCCTGGCGGCGATCCTGGCCATAGCGTCGCTCGCCAATCTGCCCGTGAACATCGCGGGTGTGTTGATGATGCTGCTCGCCTTCGTGCTTTTCATCGCCGATCTGAAAGCGCCCACGCATGGCATCCTCAGCGTCGGAGGGGTGTTCGCGCTGGTCCTCGGGATGGCATTTCTCATCAACACCGGCCCGATCGGGCTGGGCGTCAATCCCTGGGTCTCGCTGATCATGGGATTGCTGACGCTCGCGTTCTTCGGCTTCTTCATCCGCAAGATCGTCACCGCACGGCACCGGCCGGTTTTCGCGGGAGCCGAAAGCCTTGTCGGCTCCGTGGGTGAGGCGCGCGAGGAGCTTGCCCCGGAGGGACTAGTCTTTGTCAGAGGGGCGCTGTGGAGAGCCGTCGCCGCCCCGCCCACGATCCATACGGGATCGCCCGTAAGGGTGGTCGGGCGGGAAGGCCTCGAGCTCGAGGTGGTGCTCGATGAGAACAGGGAAGCAGAGGAGAATCAATAGTGGACGTCACGTCGCTCGTCATCCTGGCGGTGATCATCGTCCTTGTCCTCTTCATTCTCTTCTCCAGCCTTCGGATCGCTACCGAGTATGAGCGCGGTGTGGTGTTCCGCCTCGGCCGTCTGATCCCGCTCAAGGGACCGGGCCTTTTCTTCATCATCCCGTTCGGCATCGACCGCCTCGTCAAGATCGACCTTCGAACGATCACCCTCGAGGTGCCGCCGCAGGAGGTGATCACCAACGACAACGTGACGGCCAAGGTCAACGCAGTGATCTATTTCCAGGTGATCGACGCCCGCAAGGCTGTGACGCAGGTCCTGAACTACATCAACGCCACCTCGCAGATCGCCCAGACGACGCTGCGCGCGGCGCTCGGCCAGGCCACGCTCGACGAGCTGCTGGCCAACCGCGAGAAGATCAACCAGAACCTGCAGAAGATCATCGACGAGCAAACCGAGCCCTGGGGCATCAAAGTGGCGGTGGTAGAGATCAAGGATGTGGAGCTGCCGAGCACGATGCAGCGCGCCATGGCCAAGCAAGCCGAGGCCGAGCGTGAGAAGCGGGCCAAGATAATCAACGCCGACGGAGAGTTCCAGGCCTCCCAGACCCTGGCCAACGCGGCGCAGGTGATCTCCTCTCAGCAGGGCGCGCTGCAGCTCAGGTTTCTCCAGACCATGGTCGAGATCGGGTCCGAGAAGAACACGACCATCCTTCTGCCCTTCCCCATCGAGTTGATCACGCCTTTGATCGAGTTCGGGAAACGCCTCGACAGCTCGGCGCCTCCGCAGAGCGCAGCTCCCAAACAGGGCGCGACGTAGGGCTGACATCTAACCTGATCCTCGACGCGACCGCGGCGTTGGTGACGCTCACGCCGCTGCCGTTGATCCTGGCGGCCAACTCCGCCGTCGGCAAGCCGTGGGCGCACATCGCGACCGCGATCATCGGCGGCCTCACGGCAGGTTTCATATTTCTCTTAGGAGCGCTCGACGTCGCCGGCGCGCCGGTACTGGCCGCCGGGCTCAGCTCCAGCGCGAGGCTCGGTCTGGACATCGGTACGATGGCGACCGGGTTCGCCGCGGCGGCTCTCGTATCGAAGCCATTGCGCGAGCGCCTCGCGCGCCTCATTCCAATCGACGCGGACAACCCGGTGCACGCGCTCGCGCTTGTGCTGGCCGTGATCCTGTTCGGCACGCAGCTGACGTCGATCGTCTTCACCGACGTGCTGGCCTCCGACCAGGCCCAGGCGCCGCTCTCCCTGAGCGACCTCGTCCTGCAGGAGGCGCCATTCCTCATCCTGGGGCTGGCCGGGGTCGGTCTCTTCATGCGCCGCAGCACCCCCGCAGTCCTCGAACGCCTCGGGTTGGTGGTCCCCAGGTGGTGGCAAGTGCCGCTGGCGCTGGCCGCGGCGGGTGTGTTCTTCGCCTTCGGCAATGCGATGGATGCACTGAATCACACCGTCTCGCCGCAGGTCGCGCACCAGGTGGACGTGACGACCCAGCATGTCTTCGGGGCGCTGGGCGGACCGCTCGGAATCGCGGCGATCGCTCTTGCGCCTGGAATCTGCGAGGAGCTTCTGTTCCGGGGAGCCCTACAGCCGCGCATTGGAATCATCCCTACCGCGCTGCTCTTCACGTCGATCCACACTCAGTACGGTTTCTCGCTCGACCTGCTGGCCGTGTTCGTGCTCGCCATCGGCCTGGGCCTGGTCCGCAAGTACACCAACACGACCACTTCGAGCCTGTGTCACACCACCTACAACCTGCTGGGGGGAGTCGGCCTCGCAGGCGCGGCGCTCGGCGTCGGGGCAGGTGTGGACTTAATCCTCATCGCACTGGCGGCGTACGGGATCTGGTCGAGTAGACGCCGGCAGACAGTTGCGGCCACGGTCTCCCCTTAACAGGCAGGGTTGCCGTTGCGACGTTCTCCGCTTAGGTTCGAGCCAGGTGCGCGGGCGGGGGAGGGGCCGGCCGGGAGTGGGAGGGCCCCGCGAGGGGCGCTGGGCTTCGGGATTAGGGGCTCGATCGGCCGGAAACGGCCCCGCTGGACGCCGTTAACGGCCAGGGTGGGCATCCGGTGGCCGGCTCGCTAGAATTCACACAAATGGCCCAAGATATAGGATCGGCCCGTGAGACCAGCCCCAAGATGTTGGCGACCACTTCGCCACCGGTGATAGCGGTGGTCAACCAGAAGGGCGGCGTGGGCAAGACCACCACCGCCATCAATCTCGCTGCGGCGCTCGCAGAGCTTGGCCACCCGACCCTTCTGATCGACCTCGACCCGCAAGCCAACTCCACCTCGGGCCTGGGCCTCGATCCCACACGTGCCCGACTCAACGTCTACCACCTGCTGACCGGCGAGGCCTCGGTCGACGAGGTCGCGCAACCGACCGGGGTCCCTGGACTATCCCTGGTCCCATCGCACATCGACCTCGCGGGAGCCGAGATCGAGATGGCCGGCCTGGAGCGGCGAGAGGAACTTTTGCGCAACGCGCTCAAATCGCTCCCCGCCGGGGTCGAGGTTGTCCTGATCGACTGTCCCCCATCGCTTGGGTTGCTCACGCTCAACGCGCTCGCGGCCGCCACGGGCATGCTGATACCGACCCAGTGCGAGTATTTCGCCCTCGAGGGCTTGCGTCACCTTATGTACACCCACCAGCTGGTCCGCTCTCGCCTGAACCCGAAGCTCGCGATCGCCGGCATCCTCATGACGCAATTTGACGCACGCACGACGCTGTCATGGGATGTGCTCGAGTCGGTGCGCGGCTCCTACCCTCACCACATCCTTCAAACGTTCATACCGCGCAACGTGCGCATCAGCGAGGCGCCCAGCCACGGCAAGTCAGTGATCGAGTACGACCCCACATGTCGAGGCGCGGTCGCATACCGCGCGCTCGCGAAGGAGCTGTTGGAAAGATGACCCAACCACGCGCACGCGGCCTCGGCCGCGGCCTCGATGCTTTGATACCGATGTCACGCGACGGCGAGGCGATGGTGCCGCAGATGATTGCGGTGGACCAGATCCGTCCGTCGCACCAGCAGGTGCGAACGCGCTTCGACGCCGAGCCGTTGAGCGAGCTGGCGGAGTCGATCCGGCTGCATGGAATCCTGCAGCCCCTACTGGTGCGCCGATTGACCGACGGCTACGAGCTGATCGCGGGCGAGCGCAGGTGGCGCGCGGCCCGACTGGCCGGGCTGACCGCGGTACCTGCTGTAGTGCGTAGCGGCGGCGGCAACGGCGAGCAGTTGGTGCTCGGATTGATCGAAAACCTGCAGCGGACCGACCTCGACCCGATCGAGGAGGCGCGCGGCCTCCGGCGGCTGACCGAGGAGTTCGCATTGACCCACGAGGAGGTCGCCCAGCGTCTGGGCAAGCATCGTGTTTCCGTCACCCAGTCACTGCGCCTGCTCGGCGGCTGCGCGGCGGTCCAGTCGGCCGTCGCCGCCGGCGTCATCACGGCGGGCCACGGGCGCGCCCTGATCGCCCTGGAGACGCAGGCCACGCAAGAGCACGGCCTCAAGGTGGTCGTGGCGCGGCACCTGTCCGTGCGCCAGACGGAGAACTGGGTTCGCTCGTACCGGCCGCGCCGCCGGCCTCCCGGTGACTCGACCGCGGACGTGCGGGCCCTTGCCGCAGACATCGAGTCCACTTTAGGTCTCCCCATCAAGCTCACCGGCTCGATGAACCGCGGCAAGATCGAGCTCCGCTATTCGACTCGCGAGGAGTTGGAGCGGGTCTGCGCTAAGCTCCTCTCCTAAATTCATGGCGGCTCCACAACCACAGGCGGCCAGCGCCGCACCAAACGAGCCTTCGACGCTCCTGTCTCTGCTGCGTGAGTTCTTCGAAGTCATCGTCCTCGCCGTCATCCTCTATTTCGGCATCAGCTTCGCCGTTCAGGCGGTGCACGTCGAAGGCCTCTCCATGTTCGCGACACTCAATGACAACGACTACTTGATCGCCGACAAGATCGATTACAGGTTCCATCCTCCGCAGCGCGGCGACATCATCATCCTGAGACCGCCGACCGACAACTCGAAGGACTTCATCAAGCGGGTGATCGCGCTGCCGGGCGAACGTCTGCTGATTCGCGACGGCATCGTTTACATCAACGGGCACAAGCTCGACGAGCCGTATCTTCCCGAAGCCTGGACGACATTCAACAACTGGCCCACCAATGGAAGCAACGGGCAGGTCATGGGCTCCAACGAGTATTTCGTCATGGGCGACAACCGCAACCGCTCGCAGGATTCGCGCATCTTCGGCCCGATCACGATTGACCGGATCGACGGCCGCGCCTGGTTCCGCATCTGGCCGCTGTCGAGCATCGGCAACATCTATGCGCAGGTGCCGACGCTGGAGACCTCGACGACGTTCGCGGGCTGAGCCCGCGCGGTCTCAGGCGCTTATCGCGAGCCTGAACCCGCGGTCGCGCGCAAAGGGGCCGATCACCGCCATCTGCGCGGCCTCGTTGAGAACCTGGCCGGCTACTCTTTTGACGTCGGCTGCTGTGACGGCGTCGACCAGCGCCAGCTCCTCCCCGATGGTCTTGATCTCGCCGAACAGCAGCTCCTGGTAGGTCAGCCAGAAGGCGACGCCGTTGGTGGTCTCGA
>JBAUTF010000303.1:0-3594 GCA_049582065.1 Candidatus Dormiibacterota bacterium | reverse complement strand
CGGCTCTAAGGCTTCGCAGAAGGGTTACGAATTCGCGGGCGTCTGAGCTTGCCACTGGTTCGATCGTAAGCGGTTCGGCTGGCTCAGTGACGACCTCCCGAGCTCGAACGACCGCACCTGCGCGACGGAGGCAAGAGGACACAGCGGGCAGCCCGACATCTTCGGCGGCTCGTTTTCGGATCCGACCCCGTAGACATCACGACTGCGTGAAGGATCGCCTCGTGCTCTTTGCATCAAGCCACTGCCCACGGGTATCTGGCAAATGCACGATACACCCTGGGTTATGGATCAATTATGGCCAATCCAGCTTGAAGACCCGCAATTGCTATAGTTTGAAGATGCCAAATCACCCTCAGATGGGTCCGCCATCTGTGGACTCGACGGAGTCGAATGGCGAGGTCCCTTTGCCCGGGGACGGGGGCCTGACGGTCCGCGACGTGATGCGAAGGCCATGGCACGCCTGGAAAAGGAAGGCAGTTGGCGGCTCGTCGTGGTCGGCTCCGACGGAGTCACTCTCGAGGGCATGTTGTGCTTGAACACGACGCGAACCGCTTTCTGTCGCTAGCAGTGGCGCCTTGAAAACACACCTCAGGATCGGGCAGGCGGCTGAGCTCCTGCGGGTGAGCCCGGACACGGTGAGGCGCCTGGTCGATTCAGGCCACATCAAAACAGGCCGGTCGGCGGGGGGTCAGCGGCAGATCGACGGAGCTGCCCTTGCTCGGTATATGGCCGACCTGCCCCGTCAGGAGCCTCCGGCAGCCGTCAGCGAATCAGCCCGCAATCGTTTCGTGGGCATCATCACTCGAGTCATCAAGGACGGCGTTGCAGCCCAGGTCGAGATGCAGGCAGGGCCGTATCGCATCGTGTCACTGATCACGCGGGAGTCCGTTGACGAGCTCGGGCTGAAAGCCGGCGTCGTTGCGGTCGCGTCTGTGAAGGCAACCAACGTTGTGATTGAGCTGCCGCGCGGTTGAGGGAGGGGTTGATGCGTAATCGGGTCGTTCTGGTGGTGGCCGCAGTTTTTCTAGCCGCCTGCGGAAGCAGCGGGAGCACTGCCTCGACGTCGCCTTCACCCACCCCGCTGAGCGGCAACATCTCAGTTTTCGCGGCCGCCTCGTTGACGGCCTCGTTCAACGCACTCGGCACCTCGTTCCAAACGGCCAACCCGGGAGTCACGGTGAAATTCAATTACGCCGGCACGCCGACCCTGGTGACCCAGATCGAACAGGGGGCGCCGGCTGACGTGTTCGCCTCCGCCGACACAACAAACATGACCAAGTTGACGAACGACGGCTTCACGACCGGTACGTCTCAGGTCTTCGCGCACAACCAGCTCGAGATCGTGGTCGCGCCGGGAAACCCAAAGGGCATGACCGGGCTCGCCGACCTGGCAAAGCCGGGAGTGATCTACATCACAGAAGGGCCGACGGTCCCGGCCGGGGCGTATGCGCTTCAGGCTTTGAAGACGGCGGGCGTAACCGTCACCCCCAAGAGTCTGGAGACCAGCGTTGCTGGTGTAATCAGCAAGATCGAGCTCGGCGAGGCTGATGCGGGCATCGTGTACACGACCGACGTGGCCGCGGCGGGCAGCAAGGTGGCCGGGGTTCCAATCCCCGCCGCGGACAACGTGGTTGCAACTTATCCCATCGTGGCGGTGAAGGGCAGTTCGAACTTGGCGGTGGCCAACGGGTTTATCGCCTACGTACTCTCGACCGCGGGCCAGTCGACCCTGACGAGCTTTGGCTTCCTACCAGCCGGCTGATCCCCTGGTGAGGCGGGAACGCGTCCCGATCGTCGTCGTCGCGCTGGCGGTGATCGGGGCGGCCTTCTTCATCCTGCCCTTGCTGGGCCTGGTGGTGAAGTCGCCGTGGCAGGACGCGGTAGCGGCTCTTACCGCTCCCGAGACCGTTGAGGCCCTCAAGCTGTCTTTGTTCGCATCGCTGTCCGCAACCGTGGCCGGCCTGGTTTTCGGAGTCCCGCTAGCCTGGCTCTACGCACGGGTCGAATTCCCCGGCCGCGACCTGCTCCGTGCTTTGACCACCCTCCCCATGGTTCTGCCCCCGGTTGTGGGCGGCATCGCTCTGCTACTGGCATTCGGCCGGCGCGGCCTGGTGGGATCGTGGCTGTACAGCACCTTCGGCATCACCTTCCCGTTTACCACCGCCGGCGTTGTCATGGCAGAGACTTTCGTGGCCATGCCGTTTCTGATCCTTACTGTGGAAGCGGGTTTCCGTTCGATGGATCGCCGCTATGAAGAGGCCGCCCGCGCCTTGGGTGCAAGCCGCTGGAGGGTATTCACCCGGGTCACGCTGCCCTTGATCGGACCCTCGCTCTTCGCGGGAGCTGTGCTTTGCTGGGCGCGGGCGCTGGGAGAGTTCGGGGCCACCATCACCTTCGCCGGTAACTTCCCAGGTGTCACACAAACCATGCCGTTGGCGGTCTACCTCCTTCTCGGGACCAACCAACAGGCGGACTCTTTCATCCTCAGCCTGGTGCTGCTGCTCATATCACTGGCGGTCTTGGTTGGACTCCGGGACCGCTGGCTCGGCTCGGCGTGAGCCTTGATGTCTCGATCCGCCTCGCCCTCGGCCCGTTGGACCTCGATATGGCCCTCACCGTCGAGCCGGGTGAGGTGGTGGCTCTGCTCGGTCCGAATGGGGCGGGAAAGACAACGCTTCTGCGGGCCATCGCCGGCCTGGTTCCGTTTCCCTCGGGCCATGTGCGGCTGGACGGGAGGGTGCTCGAAGACACCGCGACACGCGAATACGTACCCACGGAGCGGCGGCCAATCGGGTTTGTGTTCCAGGACTATCTGCTTTTCCCGCATCTCAACGTCCTGGAAAACGTCGCTTTCGGTCTGCGCTCGCGCGGCATCTCGCGCCAGGCCGCGGCTGAAAAGGCTGCTCGATGGCTGGACCGAGTCGGACTGAAAAGCTACGCGGCGTCGAAGCCGGCCGAGCTGTCCGGCGGCCAGCGCCAGCGTGTCGCCTTAGCCCGTGCACTCGCGCCCGACCCCCGTCTTCTCCTGCTCGATGAGCCACTGGCAGCACTCGACGTAACCACTCGTGCCGAGGTTCGCCGCGACCTCAAGCGCCACCTCGACTCGTTCGAAGGCATCCGGTTGGTGGTGACCCATGACCCGCTCGAGGCGGTCGCATTGGCCGATCGGCTGATCGTCATGGAGAATGGGCACCTCGTTCAGTCCGGCACCGCGTCGGAGGTCACCGAGCACCCAAGGTCGCAATACGTCGCTGACCTGGTGGGCGTCAACCTGCTCCGCGGAGAGGCAGATCACGGGTCGGTCAGGTTGGCGAGCGGGCTGGTGGTGGCGGCCGCCGGCGCTGAGTTGGGCGAAGTGTTCGCGGTGGTTCACCCGCGCGCTGTCGCAATCCATCGGACTCATCCCGAGGGCAGTCCGCGCAACGTTTGGCAAGGCCGAGCGACCAGCATCGAGCTGTTGGGTAATCGCGTGCGGGTGCGGATTGACGGTGAGGTTCCTTTAGTTGCGGAGGTGACGCCTGCAGCGCTGAGGGATCTGAATCTGGTCGAAGGAGGCGAGGTCTGGCTGTCGTTCAAAGCCACAGATGTAGGCGT
>JBAUTF010000302.1:0-1516 GCA_049582065.1 Candidatus Dormiibacterota bacterium | reverse complement strand
AAAAACGGTCCAGATCTCAGAGCGATGGCGGCCCGACTCTCCGGACTCGTCCTAGCGCCCTGGTTCTTATCGGACCGCGCCAGAGGCGTGCGAGTGGACGATGTGAGTCAAGAATCGGCTTCTGGCCGATGACAATGGCCCTGCCCGACTGGGCTTCGGGGCGCCGGCGGACCAGCTGCTTCAGATTCATTACGGACGCGGTGAGCAAGGCTTGGATCTGCATCTTGGCGCGACCTCGGAATTGGGCCCTTCCGAAGCCGTGCTGCTCCTTGGCGTGCGCGAAGACCAGCTCGCTCACAGCCTTTCGCCGACGGAGCAGCCGTTGCGACCGGCGGTTGCGGAGATGCCGTTTCATTGCCTCGTACTGCTCCATTTCCCAGCGCCGCGTGATGGAGCGGTCTCCTCGGCCGGGAGCGCACTGCGCTTTCAGTGGACAGTCCTGACAGGTGCCGCGTTTCGGTCTGTACACCACTCGGCGCTTCTCAAATGCCAGCGTCTTGTGACCCAGTTCTTTGCCCTCAGGACAGATATAGAGGTCGCGCTCCGGGACGTAGGTGAAGCGACTGGGGTTCAGCCCGCCGGTGCGATTGAGGACTGGCCGCATTGCGATGGTTGGTTGGACGCCGGCCGTCAAGCACGCGTTCCATGTCGCGTCGCTCGCATATCCGGCATCGGCGACGAGTTCACGAGGCTGACGCCCCAGCTTGAGTCGGTGTCTGGTGAGCATGTCAACCACCGCCTGGGCGTCACCCTCAGTGGCGGGTCGCACCTCCACCGCGGTGATGATCCGAGCCTTTCCGCCGTCCACCACCATGTGCGTCTTGTGGGCGAGGAGCCGAGGCTGACCCAGCTTGGTGGCCACCTCGGCATCAGGGTCCGTGGCACTCACAAGCATGCCGTTCACCACCGCACGCCGCGCTGGTTTGTCCTTTCTAGGCCGACCTGGGCCCTGCCGCGGTCGGGGAGCTGCATCCTCGCGCTCTGCTTCGGGGTTGGCTTCCCAGAGTTGGGCGACGAACTCTTTTGGCTTGGTGAGCGTTCGCTGGTCGACGAGCGCTCTCGAGCGAAGGGACTTCGGCGAAGCGTTTGCTTTGCTCAGGGTCGAGTCGAGGAACACGACATCGCCTTCGACCAATCCGCGCGCCTCGCACAGCTGGACAATGCGGGTGAAGAAGCGCTCATAAACCGCACGGCCGAAGCGCCGGCGCGCCTTGCTCAGAACGCTGTGGTCAGGCACGGGCTCGTCGAGTTCGTACCCGAGGAACCACCTCCAAGCCATGTTCAAGCCCGCCTCCTCACAGACCCGACGCTCGCTGCGTATGCCGTACAGGTAACCAAGGAGCGAGAGCTTGAAGATGACGACCGGGTCCACCGACGGCTGTCCGGTGTGGCTGTAAGTGTTCTTGACCAGGCTTCGGATGAAGTCGAGATCGACGGCGGCTGCCAACCGACGGACCAGGTGGTTACTCGGTACCGCGCTGTCCAGCGAGAAGCTGATGTACAGCTTCGGCTCGAC
>JBAUTF010000301.1:0-5545 GCA_049582065.1 Candidatus Dormiibacterota bacterium | reverse complement strand
GGGGTTCGCCGCCGTCCCTTAACATTCTCGAACGCACAGTTAACGCACCAAAGGAGTAATGCCCATGGCGCGCACGCCTCTGTTGAGCCGGTTCCAGCAACTCGTCGCCGACTTCAAAGAGGCCGATCGATCCGGTCTCTCCGTGGAAGCGGTGCAGGCAGCGCGCCATAAGCTAAGCCGCCGCGACTTCCTCAAAGTCACCGGCGCGACGGTCGGCGCCGCCGCGCTGACGGGCAGCCTCCCCGTTTTCGCGCGCGCCGCGGCGCCCCGGATCGCGATCATCGGCGGTGGCATCGCGGGGCTGAACGCGGCGCTGACGCTGCAGGACGCGGGGATCGCCTCGACGATCTACGAGGCCTCGGGACGGGTCGGCGGGCGCATGCACTCCGACACCACGTCGTGGCTCAACGGCCAGACGAGCGAGGACTGCGGAGAGCTGATCGACACTGGGCACACAACGATCCTTGCGCTCGCGCAACGCTTCAATCTGACAACGGTCAACCTGCACGAAGCAGAACCCCCGGGCTCCACCGAGACCTACTTCTTCGGCCACCGCTACTACTCGGCGGCCCAGGCCAACACAGACTTCCAGCCGGTTTTCGACCGGCTGACCGCCGACAACAACGCGGCTCCCTTCCCGACCCTCTACAACAGCTTCACCGAAGCCGGGAAAGACCTCGACCACATGACCGTCTACCAGTGGATCGAGAGTCGGGTTCGTGGCGGTCACGCCTCCAAGATGGGCCAGCTGCTCGATGTCGCCTACAACATCGAGTACGGCAACGTCACGACCGACCAGAGCGCGCTCAATCTCGTCTACCTGCTGTTCAACACGAACCAATTCGTTGTCTTCGGAGCGTCCGATGAGACGTATCACATCAAGGGCGGCAACGAGCTGCTGCCCAGGGCCATCGCGGCGACTCTGCCGCCGGGAAGCGTGAAGCTCGACAACAAGCTGACCGGCATCGTGCACAACGCAAACAACACGTACCGGCTCACCTTTGACACGCCGCACGGATCGGTCGACAAGACGGTGGACCGCGTGATCATGACGATCCCGTTCTCGGTCCTGCGGACCATCCTGCGGACGGACGCCGACTTCCGAGCCGCCGGCTTCACCGCTCTCAAGCAGACGGCGATCACCCGGCTCGGCTACGGCAAGAACTGCAAGCTCCAGCTCCAGTTCGACACGCGCTATTGGGACCAGCCGGGACCTTGGGGCCTCAGCACCGGGACGAGCTACTCAGATACCGGCTACCAGAACACCTGGGACGTGACACGAGCGCAGAACGGCGCCACCGGGATCCTGGTCGACTACACGGGCGGTGGAGTGCCGCTCGCATCATTCGCGGGCGACCCGAACGACCCGGCCTTGGTCGCGCAGTTCGCGAAGACCTTCCTCCGCCAGATCGAGCCCGTGTTCCCTGGCATCAGCCGGCACTGGAACGGCCGTGCCACTCTGGATGTTCCGCGGATCGAACCCTTCCTGCTCGGGTCGTACTCGTACTGGAAGACCGGTCAATACACGCTTTTCAGCGGATATGAAGGCGCGCGGCAGCCAGACATCAAGACCGGCAAATGCCACTTCGCGGGCGAGCACTGCTCGACCAACTTCCAGGGCTTCATGGAAGGCGGGGCGGAGGAAGGCGCGCGGGCGGCCAACGAGATCCTGAGCGACTACAACGCCGGGATCTTTCCCTAAACGCAATCGAGAACGGCGGGCGCCTCGCGCGCCCGGCTTCAGCCTCTGGCAGGCCGGTCAGGCGAAGGAATGCGAAGGGGAAGAGCCAGCCAGCCCATCGCGGCCGCGGCCGCCACGCCCGGGACGAAAGCGAGCACGGCAATCCCGCTGGCATCCCAGAGAGCGCCCGCGATCAGCGGCACCACGAAGGCCGCGCCGTACTGGATCGTGAAGATGGCGGCGCTCATCCGGTGGACGTCGCCTGCCGCCGCCAGCCTCGGCGGCAGCGTCAGCACGACGATGAACCCCAGCGCCGCGGCAAAGCCGAGCATGGACGCCCACCCGACCACCCACGCGCCTGGGGTGGCGATGATGCCCAACTGCGCGACGGCCATCAGCGCGCTCGAGCCGATGAACCCGACGCGTCCGGTCAGCAGCCGGGACCAGATCACCACGACCGGCGCCGTGAGCAGCTGCGAGCCGTTCAAGACTGCGAGCGTCGGCGCGATGAGGTTGTGCCGGCCGGTCTGGTCGAGGAAGTCGGGGATGTAGGCGTTGGTGCCGAAATACACCGCCGACGCCATCCCCATCACGAGACCGATGCGCACGGTCTGGCTGTCTCCCCAGCTCGGCCACCAGCGAGAAGGCGCCGCGAGCCGCCGGTGCGCCGGGGCGGCGAGCACGATCGCGACGGCCGTCACGACCACGACGATCGACCACAGCGCGAGCGCCCACCGCCAGTCGCCGTGGGCGAGCGGCAGCACGCCGGCGGGCGTGGTCAAGGCGGTGGGCACCGTCTCGCCGATCAGGATCCCGTTGCTGTAGACCGCGGTGGCGATGGCGATCCTCCGTGGAAACCAATCGCGCACGAGGGACGGAAAGGCCGGCTGGCTGACCGCCACGCCGGCGCCCATCAGGAAGGTGGCCCCGAACAGGACCGTCGTGCTCGGGCCGACACCCCGGAGGCTGCCGAACACCGCGACCAAACCGAGCCCGGCCGCCAGAGCCCCGCGCACCCCGAGCTTGGCGATCAGAAGCGAGCCCGGGACGGCGGCGACCGCGAGCAGCAGGACTGGCAGCGACACCAGCGCGCCGACCGATTTCTCGTCGAGATGGAGCTCGTGGTGGATGAGTGGAACGAGGGGAGGCACCGCCAGCATCGTCAGGCGGAGGTCGATGCCGCCCAGCCACAGCAGCAGGAGGTGCACCCAATCGGCGCGCGTCAGCCTCATCGGTACGTCAGGCTCATCGACTGCCCATACTGGTGCACGTGCCTGGCCTGCTGATCGTCACCGCCACCGGACCGGAAGAACCGACGCGCGCCAGCGTGCCATTCCACATCGCCGTCAACGGGGCGAAGGTCGCAGGCATCGAGGTCGCGGTGGCGCTGGCCGGCGATGCCGCTGAGCTCGTCAAGCCCGACGTCATCGCCAACGTGCTGGGCGTGGGCATTCCGCCGCTGCGCGACCTCCTCGACAAGTGTCTCGACCAGGACATCCGCTTCTACGTTTGAAAAGGCTGTGCTGAGGCCCGTGGGGTCTTGCCGTCGATGATGACCCCGAACATGACGTTCATCGGTCCGCCCGACCTCGCCCGTCTCACGATGGAGGCCGACAAGGTCCTCAGCTTTTAACCTCGGTGGGGAGGGTGGCCCGCCGGAGGGGAGACCTGACCACTCAGCTCCGCGTGGCGCCGATCGCGGCGAGCGCGCTCGGGTTCTCGAGCGATGACAGGTCGCCGGGATCCTTGCCCGTGTAGACCGAGCGCACGACCCGCCGCAGGATCTTTGCGTTGCGAGTGCGCGGGAGGTCGCCCACGACATGGACCGCCTTCGGCTTGAGCGGCTTGCCCAGCGCGGCGGCGACCAGCTCCTGCAGCTCGGCGGACAGCTGATCGCTCGCCTTGCGATTGGGCCGCAGGATGACGAAGCACACCAGCGCCTCGCCCTTCATCTCGTCGGGGACCCCGATCGCGGCCGCCTCGGCGACCCACGGGTGGCCGACCAGCACCGACTCGACTTCGGCAGGTCCCAGCCTCTTGCCCGCGACCTTGATCGTGTCGTCCGACCGGCCCAGCACGTACCAGAGCCCGTCCTCCGGGTCGACATATGCCCAGTCGCCGTGGACCCACACGCCTTCGAAGCGGTTCCAGTACGTCTCCAGGTAGCGCTCCCGGTCCCCCCAGAAGCCGCGGGTCATGCCCGGCCAGGGGTTGCGGATCGCGAGCTCGCCGACCTCGCCGCGCACCGACTTGCCCTCGGCGTCCAGCACGTCGGCGGCGATGCCCGGCAGAGGGCCGGCGAACGCGCACGGCCGCAGGTGGGTGATGACGTTGCCGCACAGGATCCCGCCCGAGATCTCGGTGCCGCCCGTGTAATTGATCACCGGGATGCGGCCCCCGCCGATGTGCTTGAAGAACCACTGGAAGGGCTCGGGGTTCCACGGCTCGCCGGTGCCGCCCAGGATGCGCAGGCTCGTGAGGTCGTGGTGGGCGGGCACCTCGTCTCCGTGGGTCATCAACGAGCGCACGAGGGTGGGGGAGACGCCGAGCACGGTGACCTTGTGGTCTTCGACCATGCGCCACATGCGGTTGGCGGCCGGGTAGTCGGGCGTGCCCTCGTACAACACCATCGTCGCGCCCAGGATGAGCGTCCCGAAGATGAGCCAGGGGCCCATCATCCAGCCGATGTCGGTGTACCAGAACACGGAATCCTCGGGGCCGACGTCGAAGCCGTGCGCCATGTCCTGCGCCGCCTTGACCGGGAAGCCTCCGTGCACGTGCAGCGTGCCCTTGGGTTTGCCCGTCGTGCCCGACGTGTAGATGATCATCAGGGGGTCCTCCGGATCCATCTCGTGCGTGGGCGCGTGGTCGGGCTCGTCCTCCAGCAGCACCTCCCACACCTGGTCGCGCCCGTGGGTCCAGGGGATCTCGCGCACCACGCGGCGGTGCACTATGACCTTGGTCACCGACGGGCTGTTCGCCAGCGCCTTGTCGGCGGTCTCTTTCATCGGCACCACCTGGCCGCGGCGGTAGAAGCCGTCCGCGCAGATCAGCACCTTCGCCTCGCCGTCGCGCAGGCGCGATGCGATCGCCTCCGGGCCATAGCCGGAGAACAGCGGGATGATGACCGCGCCGACCTTCGCCGTCGCAAGGACCGAGATCGCGACCTCGGGGCACATGGGCATGAAGATCCCCACGCGGTCGCCGGGGCGCACACCCAGCCGCCTCAGCGCGCCGGCGAGGCGGCAAACCTCCTTGTCGAGCTCGCCGTATGTGAGCTTGCGCACCTCGCCGGGCTCGCCCTCCGAGACGATCGCGAGCTTGTCATGGAGCTCGCCTTCGCGATACCGGTCGAGGCAGCTCTGCACGATGTTCATCCGGCCGCCGACCCACCATCTGGCCCAGGGCTTGCCCTGCGAGAGATCTACGACTTTGTCGTAGTGGCGGTAGAAGGCGATGTCGATGTCCTTGATCGCGGCGTCCCAGAACCATTCGATGTCATCGTCGGCGCGCTTCAGCAGCTCGGTGAAGGTCTCGATCCCGTACCGGTCCATGAACCTCTTGAGCCGGCTCCGGGCGATCACCTCGGGGCTCGGCTCCCACATCACGTCCCCGATCACGACCGGCTGCATAACGCTCGGATTCTAGACGTGCCTCTTAGACTCGAAGCGATGCGAGAACTGCCGGATGGCTTCGCCGACACACTCTCCCGCGTGCTCGAGCCCGGCCAGCGCGGCGCGGCGGCCGAGATCATCGAGGCGGCGACGATGCTCGACGACGAGGGCTTGCGAGTCTTCCTTCAGCTGTTCGCGGGCAGGGTGCGGGCGTCCGGGGCACCGGTCAGAAGCGACGAGCTGAGGACCT
>JBAUTF010000300.1:0-4065 GCA_049582065.1 Candidatus Dormiibacterota bacterium | reverse complement strand
GCCGAAGGTGAGGTTGGGGACGAAGTGCCCGTCCATGATGTCGACCTGGATGCGGTCGGCCCCGGCTTCGACGGCCTCGCGCACCTGGTCGGCCAGGCGGCCGAGGTCGGCGGAGAG
The DNA here is from genome assembly GCA_049582065.1 of Candidatus Dormiibacterota bacterium. Lineage (GTDB taxonomy): Bacteria > Chloroflexota > Dormibacteria > Dormibacterales > Dormibacteraceae > DATKSS01. The sequence continues at coordinate 3,948 of JBAUTF010000300.1, read as the reverse complement.
GATCGACGGGACGATTTCGATCCGGCTCATCTAAGGGTTAGTGGACCTCCCCATCCGGCGCTGCGCGCACCTACCCCGCGCTTCGCACGCGGGGACCCCAAAGGAAGCGGGGAAGTGAATATCTCCCCCGCGCCGGGAAGTGATTGCCAAATGGACCTCCCCATCCCCCGGCTGCGCCGGGTACTTCCCCGCGGAGCGGGGAAGGGAAGCCGGGTACTTCCCCGCGCAGCCGGGAAGTCATCTTGTTCATTGGCCGGCGGCCGCTCTGTCGATCAACCATCGCGCGCCCACAATCATCCCGGATGGCACCTCGCCCCGTTTGGCCCGAGCCACCGCGTCGGCCTTGCCGGCGCCGGTCGCCAGGATGATCACCCGCCTCGCCGACTGCAGCGCGTTCAACGTGAGCGTGACCCGTTGGGGCGGCGGCTTGGGGGCGTCTCGAATGCCCACCGCCAGCCCTGTCGCCTTCAGTGCGGCGTGGCCCGGAAAGAGGGACGCGGTGTGCCCGTCCTCCCCCACTCCCAGCAGCACGATGTCGAGCGGCGCCACCGCCGCGACGATGTGCGCATAGGCTCCTGCCGCCTCGTCCGGGCCAAGCTCGCCCGCCATGCGATGCACAGTCGCCGGGGAGACGCGGTCCAGCAGCGCCTCTCGAGCCATTTTGTAATTGCTGTCCGGGTGGTCCGGGTGCACGCAGCGCTCGTCGCCGAACAGCACGCAGACCCGCCCCCATTCGACCTCGAGCTGCGACAGCAGCTCGTAGCAGCGGCGCGGCGTGGTGCCACCCGCCAGCACGAGCGTCCGCGCGCCCTCGCGCAGCGCCTCGGCGGTGTCGGCCGCGGCCGCTGCCGCGACATCCTCTGCCGTATCGAGAACGGTGAACTCCGGCATTAGACGGAGCGCAGCAGCTCGGCCGCCGCGCCGAGCGAACGCAGGAAGACCGGGTCGTGCGTCCCGCTCGACAGCAGGTCGAGCAGCAGCGCCGCCTCGTCTTCCGGCTCCACGCGCTGGACGTGGCGCAGCGTGTCCCCCTCGCCGATCTGGATCATGGTGAGCAGCACCAGCGATGCGTCATCGCGCCTGCGCTCGCGAGTGAACACGACCGGGGTTTTCGGCATGCTCTCCCCCGGCGCCTCGCCCGTGGCCGTGTGGTGCAGCGCCTCGCGGTTCTCGTGCAGGACGTCGCGGTGCCACTCCGCCCGACGCTCGGCGAGCTCCAACCCCGCGTCGTCCTCTCCCCCGGTCAGGTGCAGCTCCTTGAAGGCGGCGTCGGGCTCGACCACGCGCCCGCGCTCCGGGTCTCGCTGGACCGAGAGGTGGAACGTCGACCCGCCCGAAGCGCCCCCCACGCGGACCGTCGCCACCTCGCCGGACGCCAGGCGCGCCTTCGGCACCGACCGGAACGCCACCTCTACCGGCCGCCAGCCCTCCGCCGCGTAATGCGCCGCCACCACCCCGCCCGCGCCCGCCGCGGCCTTCTGCAGCTTCCAGCCGAGGGTGGAGGCCAGCCAGCCGGTCAGCAGCGCGGCAGCGATCCGGTTGCCGCGCCCTTCCCCCGAGTAATCGATGCCGATTTCCGAGATGCCGTTGATGAAGGGGCGCCTGGGTTGCGGCGTGAAGAACTGGGCGATGGTCTCGCGCCACGGCCTCAGCCGCGACCACTGGAAATCCGCCACCCCCATATGGTCGTGGCGGCTCGTGGACTGCTCGGCCAGACCCAGGAACGAGCGATAGGGAGCGTCGAATCGCGCCGAGTCGACCACCAGCGCGTCGCAGATGCGCAGGGCGTCCGCCAGCTCGGGCGTGCCGAACGGAGGCGTGCCGACCCACCACAGGAACGTGGGCACTCCGCTCACCAGCAGCGGATCCAGCAGCGCCGCCAGGTGGTCGCCTGACGCGCCGCGCACGTGCAGCGTGACCAGCTCGTACTGGATCGCGCACGCCGACTGCGGCCGCTGCGTGTCGGTGCTGATCGATGCCTCGATCTTGCTCCCGCGCAGCTCCGCCTGTTCGCGGATCACGATCAGCTGGGCGGGGTGCTGCGAAGCGATGAGCCGGCATGCGCGCTGCGCGCGGCGCTCCTCGGTCTCGCTGGAGGTGATGGCAACGAGCGTCATGACGCAGTTGCGCGGGTGCGGTTGTTCGGCGTCGCCCGCCTCCTCGCGCGCGAACTTGGCGCGGATTGCGTTGAGCGCGCCGAGCACGTCGCTGACGGAGGCGCTGTCGCCGCGCCAGGCGACGACCGGCTCGGCGCTGGGTGGGGCGCTCACGGCCGGTGCCACTCCCGTCCGTCGTCGTGGAGCAGCTTGGCCGCTGCCGGCGGCCCCCACGTGCCCGCGGCGTACATGCCCAGCGGCGGGCGGTCGTCGCGCCACGCCGCCTCGATCGGGTCGATCAGCTTCCACGCCGTCTCGACCTCGTCGGCGCGGGTGAACAGGGTCGGGTCGCCGATCATGCAGTCAAGCAGCAGCCGCTCGTACGCCTCGGGCGTCTCGACCAGGAAGGACGTCATGTACTGGAAGTCCATGGTCACGCTGCGGATCCGCAGGCCCGCGCTCGGGACCTTGGCGCCGAACTTCAGCGAGATGCCCTCCTCGGGCTGGATGCGGAGCGTGATGGCGTTGGGGTCGAGCTCCTCGGTCGCCTGGCGGCCGAACGTCATGTGCGGCGGCCGCTTGAACTGCACGCGGATCTCGGTCGCGCGCTTGGGCAGCCGCTTGCCGGCCCGGATGTAGAAGGGGACGCCCGCCCACCGCCAGTTGTCGACGTGGAGGCGCAGCGCGGCGAAGGTCTCGGTCAGCGAGCCGGGCGCGACGTTCTTCTCCTCGCGGTAGCCGGCGACGTGCTCGCCCAGCACCCATCCCTTGGTGTACTGCCCGCGCACGGTCGAGTGGGCCACCTCGTCGTCGGTGACCGGCCGGATCGCGCGCAGGACCTTCACCTTCTCGTCTCGGACTGCGTTGGCCTCGAAGGCGAGCGGCGGTTCCATCGCGACCAGGGCCAGCAGCTGCAGGGCGTGGTTCTGCACGATGTCCCGGAGCGTGCCCGCGCGCTCGTAGTAGGCGCCTCGGAGCTCCACGCCGATCTCCTCCGCCGCGGTGATCTGCACCGAGTCGATTAGGTTGGAATTCCACACCGGCTCGAAGATGGAGTTGGCGAACCGGAACGCCATGATGTTCTGGACCGTCTCCTTGCCCAGGTAGTGGTCGATTCGGTACACCGAGTCCTCGTGGAACACCCGCTGCAGGATGCCCGTCAGCTCTCGCGCCGACTTGAGGTCGGAGCCGAAGGGCTTCTCGACGACGATGCGGTGGAAGCCCGCGCCGGTCGTCATCGCGGCGGCCTTGAGCTGCTCGGTGATCGTCTCGTAGGTCGGGGGCGGGGTCGCGCAGTAGAAGATGCGGTTGCCCGCGACGTGGCGCGACGTGTCCAGCTCCTCGAGCCTGCGCTGCAGCGCCTTGAAGTCGTCGACCTTGCCGAAATCGACCTTCATGTAAAAGGCGCCGGCCAGGAAGGCGTCGAGCACCTTGTTGTCGATCGGCTGCGTCCGCGAGAACTCCTTGATCTTGTCCGCCGCGTGCTGGCGGAACGAATCGTCGTTCATGTCGTCGATCGCCGCGCCGACGACCGCGAATCCGGCCGGCAGCATGCGCTGCTTGGCCAGGTTGTAGAGCGCGGGCAGCAGCTTGCGACCGCTCAGGTCGCCGGTCGCCCCGAAGATGACCATGAGCGCCGGGTCGGCGACGCGATAGTCGTGCAGCCCCTCGGCGAGCGGATTCGGCGCTGTTACGTTGGTTGCCAGGTGGACCTCCCCATCCCCCGGCTTCGCCGGGTACTTCCCCGCACAGCGGGGAAGTCACCTGTTTTCATTCCCATCCCCCGGCTCCGCCGGGTACTTCCCACCTCCCCACGAGTGGGGAGGTCCGGTCGCCACGCGGCCGGGGTGGG
>JBAUTF010000299.1:0-13368 GCA_049582065.1 Candidatus Dormiibacterota bacterium | reverse complement strand
CTCGGGCTGGTCGCCGGCGACGGAGTCGGGCTTGGCGCGCCCGGCGACGCCGTCGGTGATGGGCTGGTCCCCGCGATCGGGGTCGCCAGGGCCACCGGTGACAGCACCTGCAGCTTCTGCTGCGAGTGGCAGGCTCCGTTCCAGCAGATCATCACCAGGTGCTCCCCGATCTCGAGATCGCCAGGGATGGAGATCTCGACCTGCACGTTCCCGTTCGGGCCGGCATGAAACGGGAAGCTGCGACGCTGGCTCCAGAGCTGGATCTCGCCTGCCTGGTTGGCGGGCAGATGGCTCGCAGTCACCACGATGCTGTCGCCAGCGACGACGGTCGGAGGGGAGACTGTTAGATTGACCGGCTGGTTCAGGTACGTATAGATCGCGAAGCCCACCAGGACCAGGATCAACACCATCACCGCGGCGATCAGGGCGAACAGGCCCTTGCGGGATTTTCGCCTGGCCCCTGGAGGAGGCGGCGACGGATAGGCGAGGACGACGGGCTCTGCGGCGCTTCTCGCCTCGACAGCGGCTGCGCCGGCGACGGCCGCCGCAAGCGGGACCGTGGAAGCCACCGGGGAGGACATCACCATCGTGCGCGCCACGGCCGCCGCGGGCTTGGGCCCGAGAGCCTCCTCCAGCGCGCGAACGAAGGCGGTGCTGGTTTCCCAGCGCGCGTTCGGATCCTTGGCCAGGCCGCGCATGAGCACCGCGTCGACGCGAGGGCTGAGGGAGCGGTTGCGCGTGCTGGGTGGTGGGGGCTCGCGGTGCACCTGGGCGTAGAGCAGCTCCATCAGGGCTTCGCCGTCGAACGGGATGACACCGGTCAGCATCTCGTACGCGATGGTCGCCAGGGAGTATCGGTCGGCGGCCGGCCCCACCCTGGCCCCGGTCACCTGCTCCGGCGCCATGTAGGCGGGCGTGCCGGTGGTGACCCCGGTCATCGACTTCAGGGACGATCCCTGGAGCAGCTTCGCGAGTCCGAAGTCGGCGATCACAGGCGTGTCGTCCGGCTCGAGCAGGACGTTGGCCGGCTTGATGTCACGGTGCACGACGCCGCGTGAGTGCGCGTAGTCCAGGCCAGCGGCGATGCCGCGGAGGAAATTGAGCGCGGCCGCCTGGTCGATCATGCCCTGGCTCAGCCGGTTGGCCAGGCTGCCGCCGGACACGTACTCCACGATCATGTACGGCGTCCCCTCGTACTCGCCGAAGTCGTAGACGTTGAGGATGTTGGGGTGGCGCATCTGGGCGATCGCCTGCGCCTCGTGGCGGAAGCGGGCGGTCGAGTCGGGATCCGGCGAGATCGCCTGCATCACCTTCACGGCGCCGGTGCGCTCGAGCTGCGCGTGATAGGCGCGGTAGACCAGGCCCATGGCCCCCTGGCCGATGAAATCCTGGACCTCGTACTGCCCTAGCCTGGTTCCCGGCGAGATCGACACGGCCCCTGATTATGCAGTTCGGCCATTCGAACGCAGATGGAGTTAACGGTTCGTTGATCCTTGTTTCCAGCCGCCGCTCGCGCCGCGCCTGGCGGCGACCAGGCCGGCCAGGATGGAAAGGGCGATCTCCGGCGGGGTGCGCGCGCCGATGTCCAGGCCGACCGGGGTCTGGATCCGCGCGATGACGTCTTCCGCTACTCCTTGAGCTCGAAGCGCGTCCAGGTGGTGGCCGGTGTGGCGTCCGCTGCCGACCAAGCCGATGAAGACCGGTTGGGCCGGCAGCAGCACCTCGAGCGCCAGGACAAGGTCCTCGGCGTCGTGGTCGGTGTGCACGGCGAAGACGTCGCCGGCCAGCGCTTCCCGCAGCGAGCCCAGGGACGTGATCGCCTCGGGCCAGTCCGCGCCGGTCAATCGCTCGGGGCGCGTCTCCACCAGCACCGGCCGGAAGCCGACCTCGGGCGCCCAGCGCAGAAGGGCTCTGGCGACCGGAGTGGCCGCGAACACCACCAGGACCGGGGTCGCCGTGTAGGGCTCGATGTAGACCTCGATCGAGCCGAGGTCGTGTCGGTAGGTGCGGAGCTGTGGCGCCGCCGATCGGGCGATCTCGGCGGCGTCCGCGAGAGCCGCGGAGTCGAACTCGCTGCAGCCGAGCGTCCCCGCGATGGCGGCGGTGCGCGACATCAGCAGCTTGGCGCCGGGTTGCGATGGCGGCTCGCCGTCCAGCTTGATCACCGTGGCAAGCACGACCTCCTCCCCGCGCGCCACGCGGCGAGCGAGCTCGTGTTCGACGCTAGGCAAGGGAGGCCCTCCGGGTCAGAACCGAGCGAATGATCGCGCACGCGCGCGAGATCTCCACGTCGCTGGTCGCATAGCCGGTCGTCATGCGAAGGCTGCCGAGCGCAGCATCCAGGCTGAGGCCCATCGCAAGCAGGACGTGAGACGGGTCGAGGGACCCCGAAGCGCAGGCCGACCCACTCGAGGCGGCGATGCCGGCCAGGTCGAGCGCCAGCAGGATGTCCTCGCCGCGACGGCCGGTGAAAGCGCACGTGGCGAAGTTGGGCAGGCGCCGGTTGGAGCCGGTGAGCTCCCCTCCAATTTCCGCCAGCAGCTCGCGCAAATCCCTGCTCTGAGCCTCGGCGGCTTTCGCGCGACCTTCGCGCTGACGCTTGCAGACAGCCAGGGCCGTCGCTACCGCGACAGCCGCAGGGACGTCCTCGTGACCCGCGCGGCGCCCCCATTCCTGCGGGCCGCCGAACAGCAGCGGGTCCACCCTGGTGCCGTCCTTTACGTAGAGCAACCCGCCACGTCCGGCACCCAGCTTGTGCCCGCTGATCGAGACCAGGTCGGCGCCGGCGGGGATCGAGATCCAGCGAGGGCCGGCGCATGCGTCGACATGGACGAGCGCACCCATCTCGTGAGCCCTCTCGATGACGGCGGCGACCGGCTGGACTGTGCCGACCTCGTTGTTGGCGAGGCCGATCGACACCAGGACGGCGTCGGTCGCTATCGAGTCCGGGTCGGCGCGCGCATCGCCGTCGACCCCTGCGATGTGGACCTCGTGCCCATCCGTTTGAAGGCGCCGGACCGCGGAGAGCACGGCCTGGTGCTCCGCGGCCCAGGTGGCTATCGCGCCACGCTTGTTCAGCCGGCGCGCCGTCCCGAACAGCGCGAGGTTGACGGCTTCGGTGCCCGACGAGACGAAGGTGATCTCGGTTCGCTTCGCCCCCAGCGCATGCGCCGCCATGTCGCGAGCCCGGTCGAGAGCAGCTCGCGCCTCGCGTCCTTCCGCGTGCGGGCTCGACGCGTTGCCGGCGGGGACGTCGCGGAGAGCTTCCCGGACCTCGGGGAGGACAGGCGCCGAGCCGGCGTCGTCGAGATAGATGCGAGGCGCGGTTTCGCCGCCCGACGGCACGGCGCGATCAGCCGCGGCTGTGGTCAGGCTGGTGGACCAGCTCCGTGAGGGTGCCCTGGTAGCCCTTGAGGAAGAGGTGGAGGTCGATGATCTCGTCGACGCTGATCGGCTCGGCTGCGACCACCGGCTCAGCCGCCGGCTGAGGCATGGCGGCCTCGACCTCCTCGACCGCCCCGCCGGCTATGGCCAGCACGACGATGAATGTCACCTGGCACTGTGCGCACGTAACCTGGAGATGGAAGCGCTCCTCCTCGTGGCTGAGGACCTGCACATCGCAGCCCTTGAGGCTGCGCCCGCACACCGGGCAGTTGTAAAAGCGAGCCCGGTCGCGGATGAACTCGATGATGCTCATCGCGAGGCCCATATTACGCCGCACCCAGCGGTCGGAGGATCGTTAGCGGCGCCCTTCGATGCAGGTGCAGCCAGCTTCACCGACGATCGCGGAATGGATCGTGCCGGCCGGCAGCACCATCCTGTCCCCCGGCTTCAACTCCAGCCTTTTGCCTTCCTGCGCGAGGACGAACGTGATCGACCCGTCGACGCAGTAGAGGACCTTCTCGTAACCGTGGCTGTGCGCGGCATACCGGTCGCCCGGCCCGTTCGACCAGGAGTAGCAATCGCCCGCTTCGGAGCGCAGCCTGGTCATCAGATCATCGAGCCCGGCCATCGGTCGATTCTAAGATTGCCGAATGAGGCCCCGGTTCGTTGCCGACTGCAACGTGGGACGGCTGGCTCGATGGCTGCGCGCCCTCGGCTACGACGCCTCTTATCACGCCCGCATCGGCGATGCAGAGCTCGTGCGCGAGGCGGCCGCAGAGCGCCGCGTGCTCTTGACCCGGGACCGCGACCTGACCAAGCGCCGCGTGATCCAGACCGGCGTGGTGCGCGCGATCCTCATCCGGGATGACGAGGTGACGGCTCAGCTGCGCCAGGTTTTCTCAGAGCTCGGCCTGGAGCTCAAGGAAGCGCTCACGCGCTGCATCGAGTGCAACTCAGAGCTCGAAGAGCGCGTCCCCGAAGTGGTCGCCGACCGCGTGCCCACCTACGTCCGTCACACCCAGACGCGCTACTCCGAATGCCCGGAATGCGGTCGTGTCTACTGGGCGGGCACGCACTGGCAGCGCATGCGCGAGGTCCTGGCGGGCCTATGAGAGATGTGTTGCGGCGGCTGGTCGCCGGCGAGATCACCGAGGACGATGCGCTGTCGGAGATTCGCAGCCAGCAGCTCGACGAGCTGGCGGGCCGGGCGCGGCTCGACCTCGGCCGCTACCTCAGGCGTGGCCTGCCGGAGGTCGTGCTGGCGAGCGGCAAGTCTCCGCGCGAGGCAGCGCGCCTGGCGGTCGCGATGGCCGCCCGCCAGGGTCAGGGCCTGGTCAGCCGCATGACCGAAAGGCATCGCGTCGCCCTGGACAAAGCCGCCCGCGGTGGCGGCATGACGGTGATCGTCTACGACACCTCGGCGCGCGTCATCCGCGATGGCTTCGCGCCCGAGCAGGCGGACGGCAAGGTGGGAATCCTGACCGCCGGCACGTCCGACGTCCCGGTGGCAGAGGAGGCGCGCATGGTGGTCGAAGCCTGCGGCATCGAGGCGCGACTGGCGGCCGACCTCGGCGTGGCCGGCCTGCACCGATTCGTGGGGCCGCTCGCGGCGATTCTCGAATGGGGCGCGGACGTGATCGTGGTCGCGGCCGGGATGGACGGTGTGCTTCCCGGCCTGGTCGCGGGGCTCACCGATCTACCGGTGATCGGGCTCCCCGTGTCCACGGGTTACGGCCGCGGTGGCGCAGGCGAGGCCGCGCTCAACACGATGCTGCAGTCTTGCTCGACCGGACTGGTGGTGGTCAACATCGACAATGGCGTGGGGGCGGGGGCGGCCGCAGCCCTGATCGCCGCCCGCTCGGCTCAGGGCCGGCGACGCGGTCGCAAAGAGGCGGCCACCGCGAAGACCAGCGCGCCGGCGAGCAGCGCTCCCAGGATCAAGGGCGCGAGCGTGCGCCACGTTTCCGGGCCGCCAGGAATGGCGAAGGTCAGGGCCAGCACGACGATCGCGGCCAGGACGGCGGCGAGCAGCCAGGGGAAGCCCCGGCGCCGACGTCCGTAGAACAGGAGCCACAGCGCGCCGGGACGCTTTTTGGGCGCGCTCACAGGATCCCCGGTAGCTCGGCCAGCGACGCGATGGTTGCAATCCCGTCTGTCCGCCGGCCGCCGGCTTCCTTGGTCAGGAGCACGGCGCGCATCCCGGCGGAGGTGGGCCCTTCGAAGTCCTCGCGCACCCGGTCACCCACGAACAGCGTCGTTTCGGGCCGGGTGCCGATGGCGTCGAGCGCCGCCAGGTAAACCTCCGGCGCAGGCTTCCGCCTCCCCATCTCGCTCGAGAAGACCACGCCGTCGACGTGGGCCGCGATGCCGTTCACTTCCAGCTGGCGCCGCATCATCGCAGGTGGAAAAGGCGCGTTGGAGCAGATGCCGCGCCTGATGCCGTGCGCGCCCAGCCAGGCCAGCACCGGCAGCGCATCCGGGTCGACTCGGACGGCGCGGTCCCAGCACCTCTGCTCCGCGTCGAGGATGTCCTCGAGCAGACCGTCCGGCAGCTCTAGCCCAGCCTTGTGCCACGTGTCTCGATACACGTCCATGTAGTCGACCTCGTCCTCGCTCATCGTTGTGATGTAGTCCTCGAGCGGGCGCAGGACGTCGCGAAGGATGGCATCCGCCTCGGGCGCCGGCACGCCGATCGCCGCCTCGATCCGCGGCCGGAACTCGCGCAGCACCTCCAGCAGGTCCTCGGTCGGGTAGCTGAACGTGACCAGGGTGCCGCCGTAGTCGAACAAGACGCCTCTCGTGCTCGGCATCCGCATATCCTGATGCCCGTGCCAACCCGCGCTCTCACGCACCTCGACGAGAAGGGCGCCGCGCGCATGGTCGACGTGGCCGACAAGGCGGCCACGCGCCGCGAGGCCCTGGCCGAGTGCGTTGTCCGCATGACGCCCGCGACGGTGCGTGCCGTCCGGGAAGGGACCGCCAAGGGCGATGCCCTGCAGGTGGCGCGGGTGGCCGGCATCATGGCCGCCAAGCGGACGCCGGACCTGATCCCGCTGTGCCACCCGCTGCCGCTGACCGGCGTGACGGTGGACTTCGGGTTCGTGAGGGGCGGCGTGAGGATCCTGGCGCGGGCGCGGGTGCTCGGGCAGACCGGGGTCGAGATGGAGGCGCTTACGGCGGCGGCGGTGGCGGGGCTCACGCTGATCGACATGACCAAGGGCGTCGAGCGCGGCGTGTATCTCGAGTCGGTCCGCCTGCTCGAGAAGTCCGGCGGGCGCTCCGGCACCTGGAAAAGAAAGTAGCGCCCGTGAACCGGGCACACGTGATCACCGTCAGCGATCGCGCAACGGCCGGGACGATGAAGGATGAAAGCGGTCCCGCACTCGTGGAGCGCCTGAAACGAGAGAAGTTCGAGATCTCCGGCCCAGAGGTCGTGCCCGACGAGAAGGACCGCATCACCGAGGCCATCGCGGCGGCGGTCGTCAGCGGCGTGGAAGTGGTGATCACCACCGGAGGCACCGGCCTCGGTCTGCGCGACGTCACCCCGCAGGCGACCGCAGCGCTTCTCGATTACGAGGTGCCCGGCCTTGCCGAGGCGATGAGGCGGGCCGGCGCGTCCAGCACGCCGATGTCAGCGCTTTCCCGAGGCATGGCCGGAGTGCGAGGGCGCACGCTCGTGATCAACGTCCCGGGCAGCGTGAGGGGCGCCACCGAATCCCTCGAGGCGGTGATGCCGGTCCTTGCGCACGCGATCCGTCTCCTGCACGGCGACACGAAACACGAGTGAACGGGTGAACCTCAACTCCGACCTCGGCGAGGGCGCCGGTGAGGACGAGGCGGTGCTCGCGTGCGTCGACAGCGCGAACATCGCCTGCGCCGCGCACGCCGGCTCGGTGTCCATCAGCATCGCCACCGCCTGGCGATGCCGCGAGCTTGGTGTCGAGGTGGGAGCGCATCCCGGCTACGAGGACCGCTCAGGCTTCGGCCGCATCGAGCTGTCGCTGCCTGCGAAGGAGATCGAAGCGAGCGTTGCCTTCCAGGTTGCGGGCCTCGCCGCGGTCGCGCCGATCGCCTATGTGAAGCCACACGGCGCGCTCTTTCACCGCTGTCAGGCCGACGCGGCGGTCGCCGATGCGGTGGCGCGCGTGGCGAAGGCGCACGGCGTGGGGCTCCTGGGGCAGCCGGGCTTCGAGCTGCTCGCCGCCGCCGAGCGCGCCGGCATCCCGGCGTACCGAGAAGGCTTCGCGGACCGCCTCATGCTTTCCGACGGTCGCCTTGCGCCGCGCGACCGGCCGGGCGCAGTGCTCGACGCGACCCACGCGGCCCAGCAGGCGCTGACGCTCGCGAGGTCGGGGCGGTTCGACAGCATCTGCGTGCACGGAGACACGCCGGGCGCGGGGCTCATCGCCGTGGCCGTGCGCCAGGCGCTGCGGGACGCCGGGATCCGGACCGGGCCTCTGGCTCCCCGGTCGTGATGGGCGCGATCATCCAAGAGCTGACCGACCTGGAGGACCTGCGCCAGCTGGCCGAGCTTTTCGCTGTGGTGTGGGGACGGCCCGGCCAGCCCTCGGTCGACTCGGACATCCTCAAGGCGCTGTCCCATTCGGGCAACTACGTCTCGGGAGCGCACGTGGACGGGCAGCTGGTCGGCGGCCTGGTCGGATGGCTCGGCGGGGTGCCGCCGCACGAGCTGCACATGCACTCGCACATCCTTGGAGTGATCGCCGGCAGCGAAGCTCGTGGCCTCGGCTTCGAGCTCAAGCAGCACCAGCGCAGGTGGTGCCTCGAGCGGGAGGTCAAGGTGATGGAGTGGACGACCGACCCTCTCGTGCGCCGCAACGTTTACTTCAACCTGGGCAAGCTCGGCGCGAGCGCCTCGCGCTACCTGGTCAACTTCTACGGCGAGATGACCGACGGCATCAACGCCGGCGAGGAGTCGGACCGCCTGCTCATCCGCTGGCGCCTCGACTCGCGCGAGGCGGAGGAAGCGGCCGCCGGCCGCGTGCCGTCGCACGAGACCGACCGCCTCATCGCGGCCGGCGCGTCGACGATCCTCTCCGTCGGGGGCTCCGGCGAGCCGGTGACGGTCCCGACGCGGGACGCGCGCGTGCTCCTGTGCCAGGTGCCCGATGACATCGTCGAGCTCCGCCATTCGGACCCGGCGCTCGCACGGTCCTGGCGCCTCGCGCTGCGCTCGGCGTTGACCTCGGCCGTCGAGGGCGGTTACGCGATCACTGGTGCGACGCGATCCGGCTGGTACGTGCTGGAATCCCAACCCGAATAGACTTTTTGGGTGCTGCAGATCGGCGACAAGGCCCCGGATTTCAAGCTGCCGACCACCGGCGGCCAGGAGCTGACGCTCGCGGAGGCGCTCGAGAAGCACCGGGCGCTCATCTTCCTTTTCTATGTGCTCGACTTCACCGGTGGTTGAAGAACCGAGCTGACCGAGTTTCGGTCCAGGAACGACGAGGCGGTCGCCAACGGCATCGGCATCTACGGGATCAGCGTCGACTCGGTGTTCTCGCACACGGCCTTCGCCAAGGAGCTCGGCGGCCTGCCCTACGAGCTCATCGGGGATTTCGAGCGCAAGATGGTGACCGACTACGGTGTGCGCCGCGACGACGTCGCCGGGTACTCGGGGATGGCTCGCCGCTCGGTCTTCGTGGTCGACGGCAGGGGAGTCGTCCGCTGGACGTGGGTGGGGTCGAGGGAGCAGCCGCAGCCGGACTATGACGCCGTGATCGAAGAGGCGAAGAAGGCGGCGGGCGGCGGCTCGTGACGGAAAGCGAAAGGGTTCGCGAGCGGGTCGACGAATCGTGGACCGACCTGTGGGAGCTCGTCGACTCGATGGGCCCGGAGACCCTGGCGACCACCGGTCCCGACGGTTGGGCGGTCAAGGACCACCTGGCGCACGTCGCCGCCTGGGAGGAATCGCTCCTCGCCATTTTCGACGGGCGCGACCGGATCGAGGCGATGGGGCTGGGTGATGTGGAGCAGGACACCGATGCCGTCAACGCCGCGGTCTGGCTGCTGCACCGCGACCGATCGAGCGGGGATGCGGTCGCGTACTTTCGTGACTCACATGCCCGGCTGATGGCGAGGCTCGAGGGCTTCGATGACGCCGGCCTCGAGCTTCCCTACTTCCACTACCAGCCTGCGGCGAAGGGCGAAGAGAACAGCGACCTGCCGGTCATTGAGTGGATAGCAGGCAACACGTACGAGCATTACCTCGAGCACATCGACTGGATCAAGAACCTAGTCTCGCAGCGAATCTAGCGCGGCCTCCTGCGCGCGGCGCATGCGCAGCGCCTCTTCGACGGACGCCTCCGCGAAACGCAGCTCGTCGCCGGGCGCAAGCTGGGCGGCGACCGGGAGCGACGCTCGCACCACGGTGGCGATGACGGGATAGCCCCCCACGGTCTGGTGGTCGGCCATCAGCAGGATCGGCTTTCCTCCGGCGGGCAGTTGGACCACGCCCGCCGTCAGGCCGAATGAAAGGAGCTCTTCGCCCGACGTGTCGAGGTCGGGCCCGTCGAGCCGGTAGCCCATGCGGTCGGCTTGATGGCTCACCGTGAACACCGACGTGAAGAACGCGTGGCGGCCATCGCGACCGAGCCTGTCGATGTGCGGGCCGGCGACGGCGCGCAGCGCGTGGTCGTCATAGTCGGGCCAGAGGTGGTGGGGCAGCTCGCGCCCGGCGACCGCAGGACTTCCTGCGCCTGCAGCTACGGCGATGGTGTCACCCGCGACCAGGGCGCGGCCGCGCATGCCGCCTCTTGACGCCAGCAGGTAGGTGGACTGCGATCCGAGCCAGCGGTCCGCGACCACGCCGCCTGCCACTGCGACGTACGCGCGGGCGCCGCTGCGCCTGGTCGCGAGCGTAAGGCGGTCGCCCGCGGACAGGAAGATCCCGGTCCACATCGGGGCGGGCTCGCCGTTGACGCGCGGGTCGAGGTCGGCTCCGGCGATGGCGACGAGGCAGGACCGCTCGGCGACCAGCCGAGGCCCGGTGAGCGTGCATTCGAGCGCCGCGGCGCCGGGGTCGTTGCCGGCGAGCAGGTTGGCAGCGCAGTGCGCGAAGCGGTCCATCGCGCCGCCGGGCGGAACGCCGGAGGTGACGGCATGGAGCCTCCCCAGGTCCTGCACGGTCGTCAGCAGGCCCGGCGCTTCGACGCGCAGCGCGTCCATCACCGGTCGGCGGCGAAGAACTTGACGCGGTCGCCGGCTCGCAGCAAGCAGGGCGGGTCGGAGTCGGGCAGGAACACCCTGACCGATGTGCGGCCGATGAGGTGCCACCCGCCTGGCGTCGGCAACGGGTAGATGCCCGTCATCTGCCCGGCAATCGCCACCGAGCCGGCCGGGACCTGCGTGCGCGGGACGCTGCGTCGCGGCAGCTCCAGCACCCCGGGCAGCGGTCCGAGATACGCCCAGCCCGGGACGAACCCGACCACGAAAACGCGGTAGATCGCTTGCGTGTGAAGCTCGACGATCCGGCCAGCGGGCAGGCCGAGCGCGGAGGAAACCGCGTCGAGGTCCGGTCCGTCGTAGACGACCGGGATCCTGTGCAGGCGCCCCGGCTCGTCCATGGGCGGCCGCCGGGTCGCCAGCCGCCTGATGGCCGACCCCAGTGCCTCGGGGGTCGTCTGCTCGGGGTCGAAATGCACCGTCACGCTGGCGCAGCCCGCGAGGGTTTGCCGCACGTCGCGGCGCTTCTTCAACGCCGCCGCAAGCGCGATCGCGCGGGTGTTGACCGCCGTGTCGAGTCGCGCGCCCAGCTCCACCAGCAGGGCCGCATCACCCAGCGGGTGGAGGCGAACTCTTGTCGTGGAGCGCGGCGGTGGCATGTGCGCTCACAAGGATGGCGTAGAAGATGCCGGGCACGATGCCGGCGCACAGCAGGCCGATGCAGGCGACCCCGACGGCCCAGCCGGTGACGATCGCCGCCGCGGCCAGGTTCCACGTCGCGAAGTCCTGCCGGACGGCGCGAAGAGATGCAGCGAAGTCGAACAGGTCGCGTGGCCGGCCACTGTTTGCGAAACGCGCAGTGGCATTCGGCATCACGAGCAGAAGCGCGATGCCAAGCGGCAGGGCCAGGACGAGGAATGCCAGCACGCGCGCGTAGAACAGGGACTGGCCGGCGTCGGCGGTGCGCCAGACGTGGGCGCCATATAGAGCGCCGGCGAACGGGTCGAAGGCCACGATGAAAGGCAGGCTGACGAGCAGCACGGCGAGCGCAGTCCAGGTGCCGTCTGTGATCAAGCGGGCCGACAGGCGCCACGCGGGTGGGCCTTGAGCCGGATTTTCCTCGGCGGCGCGCGTCGCCTCGATGGCGTAACCGAGGAGTGGAATGAAGAGCAGCGGAAGCAAGAGCACCACCAGCACGCCGACGAGCCAGGTCGAGCGCCAGGCGCCGCGAAACGGCCACGCAAAGGAGTCGGCGACCAGGTTCAACGACGCAACCTTAAGCCGGAATAGGCCGGCCATCCGGACGCTTGATGCTCTACTTGGAAGACCCTCGACCGATCACCTGCTCGCTCTCCCGCGAGGAGCTCCAGCATCGCGGGCATGCGTGGGAGAAGCTCTTTGGCAGCGGGCTCGTGGAACGTGAGCGCATCCCCGGAGTGATCCGGCTGCGTCCAACGGCCGGCGCCAGGACCGCGCTGCTCGAGCTGGTCGACCTGGAGCGGGACTGCTGCGCCTGGATCGACTTCGATGTCGACGAGGGCTCGGCGGTGACCCTCACGGCCGCAGGCGATGGCGAGGCGGTGCTCGCCGCGATGTTCCTTCCCGCCGTCAGCCCGCGGCGCCTCCGGCCTTCGAGCGGATGAACGTGTCGATCCGCTCGGCCACCTTCTCCCATCCCGGTTCCAGCATCAGGTCGTGCGCGCCGGGGAAGGTGGTCAGCTCGGCGCCGTAAGCCTTCGCGGTGCTGGCGACCTCGGCCGGGTTGATCACCCAGTCCGCGTCGCCACCCAGCACGAGCAGCGGCGTTCGCCGCACCGTATCTACATTCGGGCGCACGAACAGCAAGAGGTCAAGGTACGCGAGGTAAGCGTCATCGGTCATCTTCGACTGGTACCTGGCGACTTCTTCGTCGCTGAGCTCGCCGCCGAAGAACATCTCCCGTGCGCGCCCGGGAGTTTTGATAAGTCCGTAAAGACTCCATGTGAGATTGACGGCGACGAAGCGCAGCGGGTGGCGCGCAGCCGTCCGCAGGGTTGCGCCCATGACCCCGGAGGGTGGGATCGAAGCCATCAGCACAGCGGCCGGGGCGCGGTGGTCTTCGAGGTATTTCTGCGTAACGAAGCCGCCCATCGAGTGACCGACGACCACGGGCGGCGACGGCATCTTTGCAGCAGCGTTGGCCACGTCCTCGACGTAGTCAGCGATCCGCGTCATTCGCAGGCCCGGCGCATGCCTCTGGTCGTGGTGCCGCAGCGTGATGGCGGTGGCTTCATAGCCTTGCTCCCGGAACCAGGGGACGAAATGCTCCTCCCAGCACCAACCCCCGTGCCACAGGCCGTGGACGAAGAGGATCGGCGGCATCCGCGCGACTATACCTTCAGCCGCTGCGGCGGATCGCTCGCGCAGCCATCCACAGGCCGATCGGCTGAAGCGCGTCGGACCGCTGCCAAAGCGATGGCTGGACGCAGTCCCTCTGGCTCACGTGCTCGACCGTCTCAAAGCCGTTCTCCGACAGCAAGCGCTCCATGGCGGCAGGCGCGAACGTGCTCCTCCACGGCTCGCCGCTCGATGCAGCCACCCGCATGGCGAACCCGGCGTACGTCTGCCCGCCCTCGTCGCGCAGCTCGGGGGGGAGGACGTAATCCATCGCAAGCTCGGAGCCCGGCGCGACCGAGGCAAGCCCCGTGAGAGCCGCCGCCACGCTTTCCGGATCCAGGTAAAAGCTGACGCCGAGCCAGCTGACGAAGGCGGAGTCGCCGGTCGTAAACCCGACGGCCGCCAGGCGATCGACCACCGGTT
>JBAUTF010000298.1:0-2768 GCA_049582065.1 Candidatus Dormiibacterota bacterium | reverse complement strand
CCACTCGTCATCGCATCGGGCACGCCGGCTGTGCCCGGAAGGCTGGCTACAGAGAGTGACGATATAAGCGCCTTCGGACCCGCGGCACTTCGGGGTGCCAACGCTCGGGCGGCGATTGCGCTGGCTTCACGCGGCGTGCGCTCATCAGTAGTTCGTCTCCCTAGGTCGGTGCACGGTGAGGGAGATGTACACGGCCTCATCCCGAGGCTGATCGCGATCGCGCGCGAGAAGGGAGTCTCCGGCTATGTCGGTGACGGTTCCAGCCGCTGGCCAGCCGTGCACGTTCTGGACGCCGCTCAGCTCTTCTGCTTGGCGGTCGAGAAGGCTCCAGCTGGATCGATCTGGCACGCCGTCGGTGACGAGGCCGTACCCACGCGCGAAATGGCTGAAGTGATCGGCCGAAAGCTGAACCTGCCGACGACGCCGGCGCCCGCCGATCAGTTCGGCTTTCTCGGTATCGTTCTCGCGAGCGACCAGCCGGCATCGAGCACGCAGACTCGCGCGCTGCTCGGCTGGCAGCCCATCCAGCCAGGGCTAATTGCGGACATGGAGTCGGGTCACTACTTTGCCTTGGCACGAGAAGCGCAGGCACGTTAGATCACCCGACTTGATCTTCGCGCTCAATGACGCGACTCCGACGACCGCCGTTCAGGGAATCCAGGTCATCGGCGTATGCGCTCACGAAAGGCGAATCCACCCAGGCCAACAGGATGGCGAGTGCAAGCAAGCCGCCCTGTACAAGTCGTACTAAGCGCACTCCGCCGACGATGCATGTCCCACGTTAAGGAGAATCGATGCGATTCTTAAAAGCTGGTCGTGAGGCCGAAAGGAACCGACATCGGGCCATCGAATAAGGCTCGGTCGCCGTGGGTCGCGGACACTACGCACCGGGTCATATCATCACTCGAAAACCTTCAGGCGCTCCCAGGTCACGTCCCTCGACAGCCGAGCTCCGCGGCATAGGGTCAGGGGCGCGCCGAACTCTTCGTTGTGCAGGCTGTATGAATTGGTGACAGCTCCGCGCCCCTCACACGTGTCGTAGAGCGTGCCCAAGAAGACCGGGTCGAAGCCGATCGCGATGACCGGGCCGTCGAGTGACGCCGGCTTCCAGTAGTAGTAGCTCAGCTCGCCCGACCTCGCCGTGGGCAGGCCGAGAGCAGGGCCATATGTGTTGACCGCGCCCGCCTCCCCGTAATTGTTCGCGAGGATGACTGCCGTCTTGCGCTCGTCCGGGCTCAGTGAGTCGTAGATCGCCGCGACCTGCGCCACCAGGTCGTGCCAGCCGACCGTGTCGGCGAAGTCCTTCCGTGCACCCGGCACCGGCGAGCGCGCCATCGCGGCCTCGGGCAGGACCGGCAGCACGAGCGGCAGGAGGACACCTGCCTGCAGTGTCAGTGCGACCGCGGCGGTCGGCCGCAGCCACCGCCGGCGAGTCGCCGTCCACTCCTCGAGGGCGCAGGCGCCCGCGGCGATCAAGAAAGGATGCAGGGGGCCGACGTAGTAGCTCTTGCCGGCGAACAGATAGATCACGAAGGCCAAGGCGGCCGCCACGCCGAGCACGTGGCGGTCGGGGCTCTTGAGCAGCCACCAAAGCCCGGCAATCCAGACCGGGATCGCAACCGGGCCGATCAGCGCGAGCTGCTGGGTGAGAAACGTGATGGGCGAGAAATCAACCGATTGGGCGGACTTGTGGTTGAACGTGTACTGAATCGACGGCCAGTCGTTGGCAGCCTGCCAGACGAGGTTCGGGAGAAAGATGGCGAGCGCGATGCCCGCGGCGATCCACGGCCACGGCGTCGCGAGGTCGCGGCGCAATCGCGTCGCCAACACGCCGGCTACGATCCCGATGATCAGTGCGACGACGGTGTATTTGGTCTCGAGCCCTATACCGAGCATTGCGCCCAGAGCGAGCCAAATCCGGCGATCGCTGGTGCGCACGAGTCTGGCCAGGATCCAGAAGCTGGTCAGCCAGACGACCTGGTCGAAGGTGACCGTCTGGAACAGCCAGTTGGCGCCGAGCAAGACCAGGCTCGTCGCCGCGCCGACCGCGGCGAGCAGTCGCGCCGGACGGCCGCCACCTAGCTCGTAGGCGATGAGGACCGCGATCACGACCATCAGCGATCCCGCCAGCGACGGCCAGAGGCGGAGCCCCCACACCGACGCGCCGAACACGAACAAACTGAGCCTCGCGATCGTCGGCGTCACGGGCGGGTAGTCGACGTAACCCCACGCCGGATGACGTGCGCTGTCCAAGTAGTAGAGGGAGTCGCGGTGGAAGTCGTACTGGGCGTTTGTGACGAGATGCAGAAGCAGCACGCTCGCCGCCAGGGCGGCGACCTTCACGCGTTCCGACCGGAGGAGTCTGCCGATCACGGCAGCATTTTGTCAGCGTCTCATTCGGACTGCAGCGTCTCGGCCATCCGTGGCGGGCCCCAGATTGGGCCGCATGAGAGGTGTCGCATTTGCGATTGCGATCGCCGACCGGCAGCCGCTTTTGACAGCCTATCCGGTGGACTTCGGTGGACTCAGGTGGACTGATCGCCTGTAATCACTGTCAGGTTTGAACTCGAAAACGACCCTGGTGGACTCTGGTGGA
This sequence comes from Candidatus Dormiibacterota bacterium, assembly GCA_049582065.1. GTDB lineage: Bacteria > Chloroflexota > Dormibacteria > Dormibacterales > Dormibacteraceae > DATKSS01. The sequence continues at coordinate 172 of JBAUTF010000298.1, read as the reverse complement.
CGGTCAACCGTGTGCATGGCATTCAGAAGGTCAGGGGTTCGAATCCCCTCGGGTCCACCAAATTTCTGTATTCGAAATCGCCGTCACTGGCCTGGTAACCCCACCGCCGCGCAGCGGTTGACACACTATTTGACACATCACGTGCCAACGTTAGGGCGGGCAGAACGTCTGA